>NZ_AEJC01000102.1 GCF_000317595.1 Streptomyces ipomoeae 91-03 | reverse complement strand
ACTTGCATTCCGTGAGCTGACGCCGGACACAGTCGCTGCTGACGTCAACGGCAGTCCCATGGAAAGGCAGGACCGAGATTCGGTGGATAAGCGCCGGCCATGTTACCCTCTCGCCCGTTGCGTGATGCTGTTTCGGTCGGATACAGCGGCCCATGTCGAGATATTCTGCCGCGCCTCGCTTGTCGCAGAACTCGGTACTGGATATCTGTTGCCATGATGTGAGCAGCTATTGGGTGAGCCGAACGTAGCCCTGTTCGTCTTCTCATGTCAACGATCAGTATCGGACATCGACTCGACTCCTCCATCAGGTGCTTTTCCTGCCTGGTACGTGAGGCGGGGGAGCGGACGGGAAAGAGACGGGCCGGACCTGAGCGACTACTGCTGGATTCCTCGAAGGTTGTACACATAGCGGCGGCGTGAGCGCCTGGTAGGTGGTGCGGGTCTGCCTCAGATCCAGGGCCGGGCGGGGGTGTTGGGCTGGTCGGTCGCGACGCGAGTCGCGTGGCTGATGTGGTCGCGGTCGCGAAAGGAGCCGGCCAGAGCTGTCTGGCGGAAAATGCGCCATCAGCCTTCTTGGAGATTGAGCCGGCGGGCGCCGACCGGGATGAAGACGTGCTTGATGCGTTGGTGGGTCCTCGAGCCGGGTGCGGGTGGACACGCTGTTGTGCGAGGACAGGTCGCCCGTGATCATGTAGATGCCCCCGGTGGGGTTGGCGTCCTCGACCAGTTGAAGCAACTGCTGGTAGAAGGCGCTGTTGTGGGAGGTGGCGGTCGTCGTGACCGCTTGCCCGTCCCTGGGGCGCGGGGCACCGTAGACCCAGGTCTTCTCCGGGCCGCGGGAGTAATCGATCTCGTTCTTGATGCGGCGCCCGTCCGGCGATCAGCCCGGTGCCGGCGGGAAGGTGCGCGGGATCACCGGTCCGAGCTCGTCGGCGCGGACCACCGTCGCGCCGCCGGGCGGGCTGGTGTGGAGCTCGATGATCCGTGTCCTTTTCCCTCGACGTCGGGGTCCTTGGAGCGGGTGCGGCGCCGGCGCACACCCTCGGCCGACAAGATTCTGCGCACTTGGGAACGGCCCGCCTGGATGCCCAGCTCCTGGGCAGCGGCGGCCAGCGCGTTCAGTGTCCACTCCGCCGGTCCGGCCTCGTCGGGCGCCCGCACGTCATTCGACGGCTGGACCTCGAGCCGGCCGGACGGGGTCTGCTTGACCAGAGCGATGATCCGGGAGCGTTCGGCCTCGGTGATCCTTCGTTTACGGCCCTGCCCGCCCAGATCCTCCAGGCCCTGCAGTCCGGAGCGGTTGAAGCGGTGCAGCCGGCGGCGCACCGTCTTCTGACTGCACCTCAGCTCGTTGGCGATCTGCGGGACCAGCCACCTGTCCCAGCTCAGTTCCACCATCCGGCATCGCTCCAGCAGAGCCTTCGGCGCTTTTCCGGCCGACGCCAGACGGTGGACCACCGCTTGCTCGTCTACGTCACGGCCCGGCCATGCCCGCAGCACCATGCCCCAGCACCCGCCCCCGAGTACCCGCAACCGCCCCGCTACCTGCATCTATACCCACCGAAACCACCGAAAGAGGAATCCAGCAGTAGACACTTCCTGAACTGGGCCGGTAGATCGCCGTATGCGATGAGGGCGGCCGGGCCAGATGGAACACTTTCCGATCAGCTGGAGCCGTGGAGCGCTTGACGAGAGCGAGGGCCCTGGATACTGCTGGGTCCACGGACGGCTGACGGGGCGGTACGTCTTGTTCTCACGGCGTCGGACCGATCTCTGGTCCCGTGGTGCGTGCGGCGTGGGCGTAGCGGGCGGCGAGGTCTTCGAATGCCGTGGTCAGTTGGGGTGGGCCGATGACTTCGATATCGGTGTCGAAGCGGCCGATGGTTGCGGCGAGTCCGGTCCATGACCAGGAGCCGAGGGCGAGTCGGCAGTGGTGGGGGCCAGTTCCTCGACGATTCCGTCCTGGGCGAAGGGTGCGACGTCGGCGGCCGGGAGGCGGAGGACGACTTCGCCTTGGCAGGGCCAGTCGGTGGTGGTGCCGTCGTTGCCGCGGAATCGGCTGGTGATGAAGGTGGAGACGTTGCCGCCGGGAAGCTCGCGGGGGGCGAAGCGGGGGCCGGTGGGTGTGCGGGGCCGGATGCGGTCGACGCGGAAGGTGCGCCAGTGCTCACGGTTGAGGTCCCAGGCCACGAGGTACCAGCGATGACGCCAGGTGACCAGGTGGTGGGGTTGTACGCGGCGGGGGTTGTCGGCTGAGGTGCTTGGGTCGGGGGTGTAGTCGAAGCGCAGTTCCTCGCGGGCGTGGATGACTCGGCTCAGGTCCACCAGGCCCTGAGTGTCGACCTGAGGGGTGTCGCGGGCCGCGGGCGGTTGGACGGCGGTGATGCGCAGCAGGTCGATGCGGTGGCGTAGACGGGGTGGCATGACCTGGCGGAGGGTGGCCAGGGCGCGGGTGGCGTCTTCGGCGACGGTGGTGCCGGTGGCTGCGGTCCGCAGCGCGACGGCCAGGGCGACGGCCTGGGCGTCGTCGAACAGCATGGGTGGCATGTGAGTGCCGGCCTCCAGGCGATAGCCGCCGGCCGGTCCTTTGACGGACGTGATCAGGTAGCCGAGTTCGCGCAGGCGGTCGATGTCACGGCGCACGGTGCGCGAGGTGATGTCGAGACGCTTGGCGAGATCCTCGCCGGACCAGTCACGGTGCGTTTGAAGCAGCGAGAGCAGCCGGGCGGATGTCTTATGCATGAGATCCATCTTCACCGCGCTACAGGACACAGCCTGTCCTCTACCTCCGCCATGGTGGCCTACGAGCCGTTCGAGAGGCATCGCTCCTGGTCACGGCAGCCGCCACTGGGGCTTGGACGGTCGGCGGCGTATTCGTCACATCGAGGCAAGGAGCAGGTCATGTCCGTCACGACCACCACTCACCTGAACTTCCGGGGCACAGCACGTGAGGCGCTGGACTTTTACCAGTCCGTCTTCGGCGGACGTACCGTCGCGGTCACCTACAAGGACGCGGGCGCCGTGCAGAACGAGAGCGAGGCGGACTGGGTGATGTGGGGCGAAGTGGCCGGCGACAACGGCTTCCACGTCATGGCCTACGACGTGCCCTCGCAACTGCCCTGGAACCAGGGCGGGAACCCGTTCTTCGTCTCCGTACGCGGTGACGACGCCGAGGAGATCAGCGCCCTGTGGGGCAAGCTCGCCGAGGGCTCGACCGTCGTGCGCCCGCTGGAGCCCGCGCCCTGGGCGCCGCTGTACGGCATGCTCTGCGACCGTTTCGGCGTCACCTGGGTCCTGGACGTCACCGCCCCGTACAACGGCTGAGTGGCTTTTCGCGATCCACAGATGGTTGATCGTGGGCAGCGCTTTCAGCAGCACCACTCCGGCCGGTCCCAGTGCCGCCGGAGCAACCGAACGGCCTCGACATGGGACTCGCTCCTCGCGAGCCAACGGACTCGCCGATCGGAACCACCATCTGGGGAGGGCCGTATGTGGCGGCCCTCCCCGGGATCAGGCCGCGTCGGTATTACGTCCCATCCGTGTCCCGTTCAGTGTTCCCGGGCCATTGAATACGCCCTGGTCAGACCGCATTTCGGCGTGCCAGCGTCCCAAACTGTCCCATGAGGCTTGCGGTTGGGACGGATGACCCCACAAGCTCCGGTCGTCCAAGTGCCGGACTGACCCTCCGGAAACCGTGCAACGCCGTGCCGACACCACGGCGGTGAGAACACATCAACAAACCTCGGAAAGGACCCTGGCCTGTGCACCACAGAAACTGGCGTTGGCCGGCCCCCTGTCGACAGCGGAAGGCGCAGCCTGTTCCTTGGGGTCGCTCCTGAACCGGCAGGGCACCACTGTCGAGGCCAGGGGCAGAGCCAGTAGTTCATCCGGGCACTGATGCCGGGTTCCGCCCCACACGCGCGGTGGCGGCTTCGGCATGAGTTCGTAGCCCAGTGCAGCGCTTGGGGCGATCCCTCCCGGGGCCAGAACTCACCCCTGCTCCCGGGGAGGCAAGCCCAGCATGGCATCACCCCGAGTTGAACCCGAAACAAGGCAAGGTATACGGCCTGCCATGGGCCCGACATGTATCCCAGGCACTCGCAGAGCGTGACCAGGCGGAGGAAATCGACATGACGTACATGAGGAGATTCGAGAGCGGCCGCACCGATCGAACACCAGGCATCGAAACACTGAGCATCGAGCACCGAGCAGAGGAATCAGGCATGAACCGGAAGCCCAAGAGGATATTCATGGTCACCTTGGCGACGATCGCCGCGTCCGTCGCCAACGCGGCACTGTTCGCACCGACCGCGAGCGCCACCGAGAACACCTGGATCAGGATGGACTACTCGGTGGGGCAGGACAGGTGCATCACCGCCAAGACGACCGAGCTCTCCCCTGGCAGGTGGGATGTGGTCGGCGAAGACTGCCGTTTCGGGGATCGGAACCAGCTGTGGGACCGGAGAGGGGCCGAAATCGTCAAGGCGTACACGAATCAGTGCCTCGACAGCAACGCGGCCGGCGATGTGTACTACATGCAGTGCAACGGTGGCAACTATCAGAAGTGGGACTACATCCAGGCTTCCAACGGCACGAAGGTAAGGAACGTGGCCACCGGCATGTATCTGTACACGGATGAGTTCGGGTGGTTTGTGACCACCCAGTCGGACGGTTCAGGGAGGGGCGGCTCATGGTCGTTCTCCGGCGGCGAGTAGTCCTCCCGTAGGCAGGATTGACGCGCTCTCGACCGGCCCTGTCGACGAATCCGGCGACAGGGCCGGCCCGGCCGTATGCCGACGCCGATTCCAGTACGACGCTCTCTGTCGAAGCAGACTGAGGCCCGCCACTTGGTCGGGTGAAGACACGGCTGCGGCGGAACTCTCCATGGGCGCCTGGGCGTAGTGCCGTACATGGACCCGGTCCACGAGACGCACGTGAGCGAGCGGGCCTGCTCGTCGTCGATGTCGCCGCCGCCGACGCCACCGTGCTCGCCTTCCAGCAGCTGCTCGCCGCCCGGTGGGCGACGGCCGCAGCGGAGCAGACGACGCGGGATGCGGGGCAGCCCGGCGTACGGCTGCGCTGCTACCTGGACCTGTGCCAGCCGCTCGACTCGTAAGCGGGTGCCGCTGCGGGCACCCTGCCGCGCCTACTTCTTCCGGATGCTGCCGCTAGAGATCCAGTGGACCAGGATCGCGGCCGTGTCCACGGCCGTTTCCGCAACTTCTTGGGTCACGGGAGCGCTGGTGGATCCTCCCTCATGGCGGTCCCGCTGCCCGTGCCAGAGCAGGCTGATCCTCGCGACGACCGCGTCAATGTCTGCGGGCGCCCCCGTCTTGTCGGAGATGACCATCTCGTACTTGTGCCGCCCCTGATCCAGGTGATCACGCACCTTGCCGAGGGTGGGCTCGGGCGCGTTGGGAAGGAAGAGCGGGTTGGCGACGGCCTCAACGGCCTTGACAGCACGGGAGTAGGCGGCGCTCGGGTCGGGCTTGATCCCGTACGCCTCGGAGAACGCTGCACGGAGATGATCGACCGCCGTCTCTGCCTTCGAAGCCCCAGCGTCCACGGCCTTGTCGTACGTGGCGTGGAGTGTCTCGTCCATCCGGCGTTCGAGAGACCGCCGTCTGATCACCACCTGCGCCCGCTGGGACCGCATCGCACGTATCCGGCGACGAGCCCGCGGCAAACCGATCTCCGCCTACGCCAGCGACATCGCCCAGGCCCGGATCGCCAAGGCCATCGCCTTCCTGAACTGGATCAAGGGGCACGGGGAAACCCTGGCGACCTGCCGACAGCCCCTCGTCGACCTCCGGCTCACCTCCGAGAACCATCAAGGCCCTTACGACGCGGGACCGTTCGTCCGATGGGCGGTCCGCAGCAAGTGCGCCTCCGGAATCGGTATCCCGGCCCGGCCGCGGAGGGTCTTCCACCGCCCGCTCGACGCCGATGGACGCTGGGCGACCGCCCGGCGGCTCTTGAGCGACGACTCCATCGAGACCAAGGACCGCGTCGCCGGGCTGATGGTCCTGCTCCATGGCCAGTACCTCGCGAGGGCCTGCCGACCGACCACGGCACACGTCATCCACGACGAGAACGGCGTCGCCCTCCGTCTCAACAGGACCCCGCTGAGGCCGCCACCACCCCTCGACGGCCTGGTCCTCCAACTCGTCGATATCGCCAACAACCACCAGCACACCGTGATGTCGAACGACCTCAACGCACCCTGGCTCTTTCCGACTCAGAGACCTGGCACGCCACTGGGCAGCAAACAGCTCAGCCGGCGCCTCCGCAAGATCGGACTCCCTACCGAAGCCGGACCATGCGCGGCCCTGCTTGATCTCTGTACACAGATGCCGCCCGTGGTCCTTCAGCGCCTGCTCGGCATCAGCCCCACAGCTGCCGAGCGCTGGGCCGCCGGGGCCGTCCGGACCGCATACGCAGCCGAGGTGGCCCGCCGATCAGACGGCTGAGACCGATTACGCAGCACCCGTGTCTGCTCGGCGGGCTGCCATCATGCTCGGATGGCCCACGACATAGTGTTCTTCCTCGCCCCCGACGACGAGGCGGCCGCTGCGACGCGCCTGCGGGGACCTGGTGAGGCCTTTGAGTCTGTGACCTGCCGTTTTATTGAGCCGGACAGTGCCATTGCCGAGTGGGACATGTACTTCGAGGCCCCTTCGGTCGAGGTCCCGCCGCTTGAGCAGCTCCATGCGTGGCGGCCGTGGCCGGAGTGGGTCACCGCACCCCTGAACGATGGCGTTGAGGTGTTCGCTCTGCCACAGCGGCTGACCCGGGCGTTGGCCAACGCGAGCTCCGCCGAACTGGAAGAGCTTGCAGGTCGCTGGACCACGCGGCTCTGGTCCGAGGACGGGGACGACATGACCGACGATGATCTGCTGGCGGTCCTGCAGGGAATTGCCTGTCTCGCAGCGTCTGCGGTGAACACGGGTGGTGGCCTCTACTGCTGGAGCTTCTGACCGTCATCCTGCGAGGGACGCTCGTTTTTGACGCCGCTGCACGCCAAGAGCTCGGTCCCGGTGGCGTCGAAGTACGGGGTGAAGAACCAGGACCAGTCTGCTGCGACGATGTTGCCGGTACGCAGTTGCTCGTCGCGGTGCCGAGCGAGGAGGATCTCAACGGTCTCGTCGAGGCCGAGGGTCGTCAGGCCGATCTTCAACGACCGCCTCAGCCTCGCTGCAGCGATGCCGGCGACCATCCACTGCGGCGGCTGTCCGTCGTAAAGCATTACCTCGCCGCCGGCGGCGATGGCGTCGCGTGCTGCCTTGCAGGCACTGGTCTGGTCTTCGAGCATCACGATGATGTCGAGCTGACTTGGGGTCTCGTCCTTGGTGGCCATGCGGCGACTGTAGGTAGCGAACGCGGGCGTTGCTACAGGATTCGGCGGGGGCCTGCCGGGGCGCTGGGCCACTCCGCGCCTCGCGCGGCTCAGTCGAACTGAACCGGCTGCCCCGCCTGGCGCTCCGAACGGTGGACTGCGGGAGCCGTCAGGGCCGCCTACACAGTGGCGCGTCGGTCCCAGAGCCCGCCCCGACATCGTCCGTCCCTGCGAGTGACAGACGGATACGCCGCATAGGTACATCGACCTCAGTGATTCGCACAGTCATCTCATCACCGATACGAAACGCCTGTTCCCGCCCTGCTGGTGGTAGCTCGGAGCGGTGCACCAGCCCTGTTGTCCCATCATCGAGCCTCACGAAGATCCCGAACGGGACCAGCTTCGTGACTCGGCCCCGGACAACGCTGCCGGCGCGATCAGCCCAGAGGCTCCATGGCTCCATGGATTCGGCTGGAGAGCTACCAGGGACAGCACCGCCTGACCACGCATCTCGGTATCCAGGGGGCCAGCCGGAATACGGGGGAAAGGTGCCGTTGGGCCAAGAGCCCGCAGGCCAGCACGTTGTGACGCCTCGTCGGGCTGCCGCAGCAAACCGCGCATTTACCGCGCCAGCCTCACGGCGACTTGTGGGGGGCACGGCTCCTGGACAAGAGCAGGTACCCGCATTTACTGCGGTTCCCTGTTCCGGCCGTATTCCGGTTGGCCCCCTCCTCGCGCCCCCGGCTCAGGCCGGGGAGCGCAAGAGGGCCACCAGGTCTTCCCGCTCGCCGCAGTCGGCGGTGCGGAGACCGGATCGGCGCCCGAGTGCGTGCTCGCCGTCAGGTGGCGCAACGGGCGTAGGCCCGCACTCGTTCGCTGGCCGTTCCCGTATTGCGCCACGAGGTGTACCAGCCCCTTGTGCCCCTCGGGTAGGTGTCAACCACGTAGGTCTTGGAGGTGCCGCCGGCCTCGGTCCGGCCGCCGCCGCCGGTGGCTGTCTGACCCTGAGGGCAGTAGGCGGAGGCCTGGCGGTATGCGCCGGCCGGGATGGAGACCCAGGGGCCCCATTGCTTGGCGCCCTCGGAAGACGGGTCGGTCTGGGCGGGCGCGGACTGCCGCATGGCCGGTGCGGCCGCGACCTCGGCCATGACGGGGGACACCAGGCCGATGGCCAGCGCGGGGGCGGAGGCCAGGGCGAGGAGCTTGGTTCGGTACATGGTTCGACCTCCCATGTGAGGTTCGCGCGTTCAATCACCTGAACGCATGGGCTTCACCATAGGAGCGAGGTGAATGCGGTCGCCAACTGATACCGCCATCAGGGTGATGAAATGATCGCTACAGGTGATCGACCCTGGTCGCGGCCCCACTGCGCAACAACCCGTGAGTTCGTCGTGACGCTCGACGCCTCAAGATGGAGTCTGATCAGGGCAGTACGCAGGTATCGGCCCGCACATCTGCATGTCGTCGCGTACTTCCCACCGGATTCGCAGGCGCCGAGGGCCGTGGAGCCAGGCGATGGCGGACTCGGCGACCCACCGGACCTTTCCCGGGCCCGAGCCGTGTGGCCGGCCCCGTCGAGCGGTCTTCGGTGTGATGCCGCGCTCGCGCAGGCGGCGGCGGTAGATGTCGTAGTCGTAGCCGCGGTCGGCGTATAACGTGCGGGGCTTGCGCCGGGGCCGGCCCCGCTTGCCCCGCACCGGCCCAAGGCTGTCGATCAGCGGCAGAAGCCGGGTGACATCGTGACGGTGACCTCCGGTCAGCGACACCCGCAACGGGGTGCCGCGGGCGTCGGTCGGCACGTGATGCTTCGAGCCCGGCCGTGCACGGTCAACCAGGCCCGGGCCGACCTTTGGGCTGCTTCGCCCCCGCTTGGCCTGGACGTGGGAGGCGTCGATGGCGGCGCGGGAGAAGTCGAGAGGGTCCGCCGCCCGCAACCCGTCCGGCAGCACCCGCTGCAGTTCCTCCCGCACCCCGGCCTCCTGCCACTCGGCCGGCCGCCGCCAGCAGGTGGGACCGGACCCGAACCCCAGCTCCTGCGGCAGGTACTCCCGCTGGACACCTGTGTAGAGGACGAACAGCACACCCTGCAGCGTCTTGGGGTCATCGATCCGTTTGCGCCCCGGATACCGGAAGCGCCGCTCATGCTTCGGCAACAGCGGCTCGATCACCGCCCGCAAGTCGTCGCTGACCTCCCACGGCTTCCGCCGTGCCATGGACACACCCCACAACAACACGGGATCACGTACATCTCCACCGTGCCACAACACGATCTTTCTGCGAGGACCCCTAAAGGCCGTGCTGGAACTGGGCGGTTCGGACGCTTTCGTGGTCCTGGACGACACCGGCCCGGGCATACCCGCCTTCGACGAGGAGACCTTGGGGCCGCCGGCCGCCATCACCGTTGCCCGGACGACGAGGACGCCGTACGGCCTGCCAACGCCACCACGTACGGACTTGGCCTGAGCGTATGGACGGCCGACCCGGCCGTGGCGTCGCCTCGGCCCGACGGATCACCAGCGGCGCGGTTCGTCAACGCGATCATCGCCTCCGATCCACACCTGCCCTTCGGTGGCACGAGGCACAGCGGTTACGACCGGGAACTCGCAGTCGCCGGCATCCGCGAGTTCACCAACAGCACGTACTGGGTCGCAGCCTGACCGGCGCGTACCTCGCCGGCTTCAGCCGTCCGCGGCGGCGAGGCTCCTGACCGTGCCGCGGATGGTCGGGTGGCGGTACAGCTCCCGCAGCCGTAGTGACGGCAGGCCCTGCGCGCGCATGGCAGCCCCGATGCGGACGGCGAACAGGGAGTTGCCGCCCAGCTCGAAGAAGTCGTCGTCCAGGCCGACGGGCGTGCCGAGCACCTCGCTCCAGATCTGCCGCAGCCGCTCGGTGAGCTCGTCCTCGGCCGTGACGGGCTCGGCGCCCCGGGCCGACGCGGCGGGCGTCGCGGGTGCGGGGAGCCGGGCCGTGTCGAGTTTGCCGTTGGCTGTCAGCGGCAGCGTGTCCAGGGCAGTCACCGTGGTGGGAAGCATGTAGTCGGGGAGAATGCCCGCGGCCCGCTTGCGGACTGTCACCGGATCGCCGCCTGAGAGGACCACGTAAGCGTCGATCCTGGCGGTGGCCGCGTCGTCCGGGTCGTCGCGCCGCACCACCACGGCCGCCGCCCGAACCTCCGGGTCTTCCAGCAGCACCGAGCGGATCTCGTCCAACTCGATCCGGAAGCCGCGGATCTTGACCTGGCTGTCGATGCGTCCGAGGTGTTCGAGGTGGCCGTCCGGGCGCAGGCGTCCCAGGTCGCCGCTGCGGTACATGGTGCCGCCGGTGTACGGGTCCGGGACGAAGCGCCGGGCGGTCAGCTCTTCTTGGCCGAGGTAGCCGAGCGCGACCCCGGCGCCGCCGACGCAGATCTCGCCCGCCACACCGGGCGGCTGCAGCCGCCCGGACGGGTCGGTCACATACAGGTGCCAGCCGGGCAGTGCCCGTCCGACGGAGCGGGTGGCGGCGAGTGCCAGTCGTCGGGTGAGGGTCTGCTGGGTGACGTGGACCGTCGTCTCGGTGATGCCGAACATGTTCACCATCCGGCAGACCGACTCGGGGTGCCGGTCGAACCAGGGCAGCAGCATGCGCGCATCCAGGGGCTCGCCGCCGAAGACGACCATTCGGACCGAGACCCGGGTGTGGTCGACGTCCAGCAGCTGGGCGAAGGCGGACGGGGTCTGGCTGAGCACGGTGACCTTCTCGGCCACGAGCAGATCGCGGAAGCGGTCGGGTTCGCGGGAGACGAAGTACGGCACCACGACCAGCCGCCCGCCGGTCAGCAGGCACCCCCAGATCTCCCACACCGAGAAGTCGAAGGCGCTGGAGTGGAACCAGGTCCACACGTCGTCGGTGCCGAAGCCGTACTCCTCGCGGGTGGCGTCGATCAGGGCGATCACGTTGCGGTGCGGCACCTCGACGCCCTTGGGGCGGCCGGTGGAGCCGGACGTGTAGATGACGTAGGCGGCGGCGTCGGGCGCGGTGGCCG
This sequence comes from Streptomyces ipomoeae 91-03, assembly GCF_000317595.1. GTDB lineage: Bacteria > Actinomycetota > Actinomycetes > Streptomycetales > Streptomycetaceae > Streptomyces > Streptomyces ipomoeae. Next base: position 12,025 of record NZ_AEJC01000102.1, on the reverse strand, counting down.
TCGGCGGGACCGGGGCGTCGGCGAACTGCTGGGCGGCGTCCAGCAGTTCGTCCGGAGTGGCAGGCACGCAGCCCGCGACGTCCGGGAACTCCGGTAGCCGGGTGACCACCACCCGCAGTCCCGCGTCCTGTGCCGTGTGGGCGATGCGGTCCGCCGGGTAGGCCGGGTCGACGGGTACGTAGGTCGCGCCGGCCTTCAGTACGGCGAGCAGGGTGACGACGAGTTCGGCGGTGCGTTCCAGGCAGACGCCCACGAGGTCGCCGGCCGTGACGCCGCGCTCGCGCAGACCGTGGGCCAACCGGGTCGACCGCTCGTCCAACTCGCCGTAGGTGAGACCGGCCGCGCCTTCGGTCACGGCGATGCCCTGCGGTGTCGCCGCCGCGATCCGCGCGAACGCCTCGGGCACGGTCACCGGGGTGGTGACCAGCGGGCGGGACGGGCGGCCGAGTGCGGCTACACGGTCGTGTTCGGCTTCGTCGAGCAGATCGACGTCGTCGACCGCGGTCCCGGGCTCGGTGAGGATCATCCGGTGCACCCGCACCAGGTACCGGGCGAACTGCGCGGCGATCTCCGTGGAGACATGACCGCTGACGTGGTCGCAGCGCAGCCGCCAGCCGTCCGCGTCCTTGAAGACCGACAGGGTGAGCGGGAACGGCGGCGCGAGGCACGGCACGTACGCGCCGGGGAGTTCCGCCTCGTCGAAGAGCAGACCGGCGAGTGCGGGTCCGTCCGCGGGGGAGGGCTTCAGCTCACCGAGCGTGGCGGCCTCCGGCACGGTGAAGGTGCCGTGGTCGGTGCCGATGACCGGGGTGGTCTCGGGGTCGTGCCGGCGCAGGGTCACGGCGAGGGCGGCGAGCCAGCTTGCCTCGTCGCCGCCGTCGTCGAGGGCGAAGAGGTGCGGGAGGGCGGGGCCTTCGTCAGCCAAGCCCCAGGCGGGTGCGGGTGCGGACGCCGTGGGTGCGAGTGCCGTGGTGGCGGAGCGGCCCGCTTCCGGCTCGACGGACTCACCGGCCTCCGGCTCGACGGACTCACCGGCCTCCGGCTCGACGGACTCACCGGCCTCCGGCTCGACGGACTCACCGACTGCCAGCCGTCCGAGAGCCGCGCGGTCCCACTGGTCCCGCGCGGCCACCAGGACCAGATCGCAGGCGCCGTCGGCGTAACGCAGCAGCACCCTGCGCAGTCCCTCGGTCGGGCGGGCGAGTTCGGCGGCGCGACGGCGCTCGGCGAGCGGGTCCGTCGCCGGCACGGGTACGTCCTCGATCCACAGTCCCGGAGGGGCCGTCGGATGCGACGAGCGGTCCGAGCGGACGCGAACCGCGTGGCAGCGGGCCGCGGGGTGGAGGGGGCCTGACACGGTCGTACTCCTTGTTGGCGCGGGGAGTTGTTCCGGGGGTTCCGGAGAGGTTGTCCGGGGAGTCGTTCGGAAGGGCGATTGCGGGCGTGAGCTCAGCGGATGCTGAAACCACCGTCCACGGTCAGGACCGAGCCTGTGATCTGACGGGACTCGTCCGAGGCGAGGAAGACCACTGCGGCGGCGACGTCCTCGGGCTCGATCAGCGCGTTCATCGGCTGCGCCTCGACGAAGGTCTTCTCGTGTTCGTGCACCGGCACTTCGAGCGCCCTGGCGATCTCGGCGAGCATCCGGCCCTCGGCCTGCGCGTCGTCGCGCACCGACCCGGGACAGACCGCGTTCACGCGCACCTTCGTCGGCGCGTAGTCGAGCGCCGCCGCCTTGGTCAGCCCGACGACGGCGTGCTTGGCGGCGACGTACCCGGCGAAGTGCCGATAGCCCACGAGGCCCGCGGTGGAGGCGACGTTGACGATGCTGCCGGCGCGCCGGGCGCTCATCGCCTTGCCGACCTCGCGGATCACCCGCCAGGCGCCGGAGAGGTCCACGTCGATCATCAAGGACCACTCCTCCTCGTCGATCTCGTGCACCGGCTTGCCCGAGGGCGCGGCTATGCCCGCGTTGTTCACGGCGACGTCGATCCGGCCGAACCGGTCCTCGGCCCGGGTCACCGCCTCCCGTACGGCCCGCAGGTCACGGATGTCGGCCTCGGCGGTGAGGACGGCCCCGCCCGCCTCCCGGCACAGCGCGGCCGTGTGCGCCAACTGCCCCGGGGTGCCCAGCGGGTAGGGCACACCGGGCAGGTCGGCGCAGATGTCCAGCAAAGTGAGATCGGCGCCCTCGGCGGCACAGGCGAGCGCGGTGGCCCTGCCGAGTCCGCGGGCGGCGCCGGTGATGAGGACCGACTTGCCGTGCAGACGCATCGGGAACTCCTTGAAGAATCAGGTGCGTTGGGGGAAGGGAGGAGGGTGACGGCGGGCGGGGCTACAGGACCGTCGAGACGATCAGCCGGACCAGCGCGGGCGCGGCGTCGGTGAGGTACATGTGGCCCCCGGGGATCTCGACGTGCTCGAAGTCCCGGCCGGCGACCTTGCTCCAGGACTCGGCGTCGTCGTAGCCGACGAGGTCGTCGTCCTCACCCCGGACGACCGTGAGCGGGGCGTCCAGCGGGAGGGCGGTGGAGGGCGTGTAGTTCTCGTGCATCTCGACGTCCGCGCGCAGGGCGGGCAGGATCATCTCGCGCATCTCCGGGTCGTCCAGCGCGGGATGGTGGTAGCCGGCGAACTCGCCGACCTGGGCGAGGAACTCCTCGTCGGACAGGCCGGTGGCCCGCTGCTCGCGCCCCCGGGCCGGTTCCGGCGACCCGCTGACGAACAGGTGGACCAGCTCGACGCCGGGCTCGGCGGCCAGCCGGTGGGCGAGTTCGTAGGCGAGCACCGCGCCGAGGCTGTGCCCGAACAGGGCCACCCTGCCGCCGTCGTCGCCGAGCCGCTCCCGCAGTTCGGTCAGGAGACCGTCGACGGCCTGGTGCGCGTCCCGGTAGGGCTCCTCGTCGATCAGCCGTTCGCGGCCCGGTAGTTGCAGGGGCACGATCTCCACCGCGTCTCCGGCCAGTGCCTGCCAGGGCCGGTAGAAGGAGGCGCCCGCCCCGGCGTACGGCAGGCAGATCAGCTTGGTCTTGTCATGCGTGGTCATGGGTGCGGGTCTCTCCTTGTGAGTGGGGTGCTTCGTGCGTGCCTTGTGGGCGGGGGTTTGCGGGGCGCGGGTCGGAGGCGAGCAGACCGGCGAGTTCCGCCGCCTCGACGGCGGTGCGCAGCGCCCCGGCGGCGCGGTCCGGGCCGGGCAGGCCGGGGCCGACCGGCATGACGTTGAGCGTGGTGGCACCGGCCTCGGCGAACGCCGTCATCCGCTCGGCGATCCGCTCCCGCGGCCCGAGCAGCGAGGTGGCGTCGAGGAATTCGAGCGGTACGGCGGCCATGGCGCCGGGGTAGTCACCGGCCAGGAACCTCTCCTGGACGGCACGGGCCTGAGGGCCGAAGCCCATGCGCTCGGCCAGCTGGGTGTAGTGGTTGTCCTCTCGCCCGCCCATGCCGCCGAGGTACAGCGCGGCGTACCCCCGCACCCGGCGTGCGCAGGCCCGCCAGTCGGGGCCGGTCACCAGGGGCACGCCGGGGGCGATGTCGAATCCGTCGAGGGCGCGCCCCGACTTCGCCAGGCCGGACTTGAGCGGCGCCAACTGCTGGGCGGCGTGGGCGGGGGAGAAGAACACCGGAAGCCAGCCGTCGGCGATCTCCCCGGTCAGCTCCAGGTTCCTCGGTCCGAGCGCGGCGAGGTAGACGGGGATCCGCTCGCGCTGCGGCCGGATGGTCAGGGCGAGTGCCTTGCCCGGGCCGTCCGGCAGCGGCAGCGTGAAGTGGCGGCCCGCGTACTCCAGGGGCTCCCGGCGCAGCGCGCGGCGCACCAGGTCGACGTATTCCCGCGTACGGCCCAGCGGTGAGCCGAATCTGACGCCGTGCCAGCCCTCGGAGACCTGGGGTCCGGACACGCCGAGGCCGAGCCTGAGCCGTCCGCCGGACAGGGTGTCGAGGGTGGCGGCGGTCATCGCCGTCATGGCGGGGGAGCGGGCCGGGATCTGGAGGACCGCGCTGCCGACGTCGATGCGGGAGGTGCGGGCGGCGATCCAGGACAGCAGGGTGACGGCGTCGGATCCGTAGGCCTCCGAGACCCACACCGCCGAGTAGCCGAGGTCCTCGGCGAGGGAGGCGAGCGGGAGGTTGGAGGCGTCGTTGCCGCCTACCCAGTAGCCGAGGTTGAGGCCGAGGCGCAGGGTGGGGATGGTCATGGGGGGCTCCTGTGCGGGGCGGGCGCGGGGGGGCGGCCCGGCCCGGTGGTGGCGCGAGGGCGGTCGCGGTCAGCGGCTGGTGCGGGTGCGGTAGCGCCAGGTCGACAGCGTGACGAAGACGGCGATGAGCAGCACCGAGCAGGCTGTCGTGTACAGCGCGGGGTGCTGGGCGGGCCAGTCCTGCTGCACTCGGAAGCCGGGCGGTGGCGTGTTGCCGAAGAGCAGACGCAGCGCGCCCGCCAGCGAGGTGATCGGGTTCCAGGCGGCCAGGGTGGACAGCGGGCCGGGCAGGGAGGAACCGGAGACGAACGCGGAGGACACGAACGTCGCCGGGAACAGCCAGATCAGGCCGAGGCTGTTCGCCACCTGCGTGTTGGGCGCGATGAGGGCGACGAACACGCCGATCCAGGACATCGCGAAGGAGAACAGCAGCGCCAGCAGGACCCCGGCGGCGACCTCGAACGGCCCGGTGTGCGGACGCCAGCCCATCAGCAGACCGCAGGTGGTGGTGACGGCGACGCTCGCCACACAGGTGGCGAGGTCGGACGTGGTCCGGCCGAGCAGCAGCGCCACGCGGGAGATCGGCAACGCGCGGAAGCGGTCGACCATGCCCTGCTCCAAGTCCCTGGAGAGCCCGACCGTGGTGAACGTGGTGGTGAAGGCCACCGTCTGCGCGAGCAGCCCGCCCACCATGTACGAGCGGTAGGCCGGGCCGCCCAGGCTGTTGCCGAAGACGTACCCGATGAGCATGGCGTACACGACCGGCTCGACCAGACAGGTGATCAGCAGCCCCGGAGTGCGCCGCAGATGCAGCAGGTTGCGCAGGGCGAGGTCGGCGCTCTCGGCGAGCACGCGCAGGACGGGATTGCGTCGGACGCGGGTGGGGGAGGGGCCGGTCGCCGGTGCCTGTCGACGCGGGGCGCGGGTGCCGCGCACCTCGGTGGTCGCCGTCATCACGCCGCCTCCCGCCGGGCGCGGCTGGTCAGGCCGAGGAACACGTCGTCGAGGGTGCAGCGGCTGAGCCCGATCTCCAGCACCTCGACCTGCTCGCCCTCAAGTGCGGTCAGGGCGCGGCCCAGTGCGGCCCGGCCGTCGGCGGCGGCTGCCTCCACGCGCCGGGCACGACGGTCCACCGTCGGGGTGGCGCCGGTGGCCCGCCGCACGGCGCGAGCCGCCGCGTCGAGCTGGTGGTCCTCGGCGACACATACGACGAGCCGGTTGCCGGCGGCTGCCTTCAGTTCGTCGCTGGTGCCCTCCGCCACGACCTGCCCCCGGTCGATCACGGTGATCCGGTCGGCGAGGCGGTCCGCCTCCTCCAGGTACTGGGTCGTCAGCAGGATGGTGGTGCCGCCGGCGACCAGTTCACCGACCGCCTCCCAGGTGTCGAACCGGCTCTCGGGGTCGAGCCCGGTCGTCGGCTCGTCCAGGACGACCAGGGGTGGGGAACCGACGAGCGCTGCGGCCAGATCCAGCCGTCGCCGCATGCCGCCCGAGTAGGTGCCGGCCGGGCGCCCCGCCACGTCGGTGAGCCGGAACCGGGACAGCAGGTCATCCGTGAGACGGCGGGCCGTACGGCGGCCCACACCGCGCAGTTTCGCGATGAGATACAGGTTCTCGAAGCCGGTCAGCAGGCCGTCGACCGTCGAATACTGGCCGGCCAATCCGATCGTGGAGCGGATCTTTTCCGGCTTGGTCGTCACATTCCAACCATTCACGAAAGCGTGGCCGGAATCCGGTTTGAGGAGGGTCGTAAGAATCTTTACCAGTGTGGTTTTTCCAGCTCCATTCGGGCCTAGAAGTCCCAGGATTTCGCCTGGGTTCACCTCCAGGTCGACGCCGCGTAAGGCGTGACTCTCCTTGAATTTCTTGTGTAGTCCCTGTACGGCGACGGCCGGCGCGGTTGGGGTATGCACAGATCCGTTCTACGTCCGCCGATGATCGAAGTCGATCATGGAACGGTCAAGTTTCCTTGTGCGTTCGATGGGATTGCTTGACGGTTGCTTGAACCTTTCACTACTGGTTCGAGGGTCGTGATTCTGTACGGTTTCTGTCGTGCGAGAATTACTCACGACGCTGAGGGAACAGGCAGCGCGTAATCCGCAGCAGCCGGCCGTGACCTTCGTTTCGGACTTCAGTGACATCAGACGGACAGTGCGCGACCGCGCGGAACTCGATCTGCATTCAAGGCGCATCGCCTCCTGGCTCCAGGAACGGCTCTCCCCAGGAGACCGGGTCCTGCTCCTCTACTCCCCGGGAATCGAGTTCACCACCGCCTTCTCCGCCTGTATCCACGCCGGCGTCATCGCCGTCCCCGCCCCACTGCCGGGCCGCTACCGCCACGAGCGCCGCAGGCTCGCCGCCATCGCCCGCGACGCCGGGGTGCGCGCCGTACTGACGCAGCGCAGCGATCTCCAGGACGTCGAGAAGTGGATCGCCGAGGAAGGCGTCGTCGGCGCGGTCTGCCACCCGACCGACGCCGGTGACGGGGACCCGGACGCCTGGACCGCTCCCGAGGTGTCGCCCGACACCCTGGCCCTGCTCCAGTACACCTCGGGTTCGACCGGCGACCCCAAGGGCGTCATGGTCACCCACGGCAACCTGGTCGCCAACGTGGACCGCATGGTCCGCATGTTCGGCAACGACAGCGGCACGACGTACGGCGGCTGGATACCCCTGTACCACGACATGGGGCTGATCGGCCTGATGCTTCCCGGCCTCCTGTGCGGGAGCGGATACGTCCAGATGGACCCCATGTCCTTCCTGCGCCGCCCCTACCACTGGCTGCGCATGCTGGACGCCTGCGACGTCAACTTCACCGCCGCACCCGACTTCGGATACGAGATGTGCGTCCGCCGGGTCACCGACGAGCAGCTCGCCACGCTCGACCTGTCCCGGCTCAAGGCGGCCAACGGCTCCGAGCCCGTACGCGCCGACGTGGTCACCGCCTTCGCCGAGCGGTTCGCCGCCGCTGGACTGCGGCCCGAGGCGCTCATCCCCGTGTACGGCCTGGCGGAGGCGACGCTCATGGCCTCCGGCACCGCCGGGCGGCCACCCCTGCGCACCGAGGTCGACGCCGCCGCCCTGGAGAACCGGGAGCTGCGGCCGGCCACCGGCAACGAGTCGTCCCGCGTCCTCGTCGGATGCGGGGCACCGAGCGGATCCGACGCGCTGATCGTCGACCCCGACACCGGGGACGCCCTGCCCGACGGCCGCATCGGTGAGATCTGGCTCGACGGCCCCTGCGTCACCGCCGGTTACTGGGAGAACGACGACGCCACCAACGTCACGTTCCACGCCCGCACGAGCGACGGACGCGGCCCGTTCCTGCGCACCGGCGACCTCGGCGGCCTGCTCGACGGTGACCTGTACATCACCGGCCGCCGCAAGGACGTCCTCGTCCTGCACGGACGCAATCTGCACCCCGCGGACATCGAGTACGAACTGCGCTCCCAGCACGAGGAGTTGGAAGGCCTGCACGGGGCCGCCTTCATGGTCGGGCACGACGACGGCGTGGACACCGCCCCCGCGATCGTCGCCGTGCACGAGATCCGTGCCCACTGGGGTGCCGAACGGCTCGGCGAGATCGCCGTCGACATGAAGCAGACCGTCGCCCGCGAGTTCGGCGTACCGGTCGCGGCCGTCGCCCTCGTCAGGCCCGCCGGCGTACGGCGCACCACCAGCGGCAAGGTGCAGCGCTCCGCGATGCGCGCCCTCTACCTCGCCGGCGAACTGGACACCCTGCACCTCGCCGAGGACCCGCTGCTCACCGCCGCCCTCGCCGAGCACCGGCGGGTGACCGCGCGATGACCACCACGGCTGATCTGGAGACCCTGCTCGCCACCCACGAGGACGACGTCCTCGCCTCCGACGTGCTCGCCGAACTCGACGACCGCGAGGAGTTCCCCGACGGCGCCGTCCGCCTCCTCGACGACGCCGGGCTGCCCGCCCACTACGTCCTCACCCCGGACGGCGACTTCAGCCGGACGGTACGGCTGTTGCGCGCCGTCGCCCGCCGCGACCTCACCGTGGCCATCGCGCACGGCAAGACGTTCCTCGGGGCCGCCCCGGTGTGGGTGGCCGGCACCCCGGACCAGGCCGCCCGGCTCGCCGAGCGCGTACGTGCCGGCGAGGCGGTCTGCTGGGGGCTGACCGAGCGCGACCACGGGGCCGACCTGCTGGCGAACGAGTTCACGGCGGTGGCCGACACGGACGTGGACGCGGCCGATGACGGCACCAGCACCGGCACCGGTAATACCAACGGTCATGGCGATGGCAGCGGCGGCGGTTGGCGGCTCACCGGCGAGAAGTGGCTCATCAACAACGCCACCCGCTCCACCCTCGCCTGTGTCCTCGCCCGCACCGACCCCGCGGGCGGCGGACGCGGCTTCAGCCTCTTCCTCGTGGACAAGAACCAGTTGCCAGAGGCCAGTTGGCGCAACCTGCCGAAGGTCCGGACGCACGGCATCCGGGGCGCCGACATCAGCGGGTTCGCCCTCGACGGCGCCCCGGTGCCGGCCGACGCCCTCGTCGGTGAGCAGGGCGACGGCATCGCCGTGGTCCTCAAGACCCTCCAGCTCACCCGTATCGCCTGCACCGCGCTCTCCCTCGGCGCCACGGACCACGCCCTGCGGCTGGCCCGAGACTTCGCGACCGGTCGCGAGCTGTACGGCCGCCGCCTCGCCGACGTCCCGCATGTACGGCGCATCCTCGGCCGGGCGGCAGCCGCCGCACTGATCGTCGAGGCCGTGAGCGTGCTCTCCGCCCGCTCGGTGCACACCCTGCCCGGCGAACTGAGCACGATCTCGGCCCTCACCAAGGCATACGTCCCGACACTCACCCAGGAGACCCTCACCTCCCTCGGTGAACTCCTCGGCGTGCGCGGCTTCCTCACCTCACCGCCCGGCGGGGGCTTCGCCAAGCTGGAGCGCGACCACCGCATCTGCGCGATCTTCGACGGCAGCACGGTCGTCAACCGCGCCGCCCTCCTCAACCAAGTGCCACGTCTGACACGCCAGTTGAGCCGCCGCCGCACCGACGCCGAAGGCCTGCGAGCAGCCGCCGACCTCACCGCCCCGCTGCCCCGGTTCGACCGCGACCGTCTGACGATGCTGTCGGTCACGGGATGCAGCGCGGTGCAGGCCCTGCCCGACACGGCGGCGCGCATACGCGACCAAGGACCACCGCAGGCGGCCCCCCTCATCGACCGGCTGCTCGCCCAACTCGCCCGTCTGGAAAGGGAGTCGGCCGACTTCGTCCCGGTCGCGGGCGGACTGCCCAGCACGGCGTTCGGCCTGGCCGAGGCCTACGAACGCGCCTACGCCGCTGCCGCCTGTCTGCTCCTGTGGCTGGAGAACCCGCCCCTGCGCACGGGCCAGCTCGGGGCGGACGGCCTGTGGCTACGGGCTTGCCTGACGGCCCTGCTGGGCGAGGCCGACACCTACGGCTCCGACGACACCCACGACAACGATGCCACCACCCTCTTCGACGCCCTGGCCGACGTCGTACTCACCACACCCGCAACGGAGTTCACCCTCTGGGGAGGTGCCGCATGACCACCACCACGACCGGCCTCGCCCCCAAACGCGCCGACGAACTCGAGCACCTCCTCGGCAGCCTCTCCGACCCGGCCAACCCCACCGGCGCCACCGCGATCCTCGCCGCCGACGAACGCGCGGAGATGCTCGCCGCCGGAGAATCCCTGCTGCACTCCTACGGACTGAACGCCGAGTTCGTCCCGCCCGAGCTCGGTGGCCGCTTCGAACGGGCCGACCACCTCGCCGAGGTGATGCGCGCCCTCTATCGCCGCGACCCCGCGCTCGGCCTCGGCTACGGCGCCAGCTCGCTCATCGCCGGCGTCACCCTGTGGACCGCGGGAGCCGAACCCCAGAAGGAGCACGCCGCCCGCCTGCTCCTCGACGGCCGCCGAATCGCCATCGCGTTCCACGAGCTCGCGCACGGCAACGACATGGCCGGCACGGAGTTCGAAGCGACCGCCGTACCGGACGGCCTGCGCCTGAGCGGCCGTAAGGAGGTCGTCACCAACATCGCGCGCGCCGACGCCATGGTCGTCCTCGCCCGCACCGACCCCGGCCCCGGCCCGCGCAGCCACTCCCTGGTCCTCGTCGACCGCGCGAGCGCCGACCCCGCCCGTCTGAACGATCTGCCGCGCTTCGGCACCGTGGGCATGCGGGGAGTCCAGCTCGGCGGGCTGCGCTTCGACGACCTGCCCGTGCCGGCCTCCGCCGTCCTCGGCCCGGTCGGTTCCGGACTGGAGACGGCCCTGAAGGCCCTGCAGATCACCCGCACGGTCCTGCCCGCGATGGCCACCGGCATCCTCGACACCGGACTGCGCCTCACCGTCGACCACCTGACCAGGCGCCGGCTCTACGGCGGCCCCGCCACCGCCCTGCCGCACGTCCGCTCCGTGCTGGCCGGCGTCTTCGCCGACCTGCTGCGTGCCGAGGTGCTCGGCGCGGTCGGTGCCCGTGCGCTGCACCTGGTGCCCGGCGCGGCGAGCGTGTACGCCTCCGCGGTCAAGTTCGAGGTGTCCCGGCTGCTGCTGGAGGCCATGGACCGGCTGGCGGAACTCCTCGGCGCCCACTTCTATCTGCGCGAGGGTCCGACCGCGCTGTTCCAGAAGCTGCTGCGCGACCTCGCCCCCGTCGGCTTCGGGCACATCGCGCGCGCCGCCTGTCAGATGAGCCTGCTCCCGCAGCTTCCCCTGCTGGCCCGCCGCACCTGGGACCGGCCCGGCACGGAGGCTCCCGCCGACCTGTACACCCTCGCGGAGCCGCTGCCGCCGCTGCCGTACGACCGACTGGCCCTGCACGCCGCGGGCCGCGACCCGATCGCCGGTTCGCTGCACGCCCTTCTCGACGCGCCCTGGGCGCCCGAGCACGCCGACCTGCGGGACGTCGTCGCCGCCGATCGTGCGGAACTGGCTGAACTGGCGGGCGTGTGCGGCCAGTTGTCGCCGGTGGAGCTCGGTGTCGACGCCCGCCCCGAGTACTACGACCTCGTCACCCGGTACGTCCGCCTGCTGTCCCGGACCGCCTGTGTCCAGGTCTGGCGGCACGCCGAGCCCGGGAACTTCCTCGCCGACCCCGCCTGGCTGCGCGCGGCCCTGCACCGCTCGGCCCGAGGGACGCACCGGCCGGGCCCGCTGCCCGCCCAGGTCGAGGACCCGCTCCTCACCGAACTCCTGGACCGCCGCGACACCGGCCGCTCCTTCGGCCTGACCGCAAGACCACTCGCCGTCTGAGACCCACCGGCCACCTCAGGCCCGTACGCGGTCCGGCACCCGCTCGCCCACCTGGAGGCGACCTGCCGCCCCGCGCCCCGGCCTGCTCCTCATCCTCCGCTCAAGAAAGTGAACACCCTCATGACCGCTGGCAACCGTGACGTGCACACCTGGCTGACCGAGCGCGTGGCGACCTATCTGCGCCGTTCGCCGCAGGACATCGACACGTCCGTGCCGCTGGCCGGCTACGGCCTGGACTCCCTGACGGCGCTGGCCATCACCGCCGACATCGAGGACGAGTTCGAGGTGACCGTGGACGACGCGCTGACCTGGGACCACCCGACGATCGACGCGCTGAGCGAGGCCCTGTCCGAACTGCTCGGCGGGCAGTCCCCGGCGGCACACACGAGCGAGAAGCAGGCCTGACGATGAACACTGCGCTACCGCTCACCGCGGCCCAGCAAGGGGTGTGGGTCGCCCAGCGCCTCGCCCCCGACAGCCCCCTGTACACCTGCGGCATCTACTACGACGTCCCCGGCCCCGTGGACCGCGCCCTGCTGACCCGCGCGGTCGAGCAGCCGTGGCCGAGACC
>NZ_AEJC01000101.1 GCF_000317595.1 Streptomyces ipomoeae 91-03 | reverse complement strand
GGGTTGAAGACGTTGATGAAGTCACCGTGGTCGGTGACCGGCTTGTGCTGCTGCTCGGGGAAGCCGTCCAACGAGAAGAACGGACGGGTCTTGCCGTTGTCCTTGACGCTGGGTGCGTCCACGTCGTACACCAGACGCTGCACCAACTGCGGAATGGCCTTGAAGCCGGCCGGGCAGTTGCCGTTGGCGTCAGCGAAGGCCACGTGCGTACGGTGGTTGGCGCTGTCGATGTTCTTGCCGTCCCAGCAGCTCTGGAACTTGAAGGTGCGCACCACGTCGCTGCCTGAGGGGCAGAGGGGGTACTTGTCCTTCAACTGCACCTTGTTCTCGAAGCCGGTGCAGCTCCACGAGGCGTTGGCGTTGGCCGTGCCGTTGACGAATGCCTTGGCGTCACCGGTGATGATGCGCAGGAACTTGGGCATCGCCACCACCTTGCCGCGGGGGCTGCCCACGAAGTCCAAGGTGGCCTTCTTGGCCGTCAGAATCCGGCCCGTGTTGCCCTCGGCGCCGCCGCCCTGCTTGTCGGCGTCGAACTCCCTGGTGCCGTCCTGCAGGCGCAGCACCGGCCAGTAGTAGGACGACTTGTCGCCCTTGTTCTGGCAACTGGTCCCGGCCTTGGCGAAGTCCTGGTCGCTCGAGAAGGCGTCGTTGTCCTGGTTGCCGACGTAATCGTGCACGTGGTGTGCGCCGTTGGTGACACCGGGCGCGACGATGACGTTGTCGCTGTTGTACAGCTTGTTGGCGTTCACCCCGCACTTGCTGACGAAGACACCCTTTGAGGCCTTCGCCGACCTGGCCGGCGTACGCACATTGGGCTTCACCTTGGTGATGTCCACGAAGTCGGCGGCGACGGGGCCGTTGCCGGTCACTCCGGCATTGGTGTTGTTGCCACCCTGGTTGTTGCCGCCGCCCTGACCGGGGGCGGGCTGATTGCCGGTGGCACGCAGGGTGCAGGCCGCCAAGGCGTCAAGGCCCTGCGGCTTGGGGGCCACCCGGCCGATGGCGGTGGCGATCCGGTCGATCGTCGCCTTCCGCTTGTCCTTCAGCGGACCCACGATCGCGTTCTGTGCGAAGTTGGGATCCTGCTGAATCGCCCTCTGGGAGGTGGAAAGGCGCTGGTATGCCTCGGATATCTGTTTGTCGAGAAGTGCCAGTTCCTTGTCGACCTGGGCCCTGGCCTGGGCCGGCACCGATGTCAACTGCTGCCCGACGTCGGGGCAGTCGATGGTGGACGCTCCGGCCGCGAGCGCCTGGTTCTGGGCAGAGCCCTTCGACGCGCTCGTTTCACCGGCCGAGGCGTAGATGTTGACCGCTACCAGTCCACCGGCCCCTATGGCCACTGCGGCCACCGCGCCTACCGTCCGGCGGACAGTCTTCGATCTCTTTCGCGTGCTGCGTCTCATCAGGCCTCTCAAGGACATCTCCGGAGCCGGCAGGACCTCCGGCACAGGTTAGGTGCGTCCTCAGATACGGATGTGCACACCAAATGCTCAGTGAATTCCCAGGTTCGTAGGTTCCTCCATCATCAAACAGTGCATGGAGGAATAATTCCGGCAGGATCAGCTGCCGGCGATTGCCGTGCCCGGCTCGCCGGCTGTCCGGTGGGCCACTCGACTCCCGCCACTGGGGCGAGGCCGTCCAGCTTCCGCCGCCGGAACTCGCCCGGCTCCTGGGCGTGTACGCGCCCGGGTGATGACGCCGCGCGGCTCCACCGCCGTCACCGGCCTGGCGCTGATGACCGCGCCGCACCCGCCGACCCGCGCTTGAGGGCCCGACGCCGACGGCAAGCGGCGCTCCGGCACAACCACGGCTCGCTGGGCGAGGACCCGGTGGACTGCGCGCCGTGCGAGGCCCCGAACGGGCACCGCTGCTCAAGGACCTGCCGCGCTTCCACGTCCGCGGACCGGCGGAGAAGCTGTTCGAGGAGGCCTGCGACTGGGCGCGGTCGCGCTGGTTGTCGGCCTCGGTGAGTCGACGCACGCGCCGGTGTTCGATCAGAAGCTGCCCAGCCCGCTCACGCCGAAGGGCGAGCGCCCCGAGGCCCGGCCTGCTACGTGACGCCTGCCTGGCCGCGATGGCCGACCTCGGTGTCGACGCGGACCTGACGCCGGCCGACTTCCTGGCGGCGATCGACGGCGCCCCAGTCGGTCCGCCGGCGTCGCCCCGACGCGCACCGGACTCCCCGGTTGAACACGTTCAAAAATAAGGGATACGCTGATGCGGAGCGAAGCCGAGGGGGTTCGATGAAGGTAGTGCTGCCCGGGGGAACCGGACAGGTGGGCACGATCCTCGACCGTGCGTTGACGGCGGCCGGCCATGAGGTCACGGTGGTGACCCGGCATCCCGTGCGGGGACACGACATCGGCTGGGACGGGGCCACACTCGGTCACTGGGCCGAGGCGATCGACGGCTGCGATGTCGTGATCAACCTGGCCGGACGCAGCGTCTCCTGCCGTTACACCGCCGAGAACCTGCGGGCCATGATGGACTCCCGGGTGGATTCGACGCGGGTGGTCGGCGAGGCGATCGCCGCCGCCGCGCGGCCACCACGCGTCTGGCTGCAGATGAGTACGGCGACGGTCTACGCCCACCGCTTCGACGCGGCGCACGACGAGGCGACCGGGGTGATCGGCGGCTCGGAGGCCGGGGTGCCGGATTACTGGGCGTACAGCGTCGAGATCGCGGAGAACTGGGAGCGGGCTCAGGCCGAGGCGCCGACTCCCGCGACCCGCAAGGTGGCGCTGCGCTCGGCGATGGTCATGAGCCCGGATCGGGGCGGTGTGTTCGACGTACTGTCGCGGTTGGTACGACTCGGGCTCGGCGGTCCGGTGGCCGGCGGCGCGCAGTACGTCTCCTGGATCCATGACGAGGACTTCGTGCGCGCCGTGGAGTTCCTGATCGCCCGGGACGACATCGAGGGGCCGGTGAACCTCGCCTCGCCCGGCCCCCTTCCGCACCGCGACTTCATGCGGGCGCTGCGCACGGCCTGGGGCGTCCCGGTAGGGCTGCCAGCCACGCGCTGGATGGCCGAGCTGGGGGCGTTCGCGCTGCGCTCGGACACGGAGTTGCTGCTCAAGAGCCGTCGGGTGGTGCCGGGTCGGCTGCGCGCGGCCGGGTTCGTCTTCGCGTATCCCGAATGGGAGAGGGCTGCTACGTCCCTCGTACAGCGGGCAAGGCTGGTTCGTGCGGCACCGGGTAGGGGCCGATAGGGGCCGTGAATCGAGCAGCCGCGCTGTGCAGACTGTGCAGACGACCACATGACGTGGAGCACGTCTGCTCGCGCCCGGTGATGCCAAGCGCTGACCTGGCCGGGCCAGGGTGGCTCAGGTGCGGGGCCCCGTGCCCAGGAACCGGTGGAGGGAGGCCGTCATGGCGGCGACAAAGGTGTCGCGGGTCCGGTCGGCGACGAGGTCGAGGGACAGGTAGGGGTTGAGGTCTTCCAACTCGACCAGGAGGAGGTTGCCCTCCTGGGTGCGGCAGGCGTCCACGCGCTGGATGCCGTGGTCGAGGGTGTTCCAGTCGATGAAGCGCCGGGCGAAGACGAGATCGGCTTCCGTTGGCACGTAGGGCTCAAGGGCCCAGCGCCGACCAGGGTCGGGGGCATGGAGGGCGTACTGGAAGGCGTCGTCAACGTAGTAGAATGAGACCTCATAGCGGAAGTCGATGCGCGGCTGGACCAGGATGTCGCCGTAGTCGAGGCCGCCCAGCTGGTCCCGGGACACGAAGTGGAGGCCGATCGAGTCCGCCCCGGCCTTCGGCTTGACCGCGTACTGGTCGGCCTCGGGCAGGCGGTCCAGGTCCTGGGACTGGTCGACGGTGGGGATGACCGGGTATTCGGCTGCGGTCAGATCCAGCAGGTACTGCTTGCCGGCGATGTCGGCCCGGCCGGTCAGCGGGTTGTACACCCGGGTGCCATGTGCTGTGGCCTGGTCGCGGAAGGCGTCGTACTCCTTCTGGTAGTGCAGCACGGGTCCGCTGTTGCGGACGACGACGCCATCGAAGCGATCCATCAGAGCCGCCGCGTCGAGCGGGTGGCACAAAGCGAGGTCGAAGTCCGTGCGAAGCCGGGAGGACAGGAAGATGTCCTCGTCGCAGTAGCGCCGCCCCCGGGCCTGATAGGCCAGATCGGTCACATAGAGAAGGCCGGGGCGGGCGGGCGTGGTGGATCTCCTTGATCGGTGGTCACCAATCCTGCCAGCGGGGCGGGGCCATGCCCCGCCCCGGCCCCGCCTACGATCGTCCGTCGCTGCTTCATACCGTCGCCGGAGGCGATTGCCGAGCTCACGAGCCTGCTCGCGCCCGGCGGCAGCAACCGCCGAGCCGCGTTCCTTGATCCTTCTCGGTGGCGACGGCGGAGGCGGAAAGGAGTGTCGCGGCGGCGAGGCTGCCCCAGAGGGCGGCCGGGCCGTGGGGTGCGAGAACGGTGATGACCGCTGGGGAGAAGGCGAGACCGAAGCCCGTGGAGAGCTCGAAGCGGGCCAGGGCCCGTCTCAGGACATGGGCCGGGGCGAGGGCGGTGACAAGCGCGGTGGCGCTGCCGGCGTAGATGATCTCGCCGATCGTGCAGACCACGGACACTGCGGCGACGGCCGGGGCACCCCAGCCGTGCCCCAGCGAGGTGGCCGCGAGGAAGCCGATGTAGGACGCGGTGAGTACCACGCCGGCGAGAGCCAGCACGGTCCGCCGGGAGAAGCGGGACATCAGGACGGTGACCGGAACCTGCAGGGTGACCACCAGCACCGTGTTGGCCACGAAGATGGCTGCCGACCACACCGGGGATGCGTGCAACTGTGTCACCAGGACCAGAGGGAGCGCGATTTCGGGGACGTTGAGGCAGAAGACGTAGACCACGTTGGCGGCCAGCAGCGCGCGCATCCGGGGGGGCGGGCCCGTCGTCCCCGCCCTTGGCCGGGGCAGCGGCCGGATGCGCGTGGAGGTGGACCGACCACGCCAAGGCCGCCGATGAGAGATAGGCGAGCCCGGTGACGGCTGCCAGCGCCTGCAATGCGGTGGTGCCGCCCGCCAGGCATGCGGTGGCGATGAGCGCGCCCACGCCCAGGCCGGCGTTGCGCAGGGCGCGGCCTCCCGCGAGAGCGGCGTCGCGTTCCCGGCCGCGGGCGACCGTGGCCACGAGAGCCGCGTGGGCGGCCGGCCATGCCTGGTTGCCGATGCCGAGGAAGAGCGCCGCCGTCGCGAACAGCCAGACGTGCCCCGCCGGGCCGGCCAGCAGCAGCGCCACGCCCAGCACCCGCACCAGCATCGACGCCGCCACGACCGTGCTGCGTGCGCCCCGGTCCAGCCATCGGCCCACCGCGGGCATGCACACCAGACCCGCGACGACGCCGACCGTCATGGCGATGCCGGTGACCGGCGCGGACAGCCTCAGCACCGTCACCCATGTCGCGAAGCGGACGCAGGCCGCCGAACGGTCGGAGAGCTGGAAGGAGCCACCCGATGGAGGCGGGGGAGGAGATCGCCGCCGCCCACTGAACGCATCGGGGCCGGAGCTGAGTTTCACCACCGGGTGACGGCCTGACAGGGCCGGGCGCCCGGCAGGCGGCCGGTGAAGTACGAGCGGGGCGGCACGCCCATCAGGGTGCGGAAGTCGGACGTCATGTGGGACTGGTCGTAGTAGCCGGTGACAGCGGCCAGTTCGGCCCAGGAGAGGTCGGCGGCGTGGGCCGGCACGGCGCGTGCGCGGTCGATGCGGGCGTAGTGCGTGGGGGAGAGGCCGACGCCCTCGGCGAACAGATTGCGCAACTGCTGCTCGCTGACCACCAGATCGCGCACCACCTCCCGCACCTGACCGGGCACGCGACCCCACCGGATCGTCATGGCGTCGACACAGGCCCGCAGCAACTCGGTGCGAGAGCAGTCGGCGGTGTCGGCGAGACGGCCGGGGAGTACGTCCGCCACGTGCGCCACGACGTCATCGGCGTCCAGGAGGGGCAATGCGGCCACCAGCCGGCGCGCCGCCGGGGACGGCAGATCGCCGAGCGGGGCGACCCGGCCGACGAGGTCTACGGCGGCACACCGAGCAGGGGCCGGGCCGTGCCCGGCGCAGCTGCACCACGGACGCGAGTGGCTTGCCCGGGTGGTACGAGGCGAGGGTGCGGGGACCGAGGACGACGGCGTCACGCCGACCGTTCTCCTCGACGCGCACGACCACCTTCGTGGCCGTGTCCGGGAGACGAGCGACGGGCCGCCCCTGCGGCCGGCCGTCGAGCGTCGCGCTGCGCGGGGGATGCCTTGCGCGCATGAATGTGGAAGAACCCCAACGGCGGCTGGGGGCTGTCGGTTACTGCTCACCCAGAGTGGTGGCGCGTTGGTCGACCTCGATGTCCGAGCGCCGTATGCCGATGAATCGTGTGGGCCGGAAAGGCTGGAGGAGGTCCTGCTCCTGATCGGTGGTGATCTCGGTCGCGGCCAGTCTTCCCAGAATCGGTGCCAGGGTGATCCCGCTGTGCGAGACGAGGCAGTAGACGTGGGACTGCGTGGAGGCGTAGCCGGCGACGGTGTGACCGTCTGCGGGCAGTGACCGGAAGCCGATGCGCAGGTCGATCTTCGGTGGGCGACTAGGGTCGGTCAGCAGTGCGGAGAACCGCCGAGCGAGGGTGCGGACGAGGTCCCCGTCCGCGGACGGAGGGGCTTCCGGATCGACGTCCGCGTTCAGGTCGAGAGCCTGTAGGACGGTCTGCCCGCCGGCTGCGGGGCGGAGGTTGAGGCCGGGGCTGTGGATCACACAGCGCAGGTCGCATTGCGGGGACCTGGCGTACCCGAGCAAGCCGACGGTCGGTGATCCGCGACCGGTATCCGTCACCATGGGAACGTCGATGTCGGCCTGTGCGGCGAGCCGTTGGGTCCAGCGACCTGCCGCCAGGACGACTCGATCACCTCTGAAGACTTCGCCGCCGGCCAGGGTGACGGCCACTTCGTCAGGCCTGTCGTCGATGGCCACGACCTCTCCGACCACGCACGTGGCTCCGTGCTGCTCGGCGTCCGCCAGAAGGTTCTCCACGAAGAGTTCCGGCAGAACGTATCCCTCACTGGGGAAGTGAGCGATGGACGTGATGGTCTCCGGGATCCGGAGGTCGCCTGCGATCCGCGTTGCCTCCTCGGGCGTGACCCAGTGCGCGGGGTAGCCGAGGGACCGCAGTCGTTCCACGTTGCCGGCGAGCCATTGTTCGTTTGAGGAGTCCGCCCACTGCAGCGCTCCGCTGGGGAAGTACGACGGCGCGCCACGCAGTTGCTCGGCGAGCCTGATGTGCTCCTCCATGCCCGCGAGGTTCAGCCTGTGGTAGTCCGGGGCCAGCTTCCGGCTCGAGTTGGTCCAGGCGAAGGTGGTCGCTGTGGTACCGGTGCCGGCTCCCCACTGATCCAGCACGACAACTTCCTCGCCGGTGACGGCAAGCTGCCTCGCGACGCTCAACCCCAGCACGCCGGCACCGATAATGATGACCTTCATTGTTTGCGCATCCTTTCTGGCGAAGGCACGCCGCTCGCACGGCGGGGCGAGGAGCTCCACGAAGAACTCGGCGGTTCCCGGACGAACGAGGGTCGTGACCACCTCGACTGCGCTTCCGTCACTGGCACGCAACTCCCTGCGTTCGCGTCGACGCCGGTCTCGCCGTCCTGACCGAACGCCGTTGCCGTAGTGGTCAGCATGGAACCGAACGCGGCAGATGGACAAGCACGCTCTGGAGGGGGTCTCGAAGTCCAGCTCGATCTCCCACCGCTGCCGGTAGAGCGCCACCGGTTCGGCCGCCGGATACCCCTCCTTGCCAGGCCGTATCACCAACACCCGGGAGCGTGCACGAACTCGATCGACCGGAAGCCGCGGTCGGCGATGACCAGGTCGCCGGGGCCGGTGGAACTGGCCAGCGGCGGACGGCCAGGCCGACGCCTTCGCCGCCTTCCCCGACCGTGGGGGCGGCGCCCGGGGGTGCTGCTGTACACGGACGCCTTCGGTGTGCGGCCCGAGTTGGAGGAGAGGGCCCGCGAACTGGCCGGGCACGGGTACTACGTGCTCGTCCCCAACCTCTACTACCGGCACGGTCCGGCACCGGTGATCGAACTTCCCGAGCACATCGGAGCAGAGATCCGGCCCGCGCTCATCGCCCGGCTGATGCCCTTGACCGAGGCGCACACCACCGAACGGGTCCTGCGCGACGCCGACGCCTACCTCAAGTTCCTCACCACCCAGCCCGAGGCCAACCCCGGACCGGTCGCCGCGATCGGCTACTGCATGGGCCCCGCCCTGGCCATACGTATCGCAGCCGCCCACCCCGACCAGGTGGCGGCCGTCGCCGGATTCCACCCCGGCTTCCTGGTCACCGACGCGCCCGACAGCCCGCACCGCCTCCTCCCCAAGCTCACCGCCGAAGTCCACCTCGGCCTCTCCGGCCCTCCGCACCGCAGCGCCACTGGGACCGTCTGCTCCCCCTCCTCGGCCGCACCCTGGCCAACAGCTGACGCTGCGTGGAGCGGTCCTTGAGCAGGTGCCCGTACAGCAGCACCTGTCAGTAGTTGCCGTGGTCGGCGGCGACCTTCTCGATCTGCTCGTACTGGCCTCGAACCCGCCTAAGAGGTCCTAACAAAGGCGTTGGACGTGGCGGTGGGTGATCAGGCATGTGGCGAGGCCGAGAAAGGCTTCGTGGATGTCGTCGCGCCGCTCCCATCGGATGCGCAGGCGACGAAAGCCGTGCAGCCACGCGATGGTGCGCTCGACCACCCAGCGGAAGACACCCAGGCCGGAGCCGTGTGGCTGGCCTCGTTCGGCGATCACCGGCGTGATACCGCGAGCCCGCACCAGGCGCCGGTACTTGTCGTGGTCGTAACCACGGTCCGCGAGGAGCGCGTCGGGTCGGCGCCTGGGCCGGCCGACCACGCCGGCCACGGCGGGGACCTTGTCGAGAAGCGGCACGAGCTGGGTGACGTCGTTGCGGTTTCCGCCGGTCAGCGACACCGCGAGCGGGATGCCCTGTCCGTCGGTGAGGACGTGGTGCTTGCTGCCCGGCCGTGCTCGGTCGACCGGGCTGGGCCCGCTTTTGGGCCGCGCCGGGCCGCCCGGACGTGGGAGGAGTCGATCACCGCCCGCGACCAGTCCAGCTTCTTCGCGGCCCGCAGCTTCTTCAGCAGCACCAGGTGCAGTTCGTCCCACACACCGGCCTCGTTCCAGGCCGCCAGGCGCCGCCAGCAGGTCATGCCGGAGCCGAAGCCCAGCTCTTGGGGCAGATACTCCCACTGGATACCGGTGTGCAGCACGAACAGGATCCCGCACAGCGCCTGCCGGTCCGGCACCCGAGGCCGACCCTCCACCAGCTTCGGCCCCGGCTCGGGCAGCAACGGCTCGATGAGCGACCACAGTTCATCCGACACGATCCAAGGCCGCGACTGACGTTTCCCCACGACCAGACCAACGACCGTCCACGCCGAAAGTCACATGATCAACAACTTCTGTTAGGACCTCTAAGCCGTCCACCGCTGGTACCAGCAGGAGTTCGCCGTTTGTTCTGCCGTGATGTCGAGCGGCCAGGAGTACGGCGAGCCGCCGAGATCTGACTTGTGAACTGGAAGAGGCGGGACGTCATCCACCGGAACCGTCGTGATGCGCCGTCGCCGCCGCTGTCCGGTCGACCCCCACGCCGGCGAATGGGGCCCTGATCGAAACCCCGGCTGCCGTCCTGAGCGCAACGAGATCCGGCACAGCGCATGTGTTGCTGACAAACTCCGTCTCATAACCTCGTGCATGGAGACGTCAGATGCCATGTGTATCCACCTGGGGAGGCGATGGTGCTCGGAAGAGGCACGCGGTTGCTCGCGGGCGTCATGACCGTGGTCTGCATGGTGCTCGTCGGCCCCAGTGCACGAAGCGGTGCCCTCTTCGCCGGGTCACTGCCCGTCGAAGCCGTCAGGGATGTCGTACCGAACCGGGTCATGACGTGGAACATCTGCAACCCCTGCGAGGCAAGCAACGTTGACCGGGCGGCGGAGATCGCCACGTATGCTCCCCAGGTCATCGGCCTGCAGGAAGCGTGCGTGCGTGACGTCGAGATGATCCGGGAGTATCTGGAGAGTCTTTACGGGCTGGTTTATCACGTCGCGTACGGGACGGTTCTTCGGGATTGGGGCCGCTGCGGGGGAGTGCCGTGGAGTCCGGGGGCTTTCGGGCAGGCGGTCCTGTCGGCGGCTCCGATGACGGACCGCGTCAGTGTGGAGTACCCCGATGGCGGGTCCGAGGACCGTGGGTACATGGCAGTCACCACCACCGTGGGCGGTCAGCCCGTCCGGGTCTTCAACACACATCTCGCCCAACGCCGTCAAGAGGCAGTCCGAGCAGACCAGACCGACGTACTCGCCGCAGACGTCGCCCGGCACGACCGCGCGATCCTTCTCGGCGACTTCAACGCTGTGCCGGACGCCCCCGAACTCTCCGGGATATGGGCACTGGCCGCGGATACGGACCCCCAGTGCCGCTCCGCGCCCACCGGCGCCTCCTGCGAGCCGACCACCGACTGGCAGAGCAAGTTCGACTACATTTTCCTGCGGGGTGTCGTCCCGCTCGAACACCGTGTGCATCCGACCCCGTACTCGGACCACCACCTGCTGCACACCGACCTGGACCCAACTCAAGTGGGCATTCTGACCGGCTCGGCTGCCTGGCCCGGGCCTCGTGGCGTGCCCGGCGCCATCTGCCATGGGCACTGGCAGGCCGACAACCGGTACTGATCAGCCAAGTAGCCGACCATCGGTCAGCACCGCAGCACGCACTTCACGGTGCACACACCCCGCAGCGACTGCGCTGAAGGCGGCTGCCCCCGGTCCCCGGGCCGCCGCCTTCGCGTTGCCCTCATCGAACACCCGCACACTGCCCTTCAGGACAGTGCCCCAAGAGACAATTTCGCTCCGTCGCGCACGCCCGTAACTTCGTCGCGGCCGCAAGTACGGCCGCAGACCGCCGCAAGAACCACCGCCCGACAAGGGGACAACACCGTGCGCAACCGCATCATCACCGCCGCCGCCATCGCCACCGCCGCCTCCGTCGCCCTCCTCGGCGGCACCGGCCAGGCCTTCGCCGACAGCCAGGCCGCCGCCAAGCCCGCCGCGCCCGCGAAGCTGACCGTGGCCGCGTACAAGACGTGGCTGAAGAAGACCCCGGGCGAAGAGGCCAAAGACACGCTCCACGCGTTCAACAAGCTGCCCGCGGCCAAGCAGAAGAAGTTCGTCGGCTATCTGCAGGACCCGAAGGTGCTCAAGGCGTTCGTCGTCGCGCACCAGGGCAAGATCCCCAGCCTCTCCTACGGGACGACAGTCACCTACAAGAAGGACATCACCTTCACCACCCGCACGTCCGCCGCCGCCCCCGGGATCAAGGACAGGAAGACCATCACCCTGACCACCAGGTCGATCGAGCGCATCTTCAACATCCCGGTCACCGAGCTGTCGACCGTGCTGACCTACGAGACCAAGGGCAACCAGATCACCGGCAGGGGCTGGAAGACCAAGAACTACGGCAGCAACTACAACGCCGCCTTCGCCATCAAGTCCTCCAAGACCCGCACCGCGCTCAAGGCCAACGAGCTCTCCGGTGTGACCAACTGGACCGCCACGCCCAAGTACAAGAGCGCCGGCACCGCGGTCATCAAGAAGCACCAGGTCGTCACCGGCAAGGGTGCCCGCACCCACCACGCTGAGATCGGCAACGGCTCGCGCTGACGCCCGACACAGCTGAAGGCGGCGGTCCCATCCCCCCCGGGCCACCGCCTTCCCGTCGTCCGCGCGCAGGAGAGGAACCACGCCGAGGACGTGGCCCGCAGCGCGTCACGCGTGCCGTGTCCCGCCTGCAAGGCCCGAGTGGGGCAGCCCTGCACTGTGCCGGGCAGCCACCCGGCTCGCCTGCGTCGGCACCCTGACGAGATCCGGCCGCACCTGGAAGTGAGGAACTCCCAGGCTGAGTCGGCTGACCGTGAGAAGAGGGCCGGCCCGATGTCCCGGGCCAGCCCTCTGGCGCGGACACGTCAGCGCTCCGGACCGGTCGGCTCGGCGTCCGGGTCTTCCTTGCCCTGGGCCGTGGCGGCGGGGCGCAGGGCCTTGGTGCTGTCCTTCAGACGCTCCAGCGTGCGCGTCAGCTGCTGGAACGGAGACGTCCGCGTCCCCGACGGCTGCTGTCCGGCCGGAACGGCCTCGGCGGACTCGCGGTAGGCGGCGAGCGCCTCGTGGGCGCGCTCGGTCGCCTCCCGATACAGGTCCCGGGACTTCGTCATGGCCTCCAGCGCCTCGGCGTACATCGCCACCAGCTTCCGTTGCTTGGCGAGTTCCTCCTCGAGAGTGAGAAGGTGCCAGTCCTCCCGCAGCGCGGTGAGGGCCTCCTCGGCACCGTCCGGCAGTGGTCGCGGCAGCGCGGCGAACCGCGTCACCGCCGCGACGAGATCGGCCGGTTCCGAACCGTCCAGGAACACCGTGCGTACGGCGAAGTCCTCGGCGTCGTAGCCGGACGGGGCCGGGGTGCCGGGCAGCACCACCGCACCGCCACGTGGCACCTCCACGTCGAACTCCCGCAGCGCCCAGTTCATGACCCGCAGCTGATGCGGGGCGGCCCGGTGTTCCACGACACGGTGGCGCAGGCTCGGCGGCAGCCATCGCGCGAGGGGCAGCCGACCGCGCTCGTCCGTGGTCATGGCCTCGTGGACGACAACGTGGACGCACCATCCGTCGTGCCCGGAGTCCCTGAGCAGGCGCCGTGCGTCCTTGTCGTCCTCCGGCAGGGTGTTGACCCTGCTCAGCGACAGGCCTGTGGCGGCGTCGTGATCCCAGTCGCCGTACTCCGGCCAGAACCGGGTGACGGGGGACGGCCATGCCGGGTCCCACGGCTGTTCCGCCTCCGCGAGCAGGGTCCACTCCCGCCCGCCGCCCAGGTCGGGCGCGAGGCTCAGCCGGGCGCGTACGGTCACGTCGTCGGGAACCCGCCACCGGGCCTCGAAGACCCGATTCGGGGGGTCGTCCCCGGCGTCGGGCACTTCCAGGAAGTCGTCGATGACGTGGCTGTCCTTGAGCTGTCGCAGGGTGTGACGGAGTACGCCTTCCGCGTCGGGTCCGACGTGGCGGCCGCGAGTCGGCCACACCGTGGGAGGAATCGTGGGACGGGCTATGGGGGAGGTCGGCATGAGTCCATCGGAGAGCAGGGGAACGTGCGCATGCCAGTATCGTCCCCGGGCCCGGTGGAGATCACTCGGGGTCCCGCCCACCTCCACCTCCACCTCTGCCGCCCGACCCTCCCGGAAGTGCCTACCACTGCTCGCCTCCCCGGTCGGGGCGGGACTCGCGTCCCGAGACGATGTCGGTCACACCGGGTCGTCCGCCGTGTCGTCACCCGGACCGGGCGCACCCCCCGCCCGTCGGCGTGGCCGCCACCCGTGCTGATGCGGTCGCCCGGCACGCCGGGCCCGCTCT
>NZ_AEJC01000100.1 GCF_000317595.1 Streptomyces ipomoeae 91-03 | reverse complement strand
CTCCAAGCACACTAACTCCGCAGCACAGCCCCCGTACGCTCGCCCGCGAGGGCGATCGCCGCATCGCGAGCCGCCGAAGCCTCGTCCACGGTCAGTGTCCGATCCCCGGCCCGGAAGCGGAGCGCGTACGCCAGCGACTTCCGTCCCTCACCCAACTGCTCGGCACTCTCGTACACGTCGAACAGCCGGATGCTCTCCAGCAGCTCACCCGCGCCCTCGCGCAGCGCGGCCTCGACCTCGGCGTGCGGCACGAACGCGTCGACGACCAGCGCGACATCCTGCGTCGCCACCGGGAACGTGGAGATCTTCGGCCCCTTCGGCACCCCGGCGCTCGCCGCCTCCAGCGTGTCCAGGTCCAGCTCCATCGCACAGGTGCGCGCGGGCAGCCCCAGGGTCTTCAGGACACCGGGGTGCAGCTCACCGGCGTACCCGATGATCTGCTCCGCGCCGTCCACGACGACCGCCAGTTCGGCGCAGCGGCCCGGGTGCCAGGGCCCGTACTGGCCCTTGCGGACGATCAGCTCGGCCCCGGCCTCACCGGCCAGGACGCGCGCCGCCTCGATGGCGTCCGCCCAGCCGGCCGGGCGGCCCTTGCCCCACCAGCCG
>NZ_AEJC01000099.1 GCF_000317595.1 Streptomyces ipomoeae 91-03 | reverse complement strand
GCCCTCGGGTGGGACGGGTTGCGGGAGCGGCCCGCGTTGTCATGGCGGTTACTTCGGGTCGTGGTTGAACTTCGAGGTGGACCAGAGGTAGCCGAGCGCCGCGAGGCCCAGGCACCAGACGACGGCGAGCCATCCGTTGTGGCCGATCTCGGTGCCGAGCAGCAGACCGCGCAGGGTCTCGATGGCGGGCGTGAACGGCTGGTACTCGGCGATCGGCTGGAACCAGCCGGGCATGGAGTCGACCGGGACGAACGCGCTGGAGATGAGCGGGAGGAAGATCAGCGGCATCGCGTTGTTGCTGGCGGCCTCGGCGTTCGGGCTGATCAGGCCCATGCCGACGGCGATCCAGGTGAGTGCCAGAGCGAAGAGCACGAGCAGTCCGAACGCCGCCAGCCACTCCAGGGCGGTGGCGTCGGTGGAGCGGAAGCCGATGGCCACACCGACGGCACCCACGAGGACCACGCCGGCGATCGACTGCAGCACGCTGCCGACGACGTGCCCGACGAGAACGGACCCGCGGTGGATGGCCATGGTGCGGAAGCGGGCGATGATGCCCTCGGACATGTCGTTGGCGATGGACACGGCGGTGCCGATCGTCGTGGAGCCGATGGTCATCAGCAGCAGGCCCGGGACGAGATAGGCGATGTAGTCGGAGCGGTCCCCGCCGCCGATGCCCCCGCTCATCGCGTCGCCGAAGATGTAGACGAAGAGCAGCAGCAGCATGATCGGCGTGAGCAGCAGGTTCAGGGTGAGGGACGGGTAGCGCCGGGCGTGCAGGAGGTTGCGGCGCAGCATCGTGGAGGAGTCGCGTACGGCGAGGGAGAGCCGGGTCGGGCGGGTGGGAGCCAGGGGGGAGCTCATCGGGCGGTCTCCTTGGGCTGGTTCGGCTGGTGGGGGATGGCGGCGTCGCTGGTCAGGGCGAAGAAGACGTCGTCGAGGTCCGGGGTGTGCACGGACAGCTCGTCGGCCTCGATGCCGGCGGCGTCGAGCCGGTCGAGGACGGCGCGCAGCTCGCGCTGGCTTCCGTCGCTGGGGATCTGCAGGGTGAGGGCTTCGTCGTCCCGGGAGGTCTCGCGCAGTGCGGAGGCGGCGCTCCGGTACGCGGCCGGGTCGGAGAAGCGCAGCCGTACGTGGCCGCCGGGGACGAGCCGCTTCAGCTCCTCGGCGGTGCCCTGGGCGGCGATCCTGCCGTCGTTGAGCACCGCGATGCGGTCGGCGAGCTGGTCGGCCTCCTCCAGGTACTGGGTGGTGAGGAAGACGGTGGTGCCGCCGGAGACCAGTTCGCGGATGATCGTCCACATGGTGTGGCGGGAGCGCGGGTCGAGGCCGGTGGTCGGCTCGTCGAGGAAGATGATCCGCGGGTTGCCGACCAGGGTCATGGCGATGTCGAGGCGGCGCTTCATACCGCCGGAGTAGGTGGAGGCGGGCTTCTTCGCGGCCTCGACGAGGTCGAACCGCTCCAGCAGCTCGGCGGTGACCTGCCGTCCCTCACGCTTGGAGAGGTGGTGCAGGTCCGCCATGTGGAGCATGTTCTCCTCGCCGGTGATCAGGCCGTCCACGGCGGAGAACTGACCGGTGACACCGATCGCGGCCCGTACCGCCTGGGCCTCGGTGGCGAGGTCGTGCCCGCCGACCCGGATGCCACCGGAGCCGGGATCGGCGGAGATCAGTGTGGAGAGGATCTTGACGGCTGTGGTCTTGCCGGCGCCGTTCGGGCCGAGCAGGGAGAAGATCGTCCCTTCCGGGACGGCGAGGTCGACGCCGTCGAGGACGGTCTTGTCGCCGTAGGACTTGCGTAGCCCGTTCGCGGTGATGGCCAGGTCGGTCATGAGAGGTGCTCCCTGATTCAGAGGCTGCGGGCGGTGATGTCGCCGTGGGCGGTGGTCGCGCGGATGGTCAGGCCGGCGTCGGCGCCGTCGGCGTTCTTGAGCGCGTTGCGGATCCGGCCGTAGCCGGTGCTGGCGTCCAGGGAGGCGGAGACTCCGTCGGCCGCGCAGACCGACACATCGCCCATCTGGGTGGTCAGCACGACCGCGCCGCGCACCGCCTCGGCGATCCGGATGTCGCCCTTCTGCGTGCTGATCTGTGCGGGACCGCCCAGGCGGCCGACCGAGACATCACCGAAGGCGGTGAGGCGCATGCTCGCGGCCTCGTCGATCTTGACCGCGCCGTCCGCGCCCTCGAAGACGATGTCGCCGAGCCGTCCGACGCCCCTGAGTTCGGCGGCGGCGGCCTTCGCCTCGACGTGGGAGCCGACGGGCAGCTGGACGGTCACCTCGACGGACCCGGACGGGCCGAGGATCTGGTTCTTGGCCGACGAGGTCCTGATCCGCAGGGTGCCGTCGGCGTAGGTGACCTCGGTCTGCTCGGCGGCCTTCACGTCGCGGCCCTTCGCGGCGTTCGCGGGCAGGACTTCGACCGTGGTGTCGGTCCGGTCGGAGGCGATGAACCGGATGCGCCCCGCGGGGACGTCGACGACGGTGGCGATCGGGGCGGGGGTGTCGAACTTCTGCATGGTGTTCTCCTGCGTTCGTTGTTGTTTCCGATGTTGTTCTTTCCGGCGATGGAAAAGCTACGTTGCATTCAATGATCGGGCAACAAGCTTGTTGCATGGTTTCTCAATATGTGCAGCTGAAAGTGCATAATTCATTGCAATGGGCCTCTCGATGAATGCAACGAGCATGCTCGGCTCGTTGCAATGAATGGGGGGTGAACGCTATGGTGGAGACGTTCACGGACCACGAAGGAGGCCGCGATGCCGGGAGGCAGACTCACCCAGCAGGAACGCCAGCAGATCGCACTGGGGCTGGCCGACGGCCTTGCCTACGCGGAGATCGCGAGACGTCTCGACCGCCCCACCTCGACGGTCACGCGCGAGGTGATGCGCAACGGAGGCCCCACCGCCTACCGCGCCGACCTGGCCCACCGGGCCACCGAACGCCGCGCCCATCGGCGCAGGCAGGCCGCGCCCGGGGGGCCGCAGGCTCGCCCGCAGGCCTACGGACGCGATGCCGAGGCGGTGCGCGAGTACGAGGAGACGCTCACCACCGTCATCATGCAGTCGGGCGCGCCGAAGATGATGTCCCGGGTGCTGGCCTGCCTCCTCACCAGCGACGCGGGCAGCCTCACCGCGTCCGAACTCGTCCAGCGCCTCCAGGTCAGCCCGGCGTCCGTCTCCAAAGCGATCGCGTTCCTGGAGAGCCAGGGCCTCGTCCGCCGGGAACGCGACGAACGCCGCCGCGAGCGCTACGTGGTCGACGACGACGTCTGGTACCAGTCGATGATGGCCAGCGCCCGGTCCACCGCCCAGATCGCGGAAACCGCGCGGCAGGGCGTCGGCACCCTCGGCCCCGGCACCCCGGCGGCCGTCCGCTTCGAGAACATCGCCCGCTTCCTCGACTTCGTCTCCGAGAGCACCGCCCGCGCCGCGGAGCAGGCTCGCGACCTCCTCCACACCAAAGCCGGGACGGCCTCAGCCGGCACCGCCGAGCCGCGTTCGGACCGCTGATGGACAGCCGTCTTGAGGGGCGCTGCCCTCCGACCGAGTCATCGGGCGCCACGGGGTGCCGGGCCCGGCTCACTCAGGCGGGCAACGGCGGTGCCTCTCGCCTTCGTTGGCCCTGGCGCCCCCCGAAACCATGGCCATGAGGTCCGGGCGGCGCCTCCGCCGACGGAAAGCGGACCACGGCGTCCAGCCCACCCGTGGCCGCCTCGCGGAGCGACACGTCGCCGCCGCCGGCGTGGGCGAGGCGTTGGACCAGGGAGAGGCCGAGGCCGGTGCCGCCCTTGGGGGCGCCGGGGGCGCGCCAGAAGCGGTCGAAGGCGCGGGCCCGCTGCTCGGCGGTCATGCCGGGGCCCTCGTCGGTGACGTGCAGGTCGACCCAGGACGGCGGCCGGGTGTCGCGCAGGGCCCGGCGGGCGTGGAGGAGTCGTAGCTCCATGGTCACCGTGCTGTCGGCCGGGGAGGCGCGCAGCGCGTTGGACAGCAGGTTGTCGAGGATCTGCTCCACGGCTCCGGGAACGGCCAGTACGGGCCCCACGCTGCCGGCGAAGAGCACGAGCGAGACGCCCTCGCGTTCGAACAACGGCCCCCACATACGGTGCCGTTCCGTGCAGATCGCCCCCAGGTCGACCTGGACGGGGGTGGCCGCGGCCTCCTCCAGCCGGGCCATCGCCAGCAGGCCCTCCACCATGCGGGCCAGGCGGTCCGTCTCGGTGACGGCGGCGTCGAGGGTCGGCCGGGCACGGCGGGCGATGTCCGGCTCCAGGTTCTCCAGGCGGAGCCGCAGCGCGGCCAGCGGGGTCTTCAGCTGGTGCGAGGCCTCGCCGGCGAAGGCGCGCTGGGAGGCGAGGATGTGTTCGAGGCGGGCGGCGGTCGTGTTGAACGCCGCCGCCAGGCGGAGCACTTCCGGCGGACCCGAGGTGACCTTCACGGACGCCGCCGGACCGCCGTCGGCGAGACGATGCGTGGCCTCCTCCAACTGCCGGATGGGACGCCCCGCCCAGCGCGCGAACGCGAACGCCACCACCGCGACACAGGCCAGCACCGCGAGACCGGCGAGAACCAGCAGCAGCCACACCGCGAACACCCGCGCGTGCACCATGGTCGTGGGGAGCGTGATCCGTACGGCGCCCTGGGTCACAGCGCCTTGCGCCGCGACGCCCTGCGCCTCCGCGTCCTGCGTCCCCGCGCCCTGCGCCGCCGCGCCCTGAGCCACGGCCGCCTGCGTCGGTCCGCTGGAGTCGGCGTTCGTCATCGCCGTCGATGTCGTCGCTGTCGCTGTCGCCGTCGTATGGCTGACCGGTGCCGCCACGGAGAGGTAGTGCACGCCGCCGGTCGTCGTCGTGCGGACATCCGTGGTGGCGCGGCCCTCGAGCGCGGCGGAGACCTCGGGGAGGGAGGCGAGGGCGCGTTTCTCGTCGGTGGACAGGGTGTGCGAGGTGGCCAGCAGCCTGCCGTCCGCGTCGACGATGACGACCTGGCCGCCGATGCGTTCGGCGCAGTGCTTGGCCCGTTCGACGAGTTCCTCCGGGCGGCGGGCGGCCAGCGACAGCGCGGTGTACGCGGCCACCGACTCCGCCTCGTCGTTCGCGG
The DNA here is from genome assembly GCF_000317595.1 of Streptomyces ipomoeae 91-03. Lineage (GTDB taxonomy): Bacteria > Actinomycetota > Actinomycetes > Streptomycetales > Streptomycetaceae > Streptomyces > Streptomyces ipomoeae. Next base: position 13,048 of record NZ_AEJC01000099.1, on the reverse strand, counting down.
AGTTGACGATCCGCTCGCGTTCGGCCCGCGAGTAGACGAAGCCCAGCGGGATCTCCAGGCCCAGCAGGACGAGCGCGGCGAGGCTGAGGTAACTCAGCAGCAGACGGCGGGTCATGAGGCCCTGGCCTCGGGGGTGCGGTGCCGTCCGGGGCCCTGCCCGGGGGTTCGTACGGCGAGCCGGAAGCCGACGCCGCGCAGGGTCTGTATCCACGCCGGGTCGCCCAGCTTGCGGCGCAGGGTGGCGACATGCACGTCCAGCGTCTTGGTCGGGCCCTGGTAGTGGTCGTCCCAGACCCGGTTCAGGATCTGCTGCCGGGAGTACACCGCCCCGGGGTCCTCGGTGAGCAGCGCCAGCAGCTCGAACTCCTTCGGCGTCAACGCGATCGGCGCCTCACCGACCCAGACCTGCCGGGTACGCCGGTCCACCACGAGCGGCCCGGGTGACGGCGCCGCGTCACGGTCGTCGCTGCCCGTCGTCGCCGAGCCGGACGAGGGGGCGCGGGGCTCGGGCGGGGCCTGCTCGTACGTGGGGGGCTCGTAGACGGGCGTGCCGTGCGCCGGAGTGCCGTAGAGGCGGCTGCCGAAGTCTGGGGCGCTGTGCGCCGGGGTGCTGAAGACCGGCGTGCCGTGCGGCGGGGCCCCGACCGCCGGGGTCCCGAGCACCGGCGTTCCGTGGGCCGGGGTCCCGAACATCGGTGTCCCGTGGGGCGGGGTGCCGTGTGCCGGCGGCGCCTGTGTCGGCGTTCCGTGCGCCGGAGTCTCGTACGCGGCCGTCCAGTCGTACGCGGCCGAGGCCCCCACCCGCGGCGCCGGTGCTCCGAAGTCGCTCCCCGTGCCGGCGGCCCTCGCCGGGTACGCCGGCTCCGCCCAGTCGGCCGACTCCTGTGCCGGCACGGCGGGGCGACCTGGCTGCCCGAACGGATCGGACGTCGCTCCCGGTGCCGTACCGGATCCCGGGGCCGTTTCCGGTACCGCCCCCGCTCCCGGTACCGGCCCCGTCGTCCACGCCGCTCCCGCCTCCATCCGCTGATGCCGGCGCGACACCGCCCGTATCCGGGCCACCAGCTCTCGGATGCTGAATGGTTTCGCCAGGTAGTCGTCGGCGCCCAGTTCCAGGCCCAGTACGCGGTCGGCCTCCTCGCCGCGTGCGCTGAGGATGATGATGGGGACGTCGGAGGTGCGGCGGATGCCGCGGCAGACGTCGATGCCGTCCATGTCGGGCAGACCGAGGTCCAGCAGGACCACGTCACCGTGCGGCCCTCTCAACCCGTCCGCGCCGGTGGCCACATGGTGGACCGTCAGGCCGAAGTGCCGCAGCCCGTCGGCGAGCGGTTCGGCGATCGTCTCGTCGTCCTCGATGAGCAGCACTCGTACGCCCATGGCGTCCTGTCACTCCAAAACGTCCGGGACAGCACGGGTCCCGTGCCGTTGAGGTCGACACGCTACAAGAGAACGGACAGTAATGTGCAGGGAATCCAAGCCATTGTGAAATGACGCTCAGAAACCGTCTGCATTCGGTCTCCTGACCTGCGGTGAAGGGCTGTCCGGCGTAAATCTGTGGAAACCCTGGTGTCGTTTTAGTGTTCACTTAACCTTCCTCTGGTCATCGCCCCTCTACGGTCGTAACACCTGGTCGGAACCCTTGTCGATCAGTCACAGGGAGGCATGATGAAGGCGTTGCTGGATCGCGCCCGGTCGTTCAGGCGTCGGGTCGACTTCGAGAGCGATGAATACCGGAAACTCGCCGTCGGGCAATTCCCCGAGGCGCTCTTCATTACCTGCTCGGACTCGCGCGTCATTCCCGCGCTGATCACCGGAGCGCGGCCCGGCGAGATATTCGAGCTGCGAAATGCGGGCAACATCGTGCCGCCGCACGACGCGTACGGGGCCGCCTCCGGTGAGGCCGCCACCATCGAGTACGCGCTGGAGGTGCTCCGCGTTCAGGACATCGTGGTGTGCGGTCATTCGCACTGCGGGGCGATGGGTGCGCTGAAGCACGGCGCCGACCTGTCCGGCCTGCCCCGGGTGGACGCCTGGCTCGACTACGCCCGGCCCGCGCTCGCGCCCGCCCTCGGGGACACGGCCGCGCCCGAGGACCCCGCCCTGCGCGAGGTCGTCCAGCTCAACGTCCGCAGCCAGCTCGCCGTACTCCGCGACTACCCGGTCGCCCGGCAGCAGATCGACGCCGGACGTCTGCGGCTGCACGGCTGGTACTACGAGATCGACACCGGCAAGGTCCATGAACTGGACGAGACCGGCGACTTCCGGGTGCACGGCTCATGAGCGGGGCGCACAGCCGCCGACATGCGGCGGGGGCGCGTAGGGCTGCGCCGGGTGCTGCCGGGGAGGCCGGGGGGCCCAGGATGCCCAGGGGGGCCTGGGAGGCTGGAGGGACGGACGGGGCTTGGGGGGCCGGAGGGACGGAGGGGGCTTGGGGGGCCGGGGAGTTCGGTAGGCGTGGGGACGTCAGCGGGTTCGGGGAGTCCGGTAGGCCCGGGGACGTCGGCGGGTTCGGGGACTTCGGCCGATTCGGGGAGCCCGAGGAACCCGCGGAGTCTCGGGGGTTCTGGGCGTCCCGGGGGTCTCGGGCGTCCCAAGAATCCCATGAGTCGCAGGGGGCGCAGGGGCCCAGGGCGTTCAACGAGCCGCACGAGCCGCACGAGCCGCACGAGTCCAAGGGGCCCAAGAGGTCCCAGGCGCCCAGGAAATCCAGGGGTTCCGGCGGGCCCGGTGGTCGTGTGGATCTCGGTACCGAGATCACCGCCTCCCTCGTCGTCTTCCTCGTCGCGCTGCCGCTGTGCATCGGCGTGGCCGTCGCCTCCGGCGTGCCCGCCGAACTGGGCATCATCTCCGGGGTGATCGGCGGGCTGGTGGTGGGCGCGGTGCGGGGCAGCACGCTCCAGGTGAGCGGGCCGGCGGCCGGGCTCGCCGCGTTGGTCGCCGAGACCGTCATGGAGTTCGGCGTCGCGATGCTCGGTGTGATCGTCCTGTTCTCCGGCATCCTCCAGATCGTCCTCGGACTGGTGAAACTGGGCCGGATGTTCCAGGCGATCTCCATCGCCGTCGTCCAGGGCATGCTCGCCGGCATCGGACTGCCGCTGATGTTCAGCCAGCTGTACCCGATGTCCGACGCCAGGGCGCCGGGCACGCCCTTGGAGAACATGTCCGGGGTCCCCGGGCTGATCGCCGACACCGTGACCGACCCCCAGGCGTTGATCGCCGCCGGGCTCGGGGTCGTCACGATCGTGCTGAGCTTCATGTGGAAGAAGGTGCCGGGACCGGCCGCCGTCAAGAAGATCCCGGCCGCGCTCGTCGCCGTGGGGATCGGCATCGCGGTCGCCTCGCTGCCCGGGGTCGAGGTGCGGACCCTCCAGGTCGGCAATCTGCTGGCCTCCGTGGACGCGCCCGGGCCGGAGCAGCTGGCCGGGCTCGCCGACGCGGGCATCATCACGGCGATCCTCACCTTCACCGTCATCGCCTCGGCGGAGAGCCTGTTCACCGCCGCCGCCGTGGACCGCATGCACAACGGTCCCCGCACCCGTTACAACACCGAGCTCATCGCCCAGGGCGCGGGCAACACCGTCGCCGGTCTGCTCGGCGCCCTGCCGATTACGGCGGTCGTCGCCCGTAGCTCCGCGAACGTCCAGGCGGGCGCCAAGACACGTCTCTCCCGCACCCTGCACGGGCTCTGGCTGCTCGCCTTCGCGCTACTGCTGCCGCAGGTGCTCGCGCTCATCCCGATCTCCGTGCTCGCGGGTGTCCTCGTGCACAGCGGGTGGAAGCTGTTCGCGCCGGAGGAGTTTCCGAAGATGTGGCGGCAGGACCGGGGCGAGTTCACCGTCATGGCGCTGACCACGCTCGTCATCACGGCGACCGCGCTGCTCGAAGGGGTGCTGATCGGGCTCGCCGCGGGTGTCGTCCTCGCCGCGCTGCGCATGTCCCAGACCGTCGTACGGCAGCACATCGAGGACGACACGGCGAAGGTGGTCATGGCGGGCAACGCGACGTTCCTCCGGTTGCCGCGGGTGATCGACGCCCTGGAGAGCGCGGCGGCCTCCGGCAAGCCGCGCATCCGCCTCGATCTGCTCGGTGTCACCCATCTCGACCATGCCTGCCGGAGCCAGATCGAGGAGTTCGTGGCGCAGCAGCGGGGGGTTGGGTTGCGGGTCGAGTTGTTGATGCCGGATCTGACGGATACGGGGGCGAAGGCGACGGCGCCGGGGAAGCCGGTGGGGTCGGCGGAGCCGGTGGTGTCGAGCGGGAACATGCCGGCCCCGGGCCAGGTCTCGGGAGCCGTGCCGAGGGAACCCGGTGCGGCTCCGGACCAGCCGGGCATGGGTCTCGACCCCACGGACGCCTGGAACTACGCTGCCGTGGGCGCGGCCACCGAGGGTACGGGGCCCATGCCCTTCGCCCCCGGCCCGACCGCCGAGTGGTTCTACCTCGACACCCGCCCCATGCCGGACACGCCGGACGCGCTGGAGTCCCGGCCACCGTTGCTCCGCCGGGGGCGCGACTGGTCCGACTGATGCCAGGAGGCACGCCCTTTTACTCGCCCTCGCCGCCCTTACCCATCCCTCCCCCACTCTCGGCTTCGCTCAAGCGGGGGACCCCCATCCAGGGGCAGCGCCCCTTCAACCCCACCACGGGGCTCCGCCCCGAACTCGGCTACGGGGCTCCGCCCCGTGGACGTGATCGCCATGAATCACCTTTCAGCCACTCCCACCACCCCAACTCCCCTTACTCTCCTGCGTACGCTGTTCGGAGGGACCGTTCGAGAGGCTGGGGGCGTCATGGCCGGGTGGAACGTGCGCGACATTCCCGATCAGAGCGGCCGTATCGCCGTCGTGACCGGAGCCAACAGCGGTATCGGATACGTGGCCGCCCGTGAACTCGCCCGTCGTGGTGCCCGGGTCGTCCTCGCCTGCCGGAGTGAGGAGCGGGGGGCTGCCGCTCGGAACCGGATGACCGGCGAAGTGCCCGGTGCCGACGTCGAGTTGATACGGCTCGACCTCGGGGATCTCGACTCCTTACGGGAGTTCGTGGCGGCGTACGAGCGGGCGTACGGCCACCGGCTCGATCTGCTGATCAACAACGCCGGAGTGATGGCCGTGGCGCGGGGGCGGACCGCGGACGGGTTCGAAACCCAGTTCGGGATCAACCATCTCGGGCACTTCGCGCTCACGGGCCTGCTGCTGCCCGCGCTGCTGGCCACCCCGGGCGCACGCGTGGTGAACCTCTCCAGCGGCATGCACATGAGGGCCAATATCGATATCGACGACCTCAACAGTGAGAAGAAGTACGGGCGTTGGGTCGCCTACGGGCGCTCCAAGACGGCCAACCTGCTGTTCACGCACGAGCTGGCCCGGCGGCTGGAGGCGGGCGGCGCCGATGTAGTCGCCGCGGCGGCGCACCCGGGGTACGCGGCGACCAACCTGCAGACCTCGGGGCCCAGCGCCGAGGGCCGCAAGGGCCTGGAGCTGTTCATGCGGATCGGCAACCGGTTCTTCGCCCAGTCCGCCGAGGCCGGCGCCCTGCCCACGCTGTACGCCGCCACCGCGCCCGGCGTCGAGCCGGACGCCTTCGTCGGCCCCTCGTTCGCGATGTGGCGCGGCTCGCCCGCCAAGTCCCCCCGAGCCGCCTGGACCCTCGACGACCGCGCGGGGGAACTCCTCTGGGAGGAGTCGGAGCGGATGACAGGGGTGACGTACGACCAGTTGAAGGCGTGAGCCACGCCCAGGCGAGCCACGCCCAGGCGAGTGAGGTCCAGGTCAGTCAGGTCCAGGTCAGTCAGGTCCCATGAAAAACGCCCCTCAACCGAGGGGCGTTTTCCAGTCAGGCGCCGTCGAGGCCGCCAAGCGCAGTCGAACCCGGCGGCCCGGCGGCCCGGCGCGGCTACGCCGCCCGCACCTCGTACGCCGTGATCCGTACCGTCTCGTCGTCCAGGCATTGCCCGGTCTCCAGGTCGAAGCGCTGCTTCAGCAGGGGCGAGGCGACGAAGGGGCGCCCCTGGTGGGTGCCGGTGAGACCGCGGGAGAGGACGGCGGCGCCGCCGAAGGGGTCGCGGTTGTCGACGGCGAACAGCCTGCCCGCGCGGTCGAGGAAGATCGCGGCCTGGTTGCCGTCGGGGAGCAGGGCGGCCACGCCGCGGCCCGGGATCAGCAGGGTCAGGTCGCAGACCGTGAACCAGTCGTCCGCCAGCCGCAGCTGGACCTTCACATCGGTTTTCTCGGGGGCCAGGGTCATCGCTGGGCGCTTCCTTCCAGGACTTCTTCGGCGGCGGCGGGCCGCAGGCCGATGGACAGCAGCGGCAGGTCGGGCTTGATCTGGTCGCGCTCGGGGACGAAGCCGACGACCGGGTCGGGGGTGTCGGGCGCGTTGACGAAGGACACGAACCGGGCGAGCTTCTCCGGGTCGTTGATGGTGGAGGCCCACTCGTCGGCGTAGTTCGCGACGTGCGCCGCCATCAGGGACTCCAGCTCCTCGCAGATGCCGAGGGAGTCCTCCACGACGACGTCCCGTACGTGGTCCAGGCCGCCGGGGATCCGCTCCAGCCAGGTCGAGGTGCGCTCCAGCCGGTCCGCGGTGCGGATGTAGAACATCAGGAACCGGTCGATCAGCTTGATCAGCTCGGCGTCCGTGAGGTCCTGGGCCAGCAGGTCCGCGTGGCGCGGGGTCGCGCCGCCGTTGCCGCCCACGTACAGGTTCCAGCCGTTGGAGGTGGCGATGACGCCGAAGTCCTTCGACTGGGCCTCGGCGCACTCGCGGGCGCAGCCCGACACCGCCGACTTCAGCTTGTGCGGCGACCTGAGCCCCCGGTAGCGCAGCTCCAGGTCGATCGCCATGCGGACCGAGTCCTGGACGCCGTAGCGGCACCAGGTCTGGCCGACACAGGACTTCACCGTACGCAGGGACTTGCCGTACGCGTGGCCGGACTCGAAGCCGGCGTCGACCAGGCGGGTCCAGATCAACGGGAGTTGCTCGACGCGGGCACCGAACATGTCGATGCGCTGGCCGCCGGTGATCTTCGTGTAGAGGCCGAAGTCGCGGGCGATCTCACCGATCACGATCAGGCCCTCGGGGGTGATCTCACCGCCGGGGATGCGCGGGACGACCGAGTACGAGCCGTTCTTCTGGAGGTTGGCCAGGAAGTGGTCGTTGGTGTCCTGGAGCGCGGCCTGCTCGCCGTCGAGGACATAGCCGTCGGCGCCGATCGTCGGGGCGAGGGAGGCGATGATCGAGGCGACCGCCGGCTTGCAGATCTCGCAGCCGTCGCCGCCCCGGGCCTCCTCGCGGCCGTAGCGGTCCAGCAGGTCCTGGTACGTGTTGATGCGCAGGGCGAGGACGATCTCGTACAGCTCCTCGCGGGTCTGCGAGAAGCAGCCGCACAGGCCCTTGTCGACCTCGACGCCGGACGCCTCCAGCTCGGCGCTGACCAGCTGGCCGAGGACCTTGACGCAACTGCCGCAGGTCGTACCGGCCTTGGTGCACTTCTTCACCTCGGGCACGGTGGTGCACTGGTGGTCGGTGACCGCGGCGCGGATCGTGCCCTTGCGGACGTTGTTGCAGGAGCAGATGATCGCGTCGTCCGGCAGCGCGGTCGGGCCGAGCTGGGCGGGCGCTCCGGCACCGGCCGGCAGTACCAGCGACTCGGGCGAGACCGGCGGGACCGAGCCGGTGAAGGCCTTCAGCGTGCCGTACGCCTCCGCGTCACCGACCAGGATGCCGCCGAGCAGCGTGCCGTCCCGGCCGATCACGAGCTTCTTGTACAGGCCCGCGCGGGAGTCGGAGTAGACGACGTCCAGGCAGTCCTCGGTGGTGCCGTGCGCGTCACCGAAGGACGCGACGTCGACACCGAGCAGCTTGAGCTTGGTGGACAGGTCGGCGCCGGTGAAGGCGGCCTCGTCGGCGGCGATGGTCGCGGCGGCCGTCTCGGCCTGCTCGTAACCGGGGGCCACCAGGCCGTACACCCGGCCGTCGGCGGCCAGCGCGCACTCGCCGATCGCGAACACATGCGGGTCGGAGACGGTACGGCACTGCTCGTCGACGGTGATGCCGCCGCGCTCGCCGACCGTCAGACCGCAGTCGCGGGCCAGCTGGTCGCGGGGGCGGACACCGGCGGAGAACACCACCATGTCGGTGGCCAGTTCGGAACCGTCGGACAGCTTCATGCCGGTGACCGCGCCGTCCTCGCCGACGACGATCTCCTGCGTGCCCACACCGGTGTGCACGCTCAGGCCCATCTCCTCGATGGTGCGCAGCAGGGCCGCGCCACCACCGTCGTCCACCTGCACGGGCATCAGCCGGGGCGCGAACTCGACGATGTGGGACTCGATCCCGAGACCCTTCAGCGCACCGGCGGCCTCAAGTCCGAGCAGACCGCCGCCGACCACGGCACCCACCCGGGCCCTGGTCTTCGCGTACTCCTCGATCGCGAGCAGGTCCTCGATCGTGCGGTAGACGAAGCAGCCGGTGGCGTCCTTGTTCGGGACCGGCGGCACGAAGGGGTACGAGCCGGTGGCGAGGACGAGGACGTCGTACTCGAAGACCTGGCCGGAGCGCGCGGTCACCTTGCGGGCGTCACGGTCGACGGTCTCCGCCGGGTCACCGATGTACAGCTCGATGCCGTGCTCCTCGATGAACGCCATGTCGGTCATCGACAGATCCTCGGGCGTCTTGCCCGAGAAGTACGAGGTGAGCGCCACACGGTCGTACGCCGGGCGCGGCTCCTCGCAGAGCACGACCACGCGGTGCGTGGCGGTCAGGCCACGCTCGGCGAGCGCTTCGAGGAAGCGCTGGCCGACCATGCCGTGGCCGACGAGCACGATCGTGGGGGTGGCCCCCAGGGTGGCGGTCATTCAGGAGCCTCCATCGTTGGTGAGCAGGTGGAGCAGAGGGGCGCCGTTCGTGGGGAGCGGCTCTGCTCCCTCCCAGGCGCGGGCGAGCGCGCCGACGGTGCCGAGTTCGCCGACGAGGACCCCGCCGACCAGGCGGTCGTCGCGGACGACGACCTTGCGGTAGGTGCCGCGGGTGGCGTCGGAGAGCTGGATGACGTCGTCACCGGGCCGGGGTTCGGGCTCGCCGAACGCGGCGAGATCGAGGAAGTCCTGCCCGGCGAGCGTGAGCCGGGTCAGGGCGCGGGTGCCGGTGTAGCGAGGAGCCGTGTTTCCCGTGTTCCCGGCCAGCAGCTCCGCGAGTACGTCGGCCTGTTCGAGCGCGGGGGTGGCCAGCCCGTAGACCGTGCCCTCGAACTGGACGCAGTCGCCGATCGCGTGGATGCGCGGGTCCGAGGTGCGCAGCTCCTCGTCGACGATGACGCCCTTGTGCACCGCGAGCCCCGCCTCCCGGGCCAGACCCACCCGGGGGTGGACCCCGCACGCGAGGACGACGAGGTCGACGTCGAGCGCGTACCCGTCGGCCATCTCGACCGACCGCACCGCCCCGTCGAGGGTGCGTATCCCGCGTACGCGGGTCTCGGTGTGCACCTCGACCCCGAGGTCGGTCAGATGCCGCCGCACCAACTTGGAGGCGGACGGGTCGAGTTGACGCTCCATCAGCCGCTCGCCCTGCTGGGCGAGGACCACCTGCGCGCCACGCAGGGCGAGCGCGCGGGACGCGGAGACACCGAGCAGCCCGCCGCCGATGACGACGGCCCGCGAACCCGGCCGTACCGCCTCCGACAGCCCCAGGCAGTCGTCCATGGTCCGGAAGGCGTGCACCCCGTCGGGGAACTCGTGCCGCTCCGGACGCATCGGGTCCAGCAGCCCGCGCAGCGGCGGCAGCACCGGGTTGGAACCGGTCGCGAGGACCAGCGTGTCGTATGCGATCACCGTGCCGTCCGCGAGATGTACGGCTCGCGTCTCGCGGTCGATACGGACCACCCGGCCCCGGGTGAGCTCCGCCGGCGCGGGCAGGGCGATCACCTCGGGGGCGTACCGCCCGGCCAGGACCTCGGCGAGCAGCACCCGGTTGTACGGTGTGTGCGGCTCCTCGCCGATCAGCGTGGCGGGCATGCCGAGCTCTCCGAGCCGCCGGGCGAGACGTACGCCCGCGAGGCCGGAGCCGATCACCACCACACGTTCATTCGAGGTCATGCCCTTGAGCGTGCGGTGCCGGTGTTACCCGACCGCATCACATCTGTTTCCCACGAGGAACGCTGCCCTCCCCACGCCCCCGAAGGAGGTGTGAGGGGTTTCCGGCGGGGCGGGGTGGGGTGTGAGGGCGCCCGGCCGTGCGCGGCTGACCTGCCGATACGGCCGGGAAACGGGCGTATACGGGAGGGCCGCGCCCGGCGTACGACCGTCACGCGCGCCGTCGGCTGTCGGGCGGGCCGGTGTCGCAGCTCACGTCCGGGGGGAGGGAGGACGAGGGGCCGTAACCTCACGCGGGCCCCCGCCGGGCCTCCGCCGGGCCCCACCCGGGCCTCACCGGGCATCCTCCGCAACCTCAGAAATCCCTCAGATCGATGGGCGACACACCTATCCCGCCGCGTAGGGTCGCGATCATGCCTGACATATCGCTGACCATGGTCGTCCTGCTCTGCCTCGCCTCCCTCGCGGCCGGCTGGGTCGACGCCGTGGTGGGCGGCGGCGGGCTGCTGCTCCTCCCGACCCTCCTCCTGGGCCTGCCGAACGGCGCCTCGGCCGCCCAGTACGCCCTCGGCACCAACAAGGCGGTCGCGATCGTCGGCACCACGGGCGCGGCGGTGACATACGCGCGCCGCACCCCGGTCGACGTCCGGATCGCCGTACGCATCGGCCTCGCGGCCCTCGCCGGCTCGACGGCCGGCGCCTTCGTGGCCGCCGGGATGAGCACGGACGTACTGAAGCCGGTCGTCATGGTGGTGCTGCTGGCAGTCGGTGCCTTCGTGATCCTGCGCCCCTCCTTCGGCACGGCCCCGGCCACCGGCCCGGCCTCCGCGCGCCGCGTCCTCGCCGCGATCGGCCTCGCGGGCGTCGGTATCGGCTTCTACGACGGCCTCATCGGCCCCGGCACCGGGACGTTCCTGGTCCTGACCCTCACCGCCGTCCTCCACCTCGACCTCGTCACCGCCTCCGCCACCGCCAAGATCGTCAACTGCTGCACCAACGCCGGCGCCCTCGCCACGTTCGCCTGGAAGGGCACGGTGTACTGGCAACTGGCGGCTCTGATGGCGGTCTTCAACTTGGTCGGGGGGACGGTCGGGGCGCACACCGCGCTGAAGAGGGGCAGCGGGTTCGTACGGGTGGTGCTGCTGACGGTGGTGTTCACGTTGGTGGCGAAGATGGGGTACGAGCAGTGGGTGGGATGAGTGGGCACGGGTGGGCTCCGGCGCGGGGGTCACGTGGCGTGGCTTGCCGGTGAGGTGGGTTATGTGGCGTGGCTTGCCGTGAGGTGGGCGAAGACGACCACGTTGCCCTTGTAGCCGGTCGTTCTCGAATAGCCGCCGCCGCAGGTGATGACCCGCAACTCCGGTCGCCGGGCCGCCCCGTACACCTTCTCGTCGGGGAAGTTCCGCGCGTCGTACACCTCCACCGCGTCCACGGTGAACACCGCGGCGGTGCCGTCCCGCCGGTCGACCTCTATGGCGGCGCCCCGCTTGAGCGCGCCGAGGTGGTAGAAGACGGCGGGGCCGTCGGCGTTGTCGACGTGGCCGGCGACGATCGCGGTGCCGCGTTCGCCGGGGGTGGTGCCGGCCTCGTACCAGCCGGCGAGGTTCTTCCGCTCGGCGGGCGGGACGTCGAGGTTGCCGGTGGGGGTGAGGCCGAGGCCCATGAGGGGGGCGTCCACCCGGATCGCGGGGATGCGGACGCGGTCGGGCGGTGAGGGCGGCAGGGCCTCGGCGACGGGCTCCCCGGGGCCCGGGCCGATGTCACCACGACCAGGGTGGGCCTGCACGGCCGACGGCTGCGGCGGGGTGTGCGACGCGGTGCCGCTGCGCACCAACCAGGCACCGGAACAGAGGGCGACCACGGTGACGCCCGCTATGGCGACGGTCCCGAGGTCGGCGAGTCTGCGCACCCGGACCTCCTCTCGTGGTTGTCGGTACGACTGCCGGGTCGTGGCCGGCGTCTCGTGATTGTCGTGTCGTGGTTGTCGTTACGACTGTCGGTCATGGCCGTCGTCTCGTCTCGCGCTGATCGGCTCTTGGCCTACGGGCGTGGCCGCCGGGTCGTTCCTCCCCTCCGGGCTGAGGGGCGTCGGCCCGGAGGGGAGGATGACGGCGGTACCGGTGGACGGACAGCGGAGGGTGTCCGTCAGATCCCGTCGCCTCTCGCCCGGCGATGCAGGAGCCAGGTACCGCCCGCGGCGGCGACGGCCAGGGCCGCCACGCCTGCCGCGGTCTGCACGGGGTCGGGGCCCAGCGCGCCGCCGACCCCCGTCTTCACACTTCCCCTCGGGTGCATCGGCGCTGACTGCGCGGCGCCGGTGAGGGACACCACCAGGTCACCGGCGATCCGCCGACCGCCCTTCGTGCAGGTCGCGACGATCTCGTACGTCCCCGGTTGTGCACTCGGCGGCACCTCGAACCGCCCGCTGGGCAGCCGTTGCCCGACGTCGGGGGCGAGGGGGAAGGGGCCCGCCCCGACCGCGCTGGCGTCGCCCGCCGCCGTACCGTCCGCACCGCAGGCGGCCGTCCTCACGGTGACCTCGTCGCCGGGCACGACACGCGCCGGCGACAACTCCAGCCTCCCGTCGTTCTCGCCGCCGTACGCCGGCGCGACGGCGAGGGCCGCGACGACGACGGCGAGCGCGGTTCCGGTCAACGGCAGGGCGCTACGTCGCATCGTGCTCGCTCCTCCGAGAGTCCACGTTCCTCCTCCGAGGTAAGTGGCAGACGGGGGCGGGCGCTCCCTGACGGTGCGTCAGAAACAGGGGGAACGGGGGTCGGGAGGGCATGGGCGGGAGGTGGGGGTGCGGGTGTTTGGGCAGGTCATCGCTGTAGGCGGGGGAGGGGAGGAGAGGAGAACGGGAAAGGGGAGGGGCGTGGGTGTGAATGGGTGACTGGGGGTGGTGAGGGCGAGATCTGGTTGCGGTGCGGGGTGGCGTGGGTGTGGTGAGGACGACG
>NZ_AEJC01000098.1 GCF_000317595.1 Streptomyces ipomoeae 91-03 | reverse complement strand
GTTGGGGGGGAGGGCCCCAAGACCCGGCCTGCGTTCCCGAGCACCCACCACCAAGCCCCCATATTCCCTTCTTCTAGAACCTGTTCTATCTTGACGCTCCGTCATCGGCGACACGGAAGGGCGGAACCGTGGACTTCAGCTTCAGCGAGGAGCAGCAGGCGGCGGCCGAGGCGGCGAGGGCGGTGTTCGCCGGGGTCGCGCCGGACGGGGTGCCGAGCCCTTCGTTGGTACTGGGAGCCGTGGCCGACGACTTCGACCGGGCGCTGTGGGTGAGGCTCGCCGACGCAGACCTGCTCAGTCTGCTGCTGGACTCCGCCTACGGCGGGTCGGGGCTCGACGCGATCGCGCTGTGCCTGGTGTTGCGGGAGTCGGCGAAGGTGCTGGCCAGGATTCCGTTGCTGGAGAGCAGCGCGGCGGCGGTGGCCGTACAGGCCCATGGCAGCGAGGAGTTGAAGGCGAAGTTGCTCGCGCGGGTCGGCCGGGGCGAGGCCGTACTGACCGTCGCCGCGCACGGCCGCACCGGTCACGACCCCGCCGAACTGGCCGTCACCGCACGGCGGGCGGACGACGACACATGGGTCCTGGACGGCGTGCAGACGGCGGTGCCGTGGGCGTACAACGCAGACTTCGTCGTCGTACCGGCGACGGTCGCCCCCGCCACCGTGGCCAATGGGCCCCAGCACGATCCGGCCGCCATCGCCGACGACCGGGTCGTACTCGCGCTCGTGCCCCGGGTCCACGACGGTGTCGTGCTCGCCGAGCAGGTCTCCACGACCGGTGAACGGCTTGCCGAGCTGCGGCTGGAGTCGGCGCGGATCGCCGCACGGGACGTCATCGAGGCGGAGGGCGCGTGGGAACGACTCCGGGAACTGCTGACCACCAGTACCTGCGCGCTGGCGCTCGGGCTGGGGGAGGGCGTGCTCGGTATGACCAGCGCCTACGCCGGCAAGCGGGAGCAGTTCGGGTTCCCGATCGCCACGTTCCAGGCCGTCGCCGTGCAGGCCGCCGACCGCTACATCGACCTGTGCGCGATGGAGGCGACCCTGTGGCAGGCCGCCTGGCGCATCAGCTCGGGCGCGGGGGGTGCGCTGCCCGCCGCCGGGGACGTGGCCGTGGCCAAGATCTGGGCCTCGGAGGGCGTACGACGGGTCGTCCAGACCGCGCAACATCTGCACGGGGGCTTCGGCGCCGACGTCGACTACCCACTGCATCGCTACCACGCCTGGGCCAAGCACCTCGAACTCTCCCTCGGCCCCGCGGCAGCGCATGAGGAGGCCTTGGGCGACCTACTGGCCGCACACCCGCTGGGCTGAGCGCCGCGCACACCGGTGGAGCAAGACGTACGCCGGTGGATGAGGGCGCGCACAGGCCACCTGTGCGCCCTGGCCGCCGTACGGCCGTACGAAACAGCCAGGCGTACGAAAGCGGGCGAGCTGTACTTGGAGGAGACAGCCCGCCCTGGAGGAGGAGACAGCCCGCCCTAGAGAACGAACCCCGCCCCGCCCTTGTCGTCCACCACCGGGCGGCCGGTGGCCGCCCAGACCTGCATGCCGCCGTCGACGTTCACGGCGTCGATGCCCTGCTGTACGAGATACATGGCGACCTGTGCCGAACGCCCGCCCGAACGGCAGATCACATGGACCCTGCCGTCCTGCGGCGCCGCCTCGGTGAACTCGCCGTAGCGTGCCACGAACTCACTGATGGGGATGTGCAGCGCCCCTTCGGCATGACCCGCCTGCCACTCGTCGTCCTCTCGGACGTCCAGCAGGAAATCGCCGTCCTTGAGGTCCCCGACCTCGACCGTGGGCACACCAGCTCCGAAATGCATGCGTACGACGCTACCGGACCGGCGCCGAACCACCGACGCACCGGCCACCCCGAACGACAGCCCCTCGCCCACCGCCCCAGGACCTCACCGGCGTCGCCGAGCCCCCGGTTGCCCACCGGCAAGCCCCTCGCTGACCGGCATCCCCCGTCAACCGGCGCACCCGTCGCTAACCGACGTGCCCGTCCTCGCCGCCCTGAGGCCCCTGGCCAAGCAGCCCCGCCAGTTCCGCCTCCCGCTGTGCGACCTCCGCCAGCAGTTGTTCGGCGATTTCGTCGAGGAGGCGGTCGGGGTCGTCCGGGGCGAGGCGGAGCATCGAGCCGATGGCACCCTCCTCCAGCTCTCGTGCGACGAGAGCGAGCAGTTCCTTGCGCTGGGCGAGCCATTCGAGGCGTGCGTAGAGCTCCTCGCTGCGGCTCGGCCTGCGCTCCTCGGGCACGGGACCGGCGGCCCACTCCTCGGACAGCTCCCGCAGCAGCACCTCGTCACCGCGGCCGTACGCGGCGTTGACCCGGGATATGAACTCGTCGCGCCGTTCGCGTTCCTTGTCGTCCTGGGCCAGGTCGGGATGCGCCTTGCGGACCAGTTCCCGGTAGAGCCTGCGCGCCTCGTCACTCGGCCGGACCCGCTCCGGGGGCCGTACGGGCTGATCGGTGAGCATGGCCGAGGCCTCGGGGAACAGGCCTTCCGAGTCCATCCACCCGTGGAACAGCTCCTCCACGCCCGGCATGGGCATGACCCGGGCCCGCGCCTCCTGCGCCTTGCGTACGTCCTCGGGGTCGCCGGTCCGCGCGGCCCTCGCCTCGGCGATCTGGGCGTCCAGCTCGTCGAGGCGCGCGTACATGGGCCCGAGCTTCTGGTGGTGCAGCCGGGAGAAGTTCTCCACCTCGACGCGGAAGGTCTCCACGGCGATCTCGAACTCGATCAACGCCTGCTCGGCTGCCCGAACAGCCCGCTCCAACCGCTCCTCGGGCCGCTCCGCTCCGACGCCTTCACCCGCGCCGGCGGTACCCGCGCCCTCGGCGGACTCAGGACCCCCAACGGGCTCGACGGGCTCGACGGGCTCGGTGGGGCGCTCGGACGGGGACTGATCGGCTTCCGGGGTCGTCACCCGCCCCAGCCTAGGCCACACCTCCGAGCCCCATCGCGACCGAGGCTCACGGCAGCAGTCCCTCAGCCGTCCCTCACACCCCCGTCTCCGCCGCGATCCGCCCCGCCCGAACCGCCGCCACCAGATCCGCGTGGTCCGCCTCCGTGCGGTCGGCGTAGGTCGCGGCGAACGTGGCGATGGCCTCGTCGAGTTCCTCGTTCTTGCCGCAATAGCCGGCGATGAGGCGGGGGTCGGCGCTGTGGGCGTGGGCGCGGGCCAGGAGAGCGCCGGTCATGCGGCCGTAGTCGTCGATCTGGTCGGCGGCGAGGGCCGCGGGATCGACGCTGCCCTTGCGGTTGCGGAACTGTCGGACTTGGAAGGGGAGCCCGTTGACCGTGGTCCAGCCCAGCAGGATGTCGCTGACGACCTGCATCCGCTTCTGGCCGAGGACCACGCGGCGCCCTTCGTGGCTCACTTCCGGCACCTCGAAACCGGCCGTCGCGAGATGCGGCTCCAGCGCCGAGGCGCGGGCTTCCTTCACCTGGAGGACGAGCGGTTCGCCCCGGTGGTCCAGCAGCAGCACGACGTACGAGCGCGTGCCCACACTGCCGGTGCCGACCACGCGGAACGCCACGTCGTGCACGGCGTACCGGGCGAGCAGCGGGTGGCGGTCCTCCGAGATCGTGGTCACGTACTGCTCCAGGGAGGCGGCGACCGCCGCGGCCTCGGCGTCGTCCACCCGGCGCAGCACCGGCGGGGCGTCCACGAAGCGGCGCCCGCCGCCTGCCACCGCCTCGGTGGACTTGGCCGCGAAGCGGCCACTCGTGTTGGCCCGCGCCTTCTCGGAGACCCGCTCCAGCATGCCCAGCAGATCGTGGGCGTCGGTGTACGAGACCAGTTCCTCGTCCGCGATGGCGTTCCACGCGTCGAGCGCCGGGAGCTTGGCGAGGAGCCGCATGGTGCGCCGGTAGGCGCCCGCCGCGTCGTACGCCGCCTTGCGGCAGGTGTCCTCGTCGGCGCCCGCCTCACGGCCGGCGAGCACCAGCGAGGTGGCGAGGCGCTTGAGGTCCCACTCCCAGGGGCCGTGCACGGTCTCGTCGAAGTCGTTCAGGTCTATGACGAGGCCGCCGCGGGCGTCCGCGTACAGCCCGAAGTTGGCCGCGTGGGCGTCGCCGCAGATCTGGGTGCCGATGCCGGTCATGGGCGTACGCGCCAGGTCGTGCGCCATGAGGCCGGCCGAGCCGCGCAGGAACGCGAACGGGGTGGCCGCCATCCGGCCGACCCTTATCGGCGTGAGCGCAGGGATCCGGCCGCGGTTGGACTCCTCGACGGCGGTCACCGCGTCCGGCCGGCCGTCGGTGAGCGTCAGCTTCGCGTGCGCGTCACGCGGCACCCGTTCGCGCAACGCCTTGCCCTCGTCCTTGGGCGACCCCTCCGAGGGCCAGCGCGCGAACCCGGACACCCACGGCACTCGCGACCCGCCTGTTCCGGTCTCCGCCGACGCCGCCTCGACCACCGGTTCCACCACGGTCGTACCGCCGGTACCGCCCTCGGTCACACCGACCGCCTCCCCCGCACACATCGACGAACGAACATCAACTTGTGACGACGGTACAACCGGGTGGCCGAAAGGCGTCAGACCCTGTGGAAAACTCCGCACGCGGCGCCGTCCACACCTGTGGAAAACCGGCGCTCGGCTCGGCCAGGCCCCGCCCTACTCCCGCGCCGTCCCCGCGCACGGCCAGCTCTCCGGCAGATGGTCCGAGGCCCAGTTCTTGAGCTCCTTCAGCGCCGGTTCCAGCGCGGCGCCCGCCTCCGTCAGCCGGTAGGTGACCCGCAGCGGAGGCCCTTCGTCGACCTCGCGCAGAACGAGGCCGGCCGCGGCGAGTTCCGTGAGGCGGTCGGAGAGCATGCGCTCGCTGATGCCGGGGATCGCCCTGCGCAGGTCCACGAAGTGCGCGGGGTGGGGCATGAGCACGGCCACGATCAGGCCCGTCCAGCGTTTTCCGAGCAGGGCGAACACCCGGGTGATGCCGTCGTCGACCCGCTGGCACGGCCCTGGGCCGTGGATGTCCTGCCGCTGCTCCGCCATGTGTCCAGCGTACTGGCCCTCCACTAGCGGATGAAAAAAAGTAAGTGACTGTGTTATCTCTAGTCAGGTACGAAAAAATAGCTCGCGCCCAGACGCAGCTCTGTTTCCCGACTGTTTTCCGACACGACTCTCGCCTTTGGAGTGACCATGGCCACCCTCCTCCACCTGGACTCGTCCGTGCTCCCCGCCGACGCCTCGACGTCGCGCGCGGTGACGGAGGCCTTCCGCAAGGCCTGGGAGGACCAGCACCCGGACGGCACGGTGATCTACCGCGATCTGAACGCCGCCCCCGTGCCGCACATCAGCGCCGACGCACACATCGCCGGCTTCCTCGATCCGGCCACGCACACCCCCGAGCAGGCGGCGGCCTTCGCCGAGCGCGAGAAGCTCATCACGGAGCTGGAGCAGGCGGACGCGATCCTGATCGGCGCCCCCATGTACAACTTCTCGATCCCGTCCACCCTCAAGGCGTGGCTGGACAACGTGATCCTCATCGGCCGTACCGCCATGACCGAGGACTCGAAGATCAAGGGCACCCCGGTCACGGTCGTCGCCAGCCGTGGCGGCTCCTACGCGCCGGGGACGCCGCGTGAGCCGTTCGAGTACGTGCAGAACTACCTGACGGCGCTCCTGTCCGACACCCTCGCCCTGGATGTCGACTTCATCGTCCCGGAGCTCACCATGGCCCCGCAGAACCCTGCGATGAGCGAGCTGATCCCGCTCTTCGAGGCCTCCCGCGCCAAGGCCTTCGAGGACGCGGCCATCAAGGCCAAGACCCTGGCGGAGCGCCTCGCCGCGTAGGCCTCGCGGGAGCGGGCCCCCGGAACCGGCGAAACGGACCCCCGGAGCCGGTCTTCCGGAAACACGCGGGGCGGCTGCCCTCACCAGAGCAGCAGCCGCCCGCAGCAGAGGCGGTCAGGCCGCGTACGTCGCGTTCTGCGCGGTCGTGACCACCTTCTGCCCGTCGGCCTGACTGAGCAGCCCGGCCGACACCCAGGAACTCACGGTCGACTGCACGCGCGCGACCAGCGCGCCCTTGTCGGCGAACGGTGCCGCGGCCCAGACCTCGTCGAGCAGGGTCGTGCCGTCGGACTTCGCCGGATTGGCTACGCCGGAGTCGGTTCCGCCGAAGTAGACCTTCGGTTCGGCGCGCCTGACGTAGACGTGCGTCGGATCCTCGGTTCCTTCGTAGAAGGGGGCGAATTCGGTGCCGTCCAGCGTGTGGTGCAAGGGCTTTCCGCTCACGGGGGTGAGGGAGGGCAGCAGGTCACCGGAGAGGCCGGCGTTGCGGTACAGGCCGAACGTCAGATAGCTCGTACTGGTGTTCCTGCCGACCAGGTTGACCGGACCGTAGAACAGGGTCTGCAGGGACGGGTCGTCAAGGGCCTTCTCCACCCGCAGCCGGAACGGCATCGTCACTCGGACGACATCCCCGCCGCGCCAGGTGCGGGACGAGATCGTGAAGTAGCTCCCGGCGGTCGGAGTGCCGCTGACCGCGCCGCCGTTGACGGTCACCCGGAAGCCGGCGGTCGCCCAGGACGGCACCCGCAGCCGCAGTTCGAAGGCCGCGCTGCCGCCCCCGATGGTGATCGTGGAGCCCTGCTCGCGCGGGTAGTCGGTGGTCTGGGTGACGGTCACACCCTTCGCGGACCAGTTCAGCGTGGTGGCGCTGTACAGGTTGACGTACAGGGCGCTGCCGTCCGCCTTGGTGAAGTACACCGAGTCCTGGTACTTGGTGGCGCTCTCCATGCCGGTGCCCTCGCAGCAGGTGGTCCCCTGCTTGGGGGTGTAGTCGCGCACATGGCCGGGCTTCAGACCGATGAAGTACGTGACCAGCGGCTTCTCCGCGTCGGTCTTGTCCTGCTTGGAGCCGAGGACCTGGTTGAGCAGGGCCCGCTCGTAGTAGTCCATGTACTTCGGGTCCTGCTCGTGGAAGAACAGGGTCCGGCTCAGCTTGAGCAGGTTGTACGCGCAGCAGGTCTCGGCGTTGGTGTCGCTGATGGTGCCCGCGATGACCCCGCGAGCCTTCCAGAACTCGCCCGTGCTGGTGCCGCCGATGCCGTACATGCGCGGCGGGACGACCATGCCCCAGAAGTTCTTCGCGGCGGTCAGATAGCGCACCTCACCGGTCGCGTCGTACAGCCGGGCGAGGCCGGTGAAGATGGGGATGTGCTGGTTGGCGTGCAGGCCGTCGAGGGTGTCGGTGTTGGCGGCGCAGGCGTCGATGAGCTTGTCGAGGTCGAACAGCCGGGCGAGTGCGAGGTGTTCGGCCTTGCCGGTAATCGTGTAGAGGTCGACGATCGCCTCGACGAGCCCTCCGAACTCACCGCTGGAGAAGATCCCCCACATCCGCTGCAAGGTGGCGTCCGGCAGCTTCGACAGCCGCGAGTACATCCAGTCGCACAGCCCCGAGGCGAGGTCGAGCGCCCGCGCGTCGTCGACATTCAGATACGCGTCCAGCAGCCCGCGCAGGATCTTGTGCGCGGTGTAGTACGGCGCCCACACGCGCGTGTAGTCGCCGCTGGTCATCGACTCCAGCTCGATGAACTGCGTCTCCGGGTACGCCGCCAGGAACCCGGGGTGGCTGGGCGCGCCCCAGGTGCGGCGCAGCGTGGCGGTCAGACCGCGGCCGGAGGCGTCCGCGAAGGTGCCGCCACTGGTCTCGAAGAAGTCGTACGAGGCGAGGTTGCCCCGGCCCGCGGACGAGGCCGCCGCGCGGTTGCTCTGCAGTGAGGTGATCTCGGTGGCCGTCAGCGCCCGCGACCAGACGTTGAACTCGTCGAACGCGCCTGCGAAGACCGGGTCGGTTGGAAAATTGGACCGACCCAGCCAGTTGTTCGCCAGGGTGCCCAGGGCCGCCGGCGTGAGGGACATCGATGTGTTCTGGGCCACGGCGGTGCCGTTGACGTAGAGCGTGCCGGTGCCGCCCCCGATCGTCACGGCCAGGTGGCTCCACTGGTTGAGCGGCAGGGCGGCGGTGCCGTTGAGACCCTGCTCACCGCCGGGCCCGTTGATGGTGATGGCGAAGCGCGGGAAGCCGCTTGCGTTGCGGGCGGCCAGGTACATGTAGCGGGTGGTGTCGTTGCCGAAGTCGAAGACGCGTGCCCAGTTGGCGTTGTGGGTGGGCTTCACCCATGCCGACAGGGTGATCGCCGAGGCCCCGCCGAGCACGGTGGCCGGCAGGTCGACGTACTGGTAGGAGCCTCGGACGTTCTCCTGGGCGGTGCCGAACTTCCCGGTGACGGCGAGCATGCGCGGGTCGGTGCGCAGCGCCGCGCGCACCTCGGTCAGGGCGCCGACCATGTAGCGGATCTTGTCGGCGTACACCGTGTCCGCGGTGCTCGCGTAGGCCTGGGCGAGCGTGGTCAGGAAGTGTCCGGTGTAGTGGCCGCGGAGGTTTCCGTTGGCCTCGCCGTCGAGGCCTTCCCAGCCACCGGGGGCGACCGCGCCCTTGGTGGAGAGCCCCGCGTTGGCGCGGAAGACCTGCAACAGCCGGTCGACGTCGTAGCCGCGACCGTGGTCGAGCATCAGCTGCCGCTTGCCGGCGAACAGGCCCTGACCGAGCGTCACGTCCTTGAGCTCGAACGGCCGCACGGACCAGGTGGACGGTGCGGGAAGGGCCGCGGCGGACGCGCGACCACCGCCCGCGCCGAAGGAGACTCCGGGCACGGCCGCGGCGAGGATCGCGGACTGGAGGAGGAATCGTCTGGAGAGGGGCGGAGCCATGTGCGCCTCGTCTCTGGCAGGTGTGGGGGCGTGAAGGGACACAAAGCACAGAGCTCTGTTCGAAATAGCGAATGTTGTGCGAATTTCCGACCAGAAGATAGGTATGAGGCAGGCGAGCGTCAACGGTGCGGACGGGATTGGCCGGACCAACTCCCGAAGAGAACCACCGCAATTCAACGCCACAGCCGTCGGCGAGCACCCCGAGCCCCATCCGATCGGAGACCAGCCGCCCGCACACCCCGACGCCGCGCCCCACTCCGGCCCGCCCCACACCGTTTCACGTGAAACATCACACTCCCGAAGACCCCCGCCCCCTCCGGTTTCCTCACCCCACCGAGACCGCGCCCACTCCCCGGCCGGCACAACCGGGTCCAGCCCTCACCGCGCACGCGGTGCGGAGCACGCCCCCAACCCGGTCCCGCGCCACCAGAAGCCGACCGAAGCCCATGCCGAACCCTGAGAGACTCCTCACACTCCCGGAGACCCGCTGACCGGCCCTCATGAGGTCTCAGGAGCCGGAGAACGCACAAAAAGAAGCGGTCCCATCGTGATCACGATGGGACCGCTTCGCTGTGCGCGAGGGGGGAGTTGAACCCCCACGCCCTTGCGGGCACTGGAACCTGAATCCAGCGCGTCTGCCTATTCCGCCACCCGCGCATTGGGTGTGTCCTCAGGCCCTGCTCCTTGCGGTGCTGGCGCCTTCCGACATCGAGAAGATTAGCACGCTGGAAGGGGTGGGTTCACATCCCTTATCCGCGTCCGACCGCGCCAAGACTTCGGCGTCCGGGCCGACCAGCGCGGACCGAACACAGAGGGCCTCGGGCCACGTATCAACGAATGCTGGTTCGCGTATCAACCTCGTACCGGTCCCGGCCATCTCTCCTGGAGGAGGACAGGGTGCACAGTCGGGTGCGGGACACTGGTCTCGCGCCGCCTCTACGATCCTTGGCAGAGTTCGGACGGGGTAGTTCGAAGAGGAGCTCCGATGGGAATCCGGCAGAGGACTTCAGTGGGCGTCGACACCGGTGACACCGGTCGACCGGGCCGACAGGGGGAACCAGCCGATTTCCCGGCGCGTGGATACGATCAGTAAGCAGTACGGACGCAGTAAGCAGAGCGGTGGCTACGGAGGAGGTGCCCCATGGGAGTCCTGAAGAAGTTCGAGCAGCGTCTCGAAGGTCTGGTCAACGGCACCTTCGCCAAGGTGTTCAAGTCAGAGGTCCAGCCCGTGGAGATCGCGGGAGCACTCCAGCGGGAGTGCGACAACAACGCGACCATCTGGAACCGCGACCGGACGGTCGTGCCCAACGACTTCATCGTGGAGCTGAGCACCCCCGACTACGAGCGCCTCAGCCCCTACTCCGGACAGCTCGGCGACGAGCTCGCCGGCATGGTGCGCGACTACGCCAAGCAGCAGCGGTACACCTTCATGGGCCCCATCAAGGTCCATCTGGAGAAGGCCGACGACCTCGACACCGGTCTGTACCGGGTGCGCAGCCGTACGCTCGCCTCCTCCATCGATCAGCAGGCTCCCGCCGGCGCTCCGGCGGGCCCCGCCGCGGGCGGTCGCCCCGGCGGCTACGGATATCCGCCCACCGGCGCGCCGCCCATGCCGGCCACACCGCCGCCCGGCGGTGGCCGCCCCGGCTCCGCGCCCTATCTCCAGCGCGCCGGTGCCGCTCCGGCGGCCGGCGGGCGCACACGCTACTGGATCGAGATCAACGGCACCCGCCATCAGATCTCCCGCCCGACGCTGGTGCTGGGTCGCAGCACCGAAGCCGACGTGCGGATCGACGACCCCGGCGTCTCCCGCCGGCACTGCGAGATCCGGACCGGAACGCCCTCGACGATCCAGGATCTCGGGTCCACCAACGGCATCGTGGTGGACGGGCAGCACACCACCCGCGCTACGCTCCGCGACGGCTCGCGGATCGTCGTGGGCAGCACCACCATCATTTACCGGCAAGCCGAAGGGTGAAGCGGGGGCAATGTCAGAGCTGACCCTCACGGTCATGCGGCTGGGGTTCCTGGCCGTTCTGTGGCTGTTCGTGATCGTGGCCGTGCAGGTCATCCGCAGCGACCTGTTCGGTACGCGCGTCACCCAGCGGGGGTCGCGCCGGGACAACGCGCGGCCACAGGCCGCCCCCCGGCAGGCCGCACCCCCGCAGCAGCGCGGCCAGCAGTCCGCCGGTGGCGGGCGCCGTGGCCGTAACGCCCCGACCAAGCTCGTCGTGAGCGAGGGCACCCTCACGGGCACCACCGTGGCGCTGCAGGGCCAGACCATCACCCTGGGCCGCGCGCACGACTCCACGATCGTGCTGGACGACGACTACGCCTCCAGCAGGCACGCCCGGATCTACCCGGACCGCGACGGCCAGTGGATCGTCGAGGACCTGGGGTCCACCAACGGCACGTATCTCGACCGGAACCGACTGACGACCCCCACGCCGATTCCGCTGGGCGCGCCGATCCGCATCGGCAAAACCGTCATCGAGCTGCGGAAGTAGTACGACAATGAGCGAGCGGAGCGAGCACGCAGCGGCGGCCCCCACCAGGGGCCCCGGCGCGCTCCCGACCGGAGGGTGGGCACCGTGCGGATGTACCCGGAGCCGACGGGCGAGGTGCGCATGAGTCTGTCACTGCGCTTCGCCGCCGGATCGCACAAAGGCATGATCCGCGAGGGCAACGAGGACTCCGGCTATGCCGGTCCGCGGCTCCTCGCGATCGCCGACGGCATGGGCGGTCAGGCGGCCGGCGAGGTCGCCTCCTCCGAGGTGATCTCCACCCTGGTCACGCTCGACGACGACATCCCCGGCTCCGACATCCTCACCTCCCTCGGCACCGCCGTGCAGCGCGCCAACGAACAGCTGCGCGCGATGGTCGAGGAGGACCCCCAGCTGGAGGGCATGGGCACCACGCTCACCGCCCTGCTGTGGACCGGCCAGCGGCTCGGCCTCGTCCACGTCGGCGACTCCCGCGCCTACCTCCTGCGCGACGGCGTCCTCACCCAGATCACCCAGGACCACACCTGGGTGCAACGTCTGGTCGACGAGGGCCGCATCACCGAGGAGGAAGCCACCACCCACCCGCAGCGCTCCCTGCTGATGCGCGCGCTGGGCAGCGGCGACCACGTCGAGCCCGACCTGTCCATCCGCGAGGTACGCGCCGGCGACCGCTATCTGATCTGCTCCGACGGCCTGTCCGGCGTCGTGTCCCATCAGACGATGGAGGACACCCTCGCCAGCTACCAGGGCCCGCAGGAGACCGTGCAGGAGCTGATCCAGCTCGCCCTGCGCGGCGGCGGCCCCGACAACATCACGGTCATCGTCGCCGACGTCCTCGACCTCGACACCGGCGACACCCTCGCCGGACAGCTCTCCGACACCCCGGTCGTGGTCGGCGCGGTCGCCGAGAACCAGCTCCACCTGCAGGACAACGGGATCATGCAGACCCCCGCCGGCCGCGCCTCCGGCCTCGGACGGCAGGGGCACGGACAGGGCGGCGGCGAGTTCGGTCCGCCCGGCTCCGGCGACACCACCGGCTACATCCCGGCCGCGGGCAGCTTCGGGAACTATTCCGACGCCGACTTCGTCAAGCCACGCAAGAAGCGCAAGTGGCTCAAAAGATCGTTCTTCGGGATCCTCGCCCTCGCCGTGATCGGCGGGGGCCTGTACGGCGGGTACCGCTGGACGCAGACGCAGTACTACGTCGGCACCAAGGACGACCACGTCGCCCTGTACCGCGGCATCAGCCAGGACCTGGCATGGATCTCCCTCTCCAAGGTGGAGAAGGACCACCCCGAGATCGAACTCAAGTACCTGCCGCCGTTCTGGCAGAAGCAGGTCGAGGCCACGATCCCCCAGGGCAGCCTCGGCGACGCCCGCAAGAAGATCGAGGAGCTGTCCACCCAGGCATCGGCGTGCAAGAAGAACGCCGAGCGCCGCGAGGCGGCGGACAACAACGCCAAGACCGGCGAGGGCGAGGCCGGAGGCGTCACGGGAACCACCAAGACCTCCCTCACGTCCAAGGCCACACCGTCCCCGACGTCGACGCCATCGACGTCCCCGACCCCGACCCAGACCGCACCCACACCGTCGACCGGCCCCAGCCTCTCGGAGGAGGAGCAGGAGCTCGTTTCGCGGTGCGGTGAGCAGTAGGCAAGCCGCGAGGGGCCCACTCACACGATGAGCAGTACTACCAACACGTCGACGCAGCACACGTCCACGATCGGGGCGATCGGCGCACCGAGCCGCCGCAACACCGAGTTGGCGCTGCTGGCGTTCGCGGTCGTCATCCCGGTGTTCGCCTACGCCAACGTCGGCCTGGCCATCAACGACGAAGTGCCCACCGGCCTGCTCGGCTACGGCCTCGGCATGGGTCTCCTGGCCGGTATCGGCCATGTCGTCGTACGCAAGTTCGCGGCCTACGCGGACCCGCTGCTGCTGCCACTGGCCACGCTGCTCAACGGGCTGGGGTTGGTGTTCATCTGGCGCCTGGACCAGTCGGAGCGGCTGCAGAATCTCGCCGAGAACGCCTTCGGCGTCTTCACCCCCTCGGCCCCGAAGCAGCTGCTGTTCTCGGCTCTGGGCCTCGCGCTGTTCGTCGCGGTCGTCATCTTGCTCAAGGACCACCGCATCCTGCAGCGCTACACGTACATCTCGATGGCCGTCGCGCTGGTGCTTCTCGTCCTGCCCCTCGTGCCCGGCCTCGGTGACGACACATTCGGCGCCAAGATCTGGATCAGGATTCCCGGTGTGGGCACGATCCAGCCGGGCGAGTTCGCGAAGATCATTCTGGCGATCTTCTTCTCGGGCTACCTCATGGTGAAGCGGGACGCGCTGGCACTGGCAAGCCGACGTTTCATGGGCCTGTATCTGCCGCGCGGCCGCGACCTCGGCCCGATCATCACGATCTGGGCCGTCAGCCTGCTCATCCTCATCTTCGAGAACGACCTCGGTTCGTCGCTGCTGTTCTTCGGCATGTTCGTGATCATGCTGTACGTCGCCACCGAGCGAACCAGCTGGATCGTGATCGGTCTGCTGATGTCCGCCGCGGGCGCCGTCGGTGTGGCCTCGTTCGCCAGCCACGTACAGGCCCGCGTCGACGCCTGGCTGGACCCGTTCGGCTGCTACGCCGACTCCGGCGCCTGTGAGCAGATCGGCCAGTCGATCATGTCCTTCGGCTCCGGTGGTGTGCTCGGCACCGGGCTCGGCCAGGGCAACTCCGACCTCATCGGCTTCGCCGCCAACTCCGACTTCATCTTCTCCACCGTCGGTGAGGAACTCGGCCTGGCCGGCGTCATGGCCTTCCTGCTGCTCTACGGGCTGATCATCGAGCGGGGCGTGCGCACCGCGCTGGCGGCCCGCGATCCCTTCGGCAAGCTCTTCGCGGTCGGCCTCTCCGGGGCCTTCGCCCTCCAGATCTTCGTGGTCGCCGGCGGCGTCATGGGCCTGATCCCGCTGACCGGTATGACCATGCCGTTCCTCGCGGCCGGTGGTTCCTCCGTGATCGCGAACTGGGCCTTGATCGGACTGCTGCTCCGCATCAGCGACACCGCGCGCCGCCCGGCCCCGGCCCCCGCGCCCAATCCCGACGCCGAGATGACCCAGGTGGTCCGACCGTGAACAAGCCCCTGCGCCGGATCGCGATCTTCTGCGGGCTGCTCATCCTCGCCCTGCTCATTCGCGACAACTGGATCCAGTACGTACAGGCCGACGCCCTGCAGTCGCGCGGGGAGAACCGTCGCGTCTCGATCGAGCGCTACGCCACTCCACGCGGCGACATCATCGTCGACGGCAAGGCCATCACCGGCTCGGTCGCGACCAAGGGCACCGACTACAAGTACAAGCGCACCTGGAAGAACGGCGAGATGTGGGCACCCGTCACGGGGTACGCCTCCCAGATCGTCGGCGCCACCCAGTTGGAGAGCCTCGAGGACGGCATCCTCACCGGCAACGACGACCGGCTGTTCTTCCGCAACACCCTCGACATGATCACCGGCAAGAAGAAGGAGGGCGGCAGCGTCGTCACCACCCTCAACGCCGCCGCGCAGAAGGCGGCCTTCGAGGGCCTCGGTGACAAGAAGGGCGCCGTCGCCGCGATCGACCCCCGGACCGGCGCGGTCCTCGCCCTGGCGTCCACGCCGTCGTACGACCCGTCGACGTTCGCCGGCATCAGCAGCAAGGACAGCGAGACCTTCTCGAAGCTGGAGAAGGACAAGGACAAGCCGATGCTGAACCGCGCGCTGCGCGAGACGTACCCCCCGGGCTCCACGTTCAAGGTGGTCACGGCCGCCGCCGCGCTGGAGAACGACGTGGTCGACGGCATCGACAAGGCCACGGACAGCCCGGACCCGTACCAGCTGCCCCAGACCCAGACCGACCTCACCAACCAGCACGGGGAATGCAAGAACGCGACCCTGCGCGAGGCGCTGAAGGTCTCCTGCAACACCGTCTTCGCCAAGCTCAGCGACAGCGTCGGCAACGAGAAGATGATCGAGCAGTCGGAGAAGTTCGGCTTCAACGAGAACGAGCTGGACATCCCGGTCCGCGCCGCGGAGAGCGTCTACCCCGAGGACAACCGCCCGCAGAACGCGCTCGACGGCATCGGTCAGGGCTCCAACCGCGCCACCCCGCTGCAGATGGCGATGGTCTCCGCGGCGATCGCCAACGACGGCGAGCTGATGAAGCCGTACATGGTCGACCAGCTGCGTGCCTCCAACCTCGACGTGATCGAGTCGCACGAGCCCGAGCCGCTCTCCCAGGCGATCTCGGCCGACACCGCCCAGAAGCTGCAGGAAATGATGGAGACCGTGGTCAACGACCCGGGCGGCACCGGCGGCAGCGCGAAGATCGACGCCGACGGCGTCACCGTCGGCGGCAAGACCGGTACCGCCCAGCACGGCATCGACAACAAGGAGCTGCCGTACGCCTGGTTCATCTCGTACGCCAAGCTCAGCGACGGCAGCTCGCCGGTGGCCGTCGCGGTGGTCGTCGAGGACGGCAGCGCGGACCGCGGTGAGATCTCCGGTGGCGGTCTCGCCGCCCCGATCGCGAAGAGCGTGATGCAGGCAGTGATCAACAGCAAGAAGTGACCCCGCTCACGTCACCTCCACATCGGTGCACGTTGGGATACCGGTCCTGTATCGGGTGACGCGGTCGGCCAGGTCATAGAGGGCGAGCCGGGTACCGTATGCCCGGAGCACAGCCGCCGGACCGCACATGGGTGCGGTCGGGACCGACGGAGAGGGCTGGTAGGAAGCTATGGAAGAGCCGCGTCGCCTCGGCGGCCGGTACGAGCTGGGCCAGGTGCTCGGCCGTGGTGGCATGGCGGAGGTCTACCTCGCGATGGACACCCGCCTCGGCCGCACCGTGGCGGTGAAGACGCTGCGAGCGGACCTCGCGCGCGACCCCACCTTCCAGGCCCGGTTCCGCCGGGAGGCCCAGTCGGCCGCCTCGCTCAACCACCCCGCGATCGTCGCGGTCTACGACACGGGCGAGGACTACATCGACGGGGTCTCGATCCCGTACATCGTCATGGAGTACGTCGAGGGTTCCACCCTCCGTGAGCTTCTTCACAGCGGCCGCAAGCTGCTGCCGGAGCGAGCCATGGAGATGACCATCGGCATCCTCCAGGGTCTGGAGTACGCCCACCGCAACGGCATCGTCCACCGTGACATCAAGCCGGCCAACGTCATGCTGACGCGCAACGGCCAGGTCAAGGTGATGGACTTCGGCATCGCCCGCGCCATGGGCGACGCCGGTATGACCATGACGCAGACGTCCGCGGTCATCGGCACCGCCCAGTACCTCTCCCCGGAGCAGGCCAAGGGCGAGCAGGTGGACGCCCGCTCCGACCTGTACTCGACGGGCTGCCTGCTCTACGAACTGCTCACGGTCCGCCCGCCGTTCGTCGGCGACTCCCCCGTGGCGGTCGCCTACCAGCACGTACGGGAGGAGCCGCAGCCCCCGAGCGTCTTCGACCCGGAGATCACGCCGGAGATGGACGCCATCGTCCTGCGTGCCCTGGTCAAGGACCCGGACTACCGCTACCAGTCCGCCGACGAGATGCGCGCCGACATCGAGGCCTGCCTCGACGGCCAGCCCGTCGCGGCCACGGCCGCCATGGGTTCGGTCGGCTACGGCGGCTACCCCGACGAGCAGCCCACCACGGCTCTGCGCTCCACGGACGCCCAGGCCACCACCATGCTGCCGCCGATGCCCCCGGACGAGGGCGGCTACGGCTACGACGACCGCCAGGGCCGCCGACGCCAGCAGAAGAAGAACAACACCTCGACGATCCTGCTGGTCGTCGCGGGCGTGCTGGTGCTGATCGGCGCGATCCTCATCGGCCAGTGGATGTTCTCGGGCGACAACGCGTCCAACGACACTCTCAAGGCACCGAACTTCGTGGGTCAGACCGAGGCCGAGGCCAAGCAGTCGGCCGAGAACGTCGACCTCAAGGTGACGACCACCAAGGACGAGTGCGAGGACGAGAAGACCGGCAACGTCTGCCGTCAGGACCCAGCCGCCGGTGACCCGGTCAAGAAGGGCGACACCATCAGCCTGGTGATCTCGACGGGCGCCCCGAAGGTCGCGGTCCCCGACGTCCAGGGCCTTCAGTTCGACGAGGCCGAGGCCCAGCTCAAGGAGAAGGGCTTCGAGGTCGAGAAGAAGACCGAGGAGTCCGACCGCACGGCCGGCATCGTGATCGGCCAGGACCCCTCCAGCGGCAAGCTCGAGAAGGGCTCCACGGTCACGCTGACGGTCGCCACCGAGGCGGCGACGGTCACCGTCCCGGACGTCCGCAACCTCAGCTGTGACCAGGCCAAGGCCCAGATGACGGCCAACAACCTGGTCGGCGAGTGCACCGACGTCGAGACCGAGGACAAGAATCTGGTCGGCAAGGTCATCGCCACCACGCCGGAGGGCGGCAGCGAGGCCGACAAGGGCGACACGGTCACCATCCAGATCGGCAAGGCGGCCGAGGAGCAGAAGGCCAAGGTCCCGAACGTCGTCGGCCGCACCGTGGGCCAGGCCAAGCAGATCCTGCAGGCGGCCGGCTTCACGAACATCCAGTTCGCGAACGGCAGCGACCAGAGCGACACCGCCCTCGTCACCGACCAGGACCCGGACGGCGGCAACGACGCCGACCCGAGCCAGACGACGATCACCCTCGCCTCCGTGAGCTTCAACGGCAACGGCGGGAACGACAACGGAGGCAACGGCAACGGAGGCTTCTTCGGAGGCCTCGAAAGCGACGACTGACGCGAACCGATCCGCCACCCAGCCCGTACGACGACGGAGCCCCGGCCTCTTCCTGAGAAGGGACCGGGGCTCCGTCGTGCTGTGCCCTGTTTCACGTGAAACAGCTGTCGAGTTCATGTGAACAGCCGTCGAGCCTCCGCCGTACGAGTGACTCGCAGCAGCGCCTACCGCAGTTCCTTCGGCGGCGTCCGTTCCGCGTTCACCCGCTCCACGCGCACCAGCTCGCCCCAGACGATGTACCGGTGGCGGGAGGTGTACACGGGGGTGCAGGTGGTCAGGGTGATGTACTTGCCCGGCTTCTTCCTGCCGGACTCCTTGGGGATGGTCGACAGGACCTTGACGTTGTACTTCGAGGTCTCCGGAAGGGTGTCGTAGACCTTGTAGACGTACCAGTTGTCGCGGGTCTCGAAGACGATCGCGTCGCTCTTCTTGAGCTTGTCGATGTTGTGGAACTTGGCACCGTGGCCGTCGCGGTGGGCGGCCAGGGTGAAGTTGCCGTCCTTGCCGGAGGTCGGGAGGGTCGCCTTGACGGGGTTGGTGTAGTAGCCGGCGACGCCACCGTTGAGGATCTTGGTGGAGGTGCCCTTCTTGACCAGGACCTCGCCGTTCTTCATGGCAGGGACATGCAGGAAGCCGATGCCGTCCTTGGTGTCCAGGGCGCCCGGGTCGTCGTCCGCTGCAGCCCAGTTGTCGCGGACCTTGTGCGCTTCCTTGCCCGCCTCACGGTCGGCGAGCACGTTCGTCCACCACAGCGAGTAGACGACGAACAGGCCCAGCACCAGGCCCGCGGTGATGAGGAGTTCCCCGAAGACACTGACCGCCATCGCGATCCGGCCGGTGCCGCGTCGTCGCGGCGCGGGCTCGGACGCGTCGGTCCGCTCCTCGGTGGCTTCGGTGTCGTCCGTGCCGTCGGTGGTCACTGCCACAGTTCATCCGCCCTTGATCGAGCCCCTACTGGACGAGCGCGTCGGGCTTCCCCTCGCTGCGCGGCCGTTCCTCGACCATCTTGCCCCACACGATCATGCGGTACTTGCTGGTGAACTCCGGCGTGCAGGTGGTCAGCGTGATGTAGCGGCCCGGCCCGGTGAATCCCGAACCCGGGGGGACCGGATTGAGCACGCTGACGTTCGTGGGCGGCGTCACCGGCAGGATCGAGGCCATGTCGTAGACGTAGTACGTGTCCTGCGTCTCCACGACGATGGGGTCACCGGGCTTGAGCCGGTTGATGTAGCGGAACGGTTCCCCATGGGTGTTGCGGTGCCCCGCGAGACCGAAGTTGCCGGTCTTGTCCTCGGGCATGGCCGTCTTGATGCTGTTCTCGTCGTAGTGCCCCACCATGCCGCGGTCGAGGACCTTCGACTTGCTGATGCCCTCGGCGATCGGCGCGACCACGTCCAGCTTCGGGATGTGCAGGATGGCGAAGCCCTGTCCCGGCTCGAACGCGCCCGGCGCGCGCTTCCCGTTCTTCCACTCCTGCTGGAGGCTGGTCGCCTCCCTGTCGGCCTGCTGCTGGGCCCGGATGTTCGACCACCAGAGCTGGTACGTCACGAACAGCAGCATCAGGACGCCGGTGGTGATGAACACCTCGCCGATCACCCGGCTCGCGACCACGCCCACGCTGGGCTTGCGCGCCCGCGCCGCCCGCCGTGCCTCGACCCGGGAGAGGGGCGCCGACGCCTCACCGGCCGCCTCTAAGCCGCTCTCGGCCCCGTGAGCGGCCCCGGGGCCCGCGTGGGCGCCCGAGGACCCTGAGTGCCTCCCGTGCCGTCTCGCGGCCTTACGGCGGGCCGCACGACCCCCGGGAGCGGGCGGCGCCGGTATCGACTCGGCCGCCGCCGCTATCCGCCGCGCCTCCTCCACCCTGAGCGCCACGGTCTCCTCGTCGATCGGAGGGTGCTCAAGGGCGGTGTCGACGGCGGGGTGCTCGTGGACGACCGGTTCGTAGGACTCGTACGGTTCCCCGTACGGGGCCTGAGGGCGCGGCTCGTACGACGGCTCCGTGACCGGCCGCTGCCCGTACCAGTCCCCCTGGACGTACTCCTGGGTCTGCTGGGCGTACCACTGGTGTGGTGGCTCCGGCGCCCCCGGGAAGGCCTCCGCCGGGATCTGGAAGCCGCCCGGCGGGGTCTGGAAGGCCTCCGCCTCGAACGCCTCGGTGCCCCCGTACGCGGCCTCGCCGCCGTAGGGGGCACTCTCGCGCTCGGGGCGCAGTGCCGTCACGCCGTGGCCCTGCCCACCACCGGGGCGAGCCCCGCCGACCTCGCGACGGCCCCTTGGTCCCCGCACTCCACCAGCCAGTTGGCCAGCATGCGGTGGCCGTGCTCGGTGAGCACCGACTCGGGGTGGAACTGCACGCCCTCGACGGGCAGTTCACGGTGCCTCAGACCCATGATGATCCCGTCGTGCGTGCGTGCCGTGACCTCCAGCTCGGCCGGCACGGTCGCCGGCTCGGCGGCCAGCGAGTGGTAGCGGGTCGCGGTGAACGGCGTGGGCAGGCCCGCGAAGACGCCCTTGCCCTCGTGCTCGACCAGCGAGGTCTTGCCGTGCAGCAGCTCGGGCGCGCGGTCCACGACACCGCCGTACGCCACCTGCATGGACTGCATGCCGAGGCACACGCCGAAGACGGGCACGCCGGTGGCCGCGCAGTGGCGGACCATGTCGACGCAGACGCCGGCCTCCTCGGGGGTGCCGGGCCCGGGGGACAGGAGCACACCGTCGAAGCCGTCCTGGGCGTGCGAGGTCGCCACCTCGTCGTTGCGCAGCACCTCGCACTCGGCGCCCAACTGATACAGGTACTGGACCAGGTTGAAGACGAAGCTGTCGTAGTTGTCGACGACGAGGATGCGGGCGGGGCGGGCGGCACTCACTGGTCGTTCACCGTCACATCGTTGAAGGGCAGCAGAGGTTCGGCCCAGGGGAAGACGTACTGGAAGAGGACATAGACGACGGCCAGGATCAGCACGATGGAAATCAGCGTCTTCACCCATGCGTTACCGGGCAGATGTCGCCAGATGAAGCCGTACATGCCGTCCCTTCCTTCACACCACGGCACTGATCTCACGCCGTACCGCCACCAGACTAACGGCGTAGCGCCTCCGGTTTCCCGGTCTCCACAGGCTGTGTGGATTCGAGATGGCCCCAGACGACGAGCCGATGGCTGTGTCCCCACTCCGGGTCGCAGGTCGTCAGCGTCAGATAACGTCCCGCGCGCGTGTACCCCGATTTCCTCGGCACGGGGTCGATGACCTGGACGTCCGTGGGCAATGTCCGATAGGGCCCCTTGTCGATGACATACGTGAACCAGTTCGCCCCGTCGCTCAGGACGACCGCGTCACCGGGGCGCAGCTTGGGAAAATCTTTGAAGGGGTCACCGTACGTACGACGGTGTCCGGCGACGGCGAAGTTCCCCTTCTGTCCCAGCTGAGCGGTATTCGCGTAGTGACCGAGACCTTTCTTGAGAGTGTTCGTCTTCGTGCCCTCGAGGACGGGCTTGTTCCACGTGAAACCAAGACGCGGAATGTACATGAGGGCGAAGGGTCTGCCGTCCTGGTACGCGGCGGGCGGCTCGGGACTCGCCGAGGTGCCCGGCGCGGACGTCGGCTGCACCGGCTGCTTCGCCCACTGCTCCCGGAGCAGATCGACCTGGCGGTCCATCGCGGTGTCGGCCTTCACACCGGTCCAGAACAGCACATAGACGACGAAGAGCACGATCAGGGTGCCGACGGTGATGAAGAGTTCGCTGACAGTCCTGACGATCACGCGCACCGACACAGGGCCCCCGGGCTGCCGTCACGCCAGTAGCCGCTACTCCACTGGCTTCGCGTACTTCAGGTCCACTGTGCCCGAGTAGCCGGGCAGAGTCACCGGCCCGTCCTCGGTGACCTTCCAGCCCAGCCCGTAGACCTTGACGTACACCATGTAGTTCTGGATCGCCTCCGAATCGGCGAGCGCCTTCTGAAGCTTCTCCGGGTCGCCTACGGCCTGGATCTTGTACGGGGGTGAGTAGACGCGGCCCTGGAGGATCAGGGTGTTGCCGACGCACCGTACGGCGCTGGTGGAGATCAGTCGTTGGTCCATGACCTTGATGCCCTTGGCGCCGCCCAGCCACAGGGCGTTCACCACGGCTTGCAGGTCCTGCTGGTGGATGACCAGGTAGTCGGGCTGCGGCTCGGGGTAGCCGGGGAGCTTGGCGGTGGCGTCCGGCGGGGCGTCGTTGAGGGTGACGGTGATGGCGTCGCCCTGGAGCTTGTGGGTGCCGGCGTTCTTCTCCAGGGCCTTGAGCCGGGCGTCGTCGGCCTCACTGCTGCCGTCGTCCCGCTCGGCGAGGGCCTCGACGTCGTCGCGGAGCACCGCGTTGGACTCGTCGAGCTGCCCGTTCTTGTGGCTGCGCTCCTGGATCAGGTCGGAGAGCTTGAGCAGCGAGGCGTCCGTGCGGATGTTCGTGCCTTTGGCGGTGTCGAAGCTGGTGAAGAAGATCAACCCGGCGAGGGCGAAGACTCCCACGGTGAGCACGCGCACAGGGCGGAAGCCGCCGCGCCCCGACCGGTCGCCGTTCGGGACATGGGGCTCGGCGCCCGTCGCGGAGCCCGTTCCGAGGACGTCACCGGAACCGGCCTCGGGGGAGTCGGCTGAATTGCTCAACGTACCCTTATCTCCTTAGGCGCCACGGAAGCACTACGCTAACGGACGCCCGGGGGAGCTTCAGAGTCCCCTTGTACGCTGCCCCGGACCCCGCCACAGTTCCCTGCGCGGCCACGCAGCGCATCGACAGGAGAGACCCTCGTGCCGAAGTCACGTATCCGCAAGAAGGCCGACTACACGCCGCCGCCGTCCAAGCAGGCCACGGCTATCAAGCTCAACAGCCGCGGCTGGGTGGCGCCGGTCATGCTGGCCATGTTCCTGATCGGCCTGACCTGGATCGTCGTCTTCTACGTGACCGACGGCTCACTGCCCATCGATTCGCTCGACAACTGGAACATCGTGGTGGGCTTCGGCTTCATCGCCGCGGGATTCGGTGTCTCGACGCAGTGGAAGTAGCGGTCTCCACCCCCGTGGGACCAGCCCTGACCAGGGTTGTCCACTGAGTTATCCACCGAGTTATCCACAGGGGTTATCCACATGGGGAAAAGAAAGACGATCTGTGGATAACTCGTCGGGTGTTGACGCCGATACGACTTGCCAGCCGACGCCCGCAAACCCGTTTGCCCCCTGTCTGACCTGCGGAAACCCAGGTGAGCGACAGGGGGCACACCTGTTCCCGCACACTGTGCACAAGATCCGCCACAGTCTGTGGACAACAGTGCTGTATCGATTGCCGGCCCACCCCGGATCGCTGCCGGTTCACCCGCGCTCCATGCCGGTTCAGACAAGCTGAGTGGTCCTGACCAGCGCCATGACCACCGCGGCGATCAGCACCAGGGCGCACGCGCCGTACTGGATCAGCGCCCGGCGCTCGCGCGGTGCGTGGACCATCGCATAGCCGATGAGGACACCGCCCACAAGGCCGCCGACGTGGGCCTCCCAGGCGATGCCGGACCAACCGAAGGTGATGATGAGGTTGATCACCAGCAGGATGACGACCGGGCGCATGTCGTACTTCAGCCGGCGCATGAGGACGGCGGTCGCGCCGAAGAGACCGAAGATGGCGCCGGAGGCGCCGAGGGACGCCTGGTTCGGCGCGGCCAGCAGATAGGTGAGCGCACCACCGGCGAGGCCCGAGACGAAGTAGAGCGCGATATAGCGGGCGCGGCCGAGCGCGGCCTCCAGCGGGCCGCCGAGCCACCAGAGGCTGAGCATGTTGAAGGCGATGTGCATGACGCTGCCGTGCAGGAACATCGACGTCAGCAGCCGGTACCACTGTCCTTCGGCCACGCCCTGGAGCGTGCTGCCCAGTTCTGGGACCCAGGCGCGCCCGATGAGGTCGAACCGGTCGGTGAAGCGGTCGCCCAGCGAGAGTTGGACCAGGAACACCAGCAGGTTCACGCCGACCAGGAGCTTGGTGAGGAGCCGGGGGTCGGTGGTGACCGTGCCGCCCGCGATGGTGCGCGGGTGGGAAGCGGACGGCGCGTGCCCCGTGCCGGAGCCGTCGCGGACGCATTCGGGGCACTGGAAGCCGACGGAGGCGCTGACCATGCACTCGGGGCAGATGGGACGCTCGCAGCGGGTGCAGCGGATGCCCGTCTCGCGCTCCGGGTGCCGGTAGCAGGACGGCAGGCTCTGCGCGTCCTGCGGGCTGCTCGGCGCCTGGTCCATGGAGGTCCCCTCCGTCTCGTGTGTGGAACGCGTCGGCCCCGCCCATCCTTACGGATGAGCGGGGCGAATGGTTCCCTTCGGGACCTTGCGAACCTTTGGGGTCCGGCCCTCGCGGTGAACCCAGGGGCTCAGCCCTGGCGGGTCTCGACGACGACCGTCTCGATGACGACGTCGTTGACCGGGCGGTCGGTGCGCGGGTTGGTCTGCGTGGCCGCGATGGCGTCCACGACCTTCTGGCTGGCCGCGTCGACGACCTCGCCGAAGATGGTGTGCTTGCGGGTCAGCCAAGCCGTCGGGGCGACGGTGATGAAGAACTGCGAGCCGTTGGTGCCCGGGCCGGCGTTGGCCATGGCCAACAGGTAGGGCTTGTCGAAGGCGAGGTCCGGGTGGAACTCGTCCTCGAACTGGTAGCCGGGACCACCGGTGCCGTTGCCCAGCGGGTCACCGCCCTGGATCATGAATCCGCTGATCACCCGGTGGAAGACCGTGCCGTCGTAGAGCTTGTCCGTGGACTTCTGGCCGGTGGCCGGGTTGGTCCACTCACGCTCGCCCTGGGCGAGCTCGACGAAGTTACGGACCGTCTTGGGCGCGTGGTTCGGCAGCAGCCGCACCTCGATGTCGCCGTGGTTGGTCTTCAGGGTGGCGTACAGCTGCTCAGCCACGATCTGCCTTCCGTTGTCCTCTGTGACTCCCCCGATCCTCGCACGGACGGGCGCTCGAGTCGCCCGACGCCCGCACCTCGCGCGGTGGAGGGCGCGGAAAACCGGTCGAGTACCCCGGGTATCAGCGCGCTTCGCACCGATCCGTGGCATTGTCGGCACTGTCGTGGACAAGTTCCCGTTGCCCCGTATTCATCCTCTATTGCACACACCGGATCTTGAGCGGCTCCTGCTCCGCGATCCCCGCGGAGTCGGCGCCCATGACCCGGATGCCCGCCCTCACATGCCCCGGAGCGTTCCGGGAGGCATGATCCCCAAAAGGGTGGAAAGTCGAATTACCGTACGCCACCGAGGAGGAGGATCCCGTGACCCGCATCGACAGCGTGCGCGCCGCGACCGGTTCGGCGAAGGGCAGCGTGCTGCACGCCGCGGAAGCGGTGGCGCCCTACGCCGACACGGCCAAGGAGAAGGCCTCGCACTACGCGCACGAGGCACGTGTCGTGCTCGCGCCCAAGGTGTCGCAGGCCGCGGAACAGGCACGCGTCCAGTACCACGCCCATGTCGTCCCGCGTCTGGAACAGGCCCGCACGCATGTGCCGCCGAAGGTCGACCACGCGGCCCACGAGGCCGCTGTCCGTACTCGTAAGGCAGCTCGCCAGGCTGCCGACTTCTCCCGTCCGCGCATCGAGCAGGCGGTGGCCGTGGCCGGCCCCGTCCGCGAGGAGGCCACGGCCCGCAGTGCGGCGGCGTTGGCCGCGCTGCGCGGACAGGTTTCGCCCCAGCAGATCCAGAAGCTGGTCCGCAGGCAGCAGCGCCGGGCCAGGCTCGGCCGCGCCGTCAAGGGACTGGCCGTGCTGGGCGCGCTGGCGGGCGGTGCCTTCGCCGCCTGGAAGTGGTGGGACAAGCAGGCCAACCCCGACTGGCTGGTCGAGCCCCCCGCCGCGACCGAGGTCTCCGACTCCGACCGACTGTCCTCCGTCGACGGCAGCGACGAGTCCGCCCTCGACCCCGAGGTCCAGGCCAAACAGGCTGAGGAGGACACCACGGAACGCGACGACCGCCGCTGAGACCGCCGACCGGGACAGGGCTGCCACCCAGGCCAGGCCGCAGTCGCCCGAGCCGGAGAGGGTCCGACGGGAAGCCCGCTCCGACGCAAGCCCGCTTTCGTCGA
>NZ_AEJC01000097.1 GCF_000317595.1 Streptomyces ipomoeae 91-03 | reverse complement strand
CGTCCCGTCCCCGACCGGTCCATCCACCCACTCGGGTGGACACCCCGCGTCCCACCCCGGCCCACGAGACCCCGGAACCGCCCGAGCCGCCGCGCACCCCCTCATGGCTGGGTCGTGAGGCGGCGAGTCCTGCCGTGCCGCCGCAGCCCGCGCGGACCCGGGCGAGCACGTCACGGCCGGCCCGACCAAGGGTCGGTCTGGCGGAAACCCTCTCGGCCGCGGCGATCGTGCTGGTGCTGACGATCTTCCTGCTGCCCTGGTGGGCGGCCTTCGGCCTCACGGCCGCCGCCGGGATCGTCGCGTATCTGCGGGACAGGGGACCGTCGGATCGGCACCGGGGCCTGCACCGCTGATCCTCGGAAGAGGCCCGCACCGCTGATCCTCGGCAGAACCGCCCCTCACCGCTCCAGCAACATCCGCTGCAACTCCCGCGCCGCCCGCGGCGGAGCCACATCGCTGCGGTGGGCCAGGGCGATCGTGCGGTGCAGACCGGGACGGGCCAGCGGGGTCACCCGTAGGCCGCGCCCGGAGCGGGTCGCCACCATGCGGGGGACGACGGCGACACCCAGGCCGGCGCGGACGAAGCCCAGGACCGCGTCCATCTCGCCGCCCTCCACCGCGAAGTCCGGCTCGAACCCCGCGGAGCGGCACGCGGCGACCGTGAGTTCGCGCAGGTCGTAGCCGTGCCGGAACATCACCAGGCGCTCGCCCTCCAGATCGGGGATACGGACGGTACGGCGGCCGTTGCCCGGCCTCGGCGCGTCCGGGGACGACACCACCACCAGGTCCTCGCGCAGCAGCTCGACCGTGGTCAGCGCGGGGGAGGGGGTGGGCAGCGGGAGGACGACCAGGGCCAGGTCGAGGGCGCCGCGCGCCAGCTGCCGTACCAGGTCGTGGGAGCCGCCCTCCTCGATCAGCAGCCGGATGCCGGGGTAGCGGTCGTGGAAGGCGCGCAGCACGTCGGGGAGCAGACCGGTGCACAGGCTCGGGGTCGCGCCCAGCCGGACCCGGCCCCGGCGCAGCTGCACCAGCTCCTGCACCTCGTGCCGGGCGGTGTCGGTGTCGGCGAGGATGCGGCGGGCCAGCGGCAGCAGCGCCTCACCGGCGTCGGTCAGGGTGATGTTGCCGCGCGCCCGCAGGAAGAGGTCCGCCCCCAACTCCCGTTCCAGGGCCTTGATCTGCTGTGACAGCGAGGGCTGGGCGACATGCACCAGCTCGGCGGCCCGGGTGAAGTGCCGGGTCTCGGCGACCGCGACGAAGTACTGGAGCTGCTGGAACTGCATCTCTCCACCATATGGGACGATAGGCTGCAGCTATCGAATCCAGCTGTTTCATGTCTTGGACCGATGGGGTGGCGCGGTCCTAGCGTCTTTCCCATGGCTCTGGCAACGCGGACGGAACGGGCGGAACGGGCGGAACGAAAACCGTCCCTGGCGCGCTCGGTGTGGGACAGCTCCCTCGGCAAGAAGACGATCATGGCCGTCAGCGGGCTGATCATGCTCGCCTATCTGGTCGTCCATATGCTGGGCAACCTCAAGATCTTCTTCGGCTCGGACGAGTTCAACGGCTACGCGCACTGGCTGCGCACGCTCGGCGAGCCCTTCCTCCACCACGAGTGGGCCCTGTGGATCGTCCGTGTGGTCCTCGTCGTCGCGGTCGTCGCCCACGCCACGGCCGCCTACCAGCTCAGCCGTCGCGACATCAAGGCCCGGCCCACCAAGTACGCGCACAAGAGGCCGCGGGCGAGCTACGCCACCCGCACCATGCGCTGGGGCGGCATCATCCTCGGCCTGTTCATCGTCTGGCACATCCTCGACCTGACCACGGGCACCGTCCACCCGGGCGGCTTCCAGTCCGGTCACCCGTACCAGAACGTCATCGACACCTTCTCCACCTGGTACGGCAACGTCATCTACATCGTCGCCATGCTCGCGCTCGGCCTGCACATCCGGCACGGCTTCTGGAGCGCCGCACAGACCCTCGGCGCCGGCAGCCGCACCCGCGACCGCGCCCTGAAGACCACCGCGAACGTCCTCGCGCTCGTGCTGACCGTGGGATTCGTCTCCGTACCCGTCGCCGTCATGACCGGAGTGGTGAGCTGAACATGACTACAGCCTCCGAGTACGCGCACTACACGACCGGCGAACCGGTCGTCGACGGCAAGGCACCGAAGGGCCCGATCAACGAGCGCTGGGACCGGCGTCGCTTCGAGGCCAAGCTGGTCAACCCGGCCAACCGCCGCAAGCACACCGTCATCGTCGTCGGCACCGGCCTCGCGGGCGGCTCGGCGGGCGCCACCCTCGCCGAACAGGGCTACCACGTCGTCCAGTTCTGCTACCAGGACTCCCCGCGCCGCGCCCACTCCATCGCCGCGCAGGGCGGCATCAACGCCGCGAAGAACTACCGCAACGACGGCGACTCCGTGCACCGGCTGTTCTACGACACCGTCAAGGGCGGCGACTTCCGGGCACGGGAGTCGAACGTCCACCGGCTGGCGCAGATCTCGGTGGAGATCATCGACCAGTGCGTGGCCCAGGGAGTGCCGTTCGCCCGCGAGTACGGCGGTCTCCTCGACACCCGCTCCTTCGGCGGCGTCCAGGTGTCGCGGACCTTCTACGCCCGGGGCCAGACGGGTCAGCAGCTGCTGCTGGGCGCGTACCAGGCGCTCTCGCGGCAGATCGCGGCCGGCAACGTGGAGATGCATCCGCGCACCGAGATGCTCGACCTGATCGTCATCGACGGGCGGGCGCGCGGGATCGTGGCCCGGGATCTCATCACCGGCCGCATCGACACATACTTCGCCGACGCCGTGGTCCTGGCGAGCGGCGGCTACGGCAACGTCTTCTATCTGTCGACCAACGCCATGAACTCCAACGCCACCGCCGTGTGGCGGGCCCACCGGCGCGGCGCGTTGTTCGCGAACCCCTGCTTCACCCAGATCCACCCCACCTGCATCCCGCGCACCGGCGACCACCAGTCCAAACTGACGCTGATGAGCGAGTCGCTGCGCAACGACGGCCGCATCTGGGTGCCGAAGGCCAAGGGCGACACCCGCCCCGCCGACCAGATCCCCGAGGACGAGCGCGACTACTACCTGGAGCGCATCTACCCGTCCTTCGGCAACCTGGTGCCGCGTGACATCGCCTCCCGCGCCGCGAAGAACGTCTGCGACGAGGGGCGGGGCGTCGGCCCCGGCGGGCAGGGCGTGTACCTGGACTTCGCCGACGCCATCGAGCGCATGGGCCGGAAGGCCGTCGAGGCCAAGTACGGCAACCTCTTCGACATGTACCAGCGGATCACCGACGAGGATCCGTACGAGGTGCCGATGCGGATCTACCCCGCCGTGCACTACACGATGGGCGGACTGTGGGTCGACTACGACCTCCAGACCACGATCCCCGGGTTGTTCGCGATCGGCGAGGCCAACTTCTCCGACCACGGCGCGAACCGGCTCGGCGCCTCGGCCCTGATGCAGGGACTCGCCGACGGCTACTTCGTCCTTCCGGCGACCATCAACGACTACCTCGCCCGGCATCCGCACAGCGAGCCGATCGGCGCCGAACACCCCGTCGTACAGGAGGTGCTGGCCGAGACCGAGGACCGGCTGAACCTGCTGCTCGCCGTCGACGGCGACCGCACGCCCGACTCCTTCCACCGCGAAGTCGGCGAGCTGATGTGGGAGTTCTGCGGCATGGCACGTACGGAATCCGGGCTGCGCAAGGCGCTGGAGCGGATCCCGCAGATCCGCGAGGAGTTCTGGCGGCGGATCAAGGTCCCGGGCACCGGCCAGGAGTTCAACCAGTCCCTGGAGAAGGCCAACCGGATCGTCGACTACCTGGAACTCGCCGAGCTGATGTGCCTCGACGCCCTGCACCGCGCCGAGTCCTGCGGCGGGCACTTCCGCGAGGAGTCCCAGACGCCGGACGGCGAGGCGGAGCGCAAGGACGACGAGTTCTCGTACGCCGCCGCCTGGGAGTTCACCGGGACCGGCACGGCTCCCGTCCTGCACAAGGAAGACCTCGTCTTCGAGTACGTCCACCCCACCCAGCGGAGCTACGCATGAAGCTCACCCTGCGCGTCTGGCGGCAGAAGAACGCCGACGCCGAAGGCGCCATGTCCACGTACGAGGTGGACGACATCTCCCCCGACATGTCCTTCCTGGAGATGCTCGACACGCTCAACGAGGAACTCATCCTGCGCGGTGAGGACCCGGTGGCCTTCGACCACGACTGCCGCGAGGGCATCTGCGG
The DNA here is from genome assembly GCF_000317595.1 of Streptomyces ipomoeae 91-03. Classification (GTDB taxonomy): domain Bacteria; phylum Actinomycetota; class Actinomycetes; order Streptomycetales; family Streptomycetaceae; genus Streptomyces; species Streptomyces ipomoeae. The sequence goes on along the minus strand of NZ_AEJC01000097.1, from coordinate 26,380 downwards.
GGCGTGCTCCCTGGTCATCAACGGGGACGCGCACGGACCGGAGCGGACGACCACCTGTCAGCTGCACATGCGGTCCTTCTCGGACGGCGACACGATCGATGTGGAGCCGTGGCGGGCGTCGGCGTTCCCGGTGGTGAAGGACCTCGTCGTCGACCGGACGGCGTTCGACCGGATCATCCAGGCCGGGGGGTACATCACGGCGCCGACCGGGTCCGCGCCGGAGGCGCATGCGACGGCTGTGCCGAAGCCGGATGCGGATTTCGCGTTCGAGCACGCCGAATGCATTGGGTGCGGGGCTTGCGTGGCCGCGTGTCCCAATGGGGCGGCGATGTTGTTCACTTCGGCCAAGGTCAATCATCTGAACGTCCTGCCTCAGGGGGCGCCCGAGCGGGAGAGCCGGGTGTTGGACATGGTGGCCCAGATGGATGAGGAAGGGTTTGGGGGGTGCACGTTGACGGGGGAGTGCGCCACGGCTTGCCCGAAGGGGATTCCCTTGGTGTCCATTACCAATATGAACAAAGAGTGGCTGCGAGCTGTTCGGAAGAGCGGTCGGTAGCGCCGTAGGGGGTCTGTTGCTTTCGAGCTGCGCGTGCGTTGTGGCTGGTCGCGCCCACGCGGCGGAGCCGTAAATCGACACAGCCCCGCGCCCCTTTGGGTCGCGCTGCAGTTAAAGCCAGTTGAAAAGTTTGAGACGTTCGCCGAAACGTGCGGACGAGCGGGGCCGGGAGTGGTGCTCAAATCCCGGTCCCGTTTCGCTTTCCCGTGTTCCAGGCATTCAGCATTCCCACATCCACTCTCCGGGCTGTGGTCACTCGGCTGTCAGCCGGCGTCGGAAAAAAAGGGTCGGCGGATCGCACGTCCCCAGGTCCGCCCCTGATGCCGCCTAGGCGGCCCGTGACCGGGAGATGCCATGACCGCCTCCACCCTCGACAGCCCGCCGCAGCCCGTGGCGCCCACCCGCTACACCGTCACCCTGGCCCGCAGTGAGGAAGACGTCCGGGCCGCGCAGCGGCTTCGGTACGACGTGTTCGCCGGGGAGATGGGCGCCCTGCTGGCGTCGCCGCAGCCGGGGCTGGACGTCGACTCCTTCGACGCCTACTGCGACCATCTGCTCGTCCGGGACACGCTGACCGGACAGGTCGTCGGCACCTACCGGCTGCTGCCGCCCGAGCGGGCCGCGGTCGCCGGACGGCTGTACTCGGAGGGCGAGTTCGACCTCGGCCCGCTCGACGCGATCCGCCCCTCGATGGTGGAGGTCGGCCGGTCCTGCGTGCACCCCGACCACCGCGACGGCACCGTGATCAGCCTGATCTGGGCCGGGATCGCCCGCTACATGGTCCAGGGCGGCCACGAGTGGCTGACCGGCTGCTGCTCCATCCCGCTCGCCGACGGCGGGGCCCTCGCCGCCGGCACCTGGGACCGGGTGCGGACCAAGAACCTGGCACCGGAGGAGTTCCGGGTACGGCCGCTGCTGCCCTGGGTCCCCAAGGGCGAGGCCCCCGAGGGCCGCACCGAGCTGCCACCGCTGCTGCGCGGCTATCTGCGGCTCGGCGCCTGGGTCTGCGGCGAACCCGCGCACGACCCGGACTTCGGCGTCGCGGACATGTACGTGCTGCTGTCGATGCGCCGGGTCAACCAGCGCTACCTGCGGCACTTCCTCTCGCTCGTACCGGCGGCCTGAACCGATGAGCGTCTGGCTGCCCAGCGCGCCCTGCACCCCGGGGGCGTGCGTGGAGGCGAGCGCGTCCGTCACCGCCGTACCGCGCGCGGTGCTGCGGCTCACCGCCGTCGTGGCCCTGATCGCCGGCGGGCTCCTGCTCAGCCTCCTCGGAGCCAGGATCCCGGCGCGGGCGGTCAGGCGCTGGTGCCGGTGGATCGTACGGGCCTCCGGCGTCCGGGTACGGATCTCCGGAGAGGCCGCGCCCACCGGCGGGCTGCTCCTCGTCGCCAACCACGTCTCCTGGCTGGACATCCCGCTGCTCGCCGCCGTGCGCCCGGCCCGGATGCTCGCCAAGTCGGAGATACGGCAGTGGCCCGTGGCCGGCCGGCTGACCGCCCGCAGCGGAGCCCTGTTCATCGACCGGGCCCGCATCCGCGCCCTGCCCGGGACGGTCGCCCGGATCGCCGAGGCACTGCGCGGCGGTGCCGCCGTCGTCGCCTTCCCCGAGGGCAGCACCTGGTGCGGGCGCGCCCAGGGGTACTTCCGGCGGGCCGTCTTCCAGGCCGCGCTCGACGCGGGCGTGCCCGTGCAGCCGGTACGCGTCCGCTACCGGCGCCTCGACGGAGGGGCCAGCACCGCGCCCGCCTTCGTCGGGGACGACTCCCTGCTCACGTCGGTGTGGCGGGTGGTGTCGGCTCGGGGTGTCGTCGCCGACGTCGAGGTACGACCGGCCCTCGCGCCGGGCAGCCATCTCGACCGGCGGGCACTGGCGCGGGCCGCCGAGTCCGGTGTGACCGACGCGCACGACCTGGTCGTCTGCGCGGCGGGTGCGCACGGCGGCCACGGAAAGACGTCGGTGCCGGTGGGGATCAGCCGAGCCCCGCGACCCGTGCCAGCCGGCCGTAGGACTCCAGCAATGCTTCGCGGTCGTACGTACTCGTCGTGACCAGGACCTCCTGGGCACCCGTCTCCTTGACCACCGACTCCAGTTCGTGCGCGACCTGCTCCTCGGTGCCGTACACATGTCCGGAGAGCCCGGACTCGTAGAGGCCGCGCTCCTTGGCCGTCATCACCCGCCGCTCGACCTCCTCCGCGGGGGCGAGCGGCGGGAAGGTGCCATGTGTACGGGAGTACGCCATGGCCCAGGCCTCGGGGAGGAGGAGGCGGTGGGCCCGCTCCGGGCTGTCGGCGACGGCGATCGTCCCGGAGACGACCACGTACGGCTCCTCGGCCCATGGGGACGGCCTGAACCCGGCGCGATAGCGGTCGATGCCGCGCCGCATCCTGTCGCGGTCGCGCAGATCACCGATCACCATGGGCAGCCCCGCCCGCGCGGCGATCGAGGCGCCCTCACCCATGGTGAGCAGGAACGGGGGTACGGCCATGCCCTCCGGGGGCCGTGCGTGCACCCCCGTCGGGGACGTGCCCCGGAACCAGCCGAGCAGTTCGTCCAGCTGCCCCGCGAAGTCATCGGCGTCGTCCTTGTCCCGCCCCAACGCCCGCCGTACACCGTCCGTGAACCCGACGGACCGCCCGAGCCCCATGTCGATCCGCCCTGGGAACAGGGATTCGAGGACACCGAACTGCTCCGCCACGACCAGGGGGCGGTGGTTGGGCAGCATCACCCCGCCGGTGCCGACGCGGATGGCCCGGGTGGCTGAGGCGACGGCACCGGCCAACACGGTGGGCGCGGACCCGGCGACACCGGGCACGCCGTGATGCTCGGAGACCCAGAACCGGTGGTAGCCGAGCTGCTCGATGTCCTGTGCGAGCCGCACGGTGTCCCGCAGCGCCTCGGACGCGTCATGGCCCTCACGGACACGAGAACGGTCGAGGACGGAGAAACGGACGGAGGAGAGCACGGAGGTCACACGGGGTTCAACACTTACGGGCCGTGGAGATTCCCCGCGCCCCAAAGGAGCGCGGGGCTGTGTCGATATGCGGCTCCGCCGCGTGGGCGCGACAAGCCACGACGGACCCGCAGACGTTCTACGGGCCCGTCGTGGCAGTTCCTGTCGCGCAATTCCTCGCAGAGTGCTACCGACGGTTGTCACCCACGGTGATCCCCGTCGTCTTCGCCGCCTCCACGTTCTCGTAGACCACCTCACCCCCAGCCACCTTCCAGATCTTGATCCGGAAGGTGTCCGGCCCATCCGTGGCGGTGATCCGGAACGCATACCCGCTCTTGCCGTTCACCGTGCCCGTGCCCTGGTACACGGCCTTGGAGCCGGTGACCACCAGCCAGTCCGACCCGGTGGAGCGGAACTTCAGCTTGCCCCGGCCGAAGTCGAGCGTCGCCTTCCCGGTGGGCACCGCGCTGAACCACTTGTACTTGGCGGAGAAGGAGAACTCCGCCTTGCCGGTCAGCGCCGGCTCCGCCGGATACGCGCCTGCCGGGGAGGCGAACGTGCCGGCGCCGGTCGCCGGACCCGCCGCCCGGTCGTAGACGATCAGCTCGGGAAGCGTGGTGCTGTCCGAGGCGCCGTCGTCGTCGGTGACCGTGACGACCGGGCGGTGGATGCCCGCCTTGGTGTAGGTGTGCTCGGCCCGGCAGCCGGAGGCGGTGCCCTCGCCGGCGGTGGGCCGTGTGCCGTCCTTCCAGTCGACCTCGCAGGTGTGGGTGTCGGAGGTGCCCGGGTCGCCGAAGGCCGCGGTGACCGTGGCGCCCTTGCCGACCGACACCGGGGACTTCGGTCCGCCGGCGGAGGTGATCGCCGGGGCCGCGTTGGTGACCTTCACGGTGGCCGAGTCGCTGCTCCTGCCGCCGGTCAGGGTCACCGTGAAGGTGCCGTTGTCCGTGCAGGTGACCGTGGTCTTCGCGGAGGTGGCGTCGGCGAAGGCGCAGGGCGCACCGTCCTCGACGGTCCACTTGGGGCTGCCCGCCCCGGAGACCGTGCCGCCGAGCTCGATCCGGTCGCCCTCCTTGCCCTCGGTGTCCTGCCCGGCGCGGGCGATGCTGACCGGGTCGATGCTCTCCAGGGTCGGGACGACCTTCTTGATCAGGCCGTCGGCGTCGAACTCCAGCTTGTCGATGGTGGTTTCGCGGTGGGTGCCGTCGCCGCCGGGGATGGCGAAGCGGTGGTAGACGATGTACCAGTCGTCGGTGTTCGGGACGTGGACCACCGAGTGGTGGCCGGGGCCCTTGATACCGAGCGAGAGGTCCTTCTCCAGGATCACGCCCTGCTTGGTCCAGGGACCGGTGGGCGAGGAGCCGGTGGCGTAGGCGACCCGGTAGTTCTCGTCACGTGTGTCGTTCTCCGACCACATGAAGTAGTAGGTGCCCTTGCGCTTGATGACGAAGGTGCCCTCGTTGTAGCCGCTGGGCGTGATGTCGGTGACCTTCGAGGCGTCGAAGGAGACCATGTCGTCGTTCAGCGGTACCACGTACGCGCGGCCGTTGCCCCAGTAGAGGTACGACTGGCCGTCGTCGTCCGTGAAGACCGCCGGGTCGATCATCTGGCCCGTGTAGTCACCGGCCTTCAGCAGCGGCTTGCCCAGGGCGTCCTTGAAGGGGCCGGTGGGCGAGTCGGAGACCGCGACGCCGATGTTCGCGTCGGCGCAGAAGTAGAAGTAGTACTTGCCGTTCTTCTCCTCGATCGTCGGCGCCCAGGCCCTGCTGTCCGCCCAGGAGACATCCGGTCCGAGGTCGAGGATGACGCCGTGGTCCTTCCAGTGGACCAGGTCGGTGGAGGAGTACGCCTTGAACTGCGTACCGCTCCAGCCCTCGAAGCCGTCGGTGGTCGGGTAGATGTAGAAGGTGTCGCCGAAGCGGACGACGTTCGGGTCGGCGTTGAGACCGGGCAGGACCGGGCTCTTCATGACGACCGCCGAGACCGTCCAGGTGCGCTTCTTCCCGTCCGAGCCCGTGACCTCGTACTCCACCGGCTCGGTGAAGTCGTGCAGGGTGCCGGAGGCGGGGCTGATGCTCGCGCCGTGGGCCAGGGTGAACTCCGGTGCCAGGGCGGTGACGTCACTGCCCTCGGTCAGCGGCAGGACGACCTTGCTGTCCTTGTCGTCGACGATCGCGTCCACCTTGAGCGCCGGGTGGGTCGCCGCGGCGATGCCGGTGGTGTTGCCGGCGAGCTCCAGGACCTCGGCGGGCGTCAGGGCCCGGTTGTAGATCCGGAAGTCGTCGACCTCGCCGCCGAAGTACGGGTCCGGGGAGTACAGGGACTTGCCGATGTAGCCGGAGTAGTCCTTGGCGGAGTCGTACAGCTCGGACGGCTTGATGGTGACACCGCTCACCCGGGCCGCCTCGGCGCCGTCCACGTAGAGGATCGCCGTCTCGGTCGCGCCGTTCAGCGTGACGGTGATGTGCTTCCACTCACCCTGGGTGAGCCGCGAGCCGCCGATCATCTGTTTCTCACCGGACCAGGTGGCCTTGGTGATCGCGGAGAACAGTTTGCCGCCGCCGTTGGAGGGGGTGGCGAACAGGTACTTGTTGCTGTCGGGGCCGAGCCCGAACAGCCACTGGAAGTTGTCGCCGCCCTTCCACTTGACGTAGGTGGAGACGGTGACGCCACCGGCGTCCTTCAGTACCCCGTTCGGGATCTTCACGTACGGCGAGCTGGAGCTGCTGTTGCCGCCGGACATCTTGAACGAGCCGCCGTCCACGCCGGTCCCGAAGTCGGGCGTACGGACGTAGGTGCCGTGGTAGCCGTGGCCGCTGGAGTCACGGGCGATGTTGCCGCCGGTCTCGTCGAAGTCGTAGTGCAGGACCAGGTCCGCGGGAACGTCCGGGCCCTCCTCGGAGACGGTGACCTCGGCGCGTACATCGATCGTGGCGTCGCCCGGCAGGGTGCCTTCGACCGTGAACGTCCCGGCCTGCGCGTACTGCGACGCCGGGACGTCGGCCCAGGTGACGGCGATGGGCCGCTTGACCCCGTCCGCGGACTCGGCGATGACGGTGGCGGGCAGCACCGGCGCCTCACCGACGCGCGTCTCGACCTTGACGTCCTCGACGCTCTTGACGATCTGGTCGGGCTGGTAGGTGCTCAGCAGCCGGTCGTACTCGGCCTGCGTCACCGGCAGCACCGTGCCGTGGCGGGGCTTGGACGGCAGGTCGTACGACGAGGCCGGGGTCCATACGCCGGAGGCGAGGTCGGTCGTCTCGAAGGGGATGTAGCCGCGTCCGCCGAACTCGTCGAGGAACGCGTACCACTTCTCCTCGGTGTTGGACTTGAACACCAGCGGGCCCTCGGCGGCGCTCATCGCGCCCTTGCCGATGCCCTCGGCGACCGCGTCCCAGGACAGGTCGAGCAGCGAGTCGCTCTTCTCCTCGAAGATGAACTTGCTGTTGGGCGTGGAGGAGGTGTTGTTCCGCTCGTCCTTGGAGAGACGGAAGTATGTGCCGCCGTGCTGGATGACCGTGGAGTCGATCACCGAGTAGCCGCGGTCGACCCAGACCTTGGGTTCGCTGAAGGTGTAGAAGTCGCGGGTGGTGGCGTACATCATGCGGTTGTACGTGTCGCCCGAGTGCGCCGCGTTGTCGTACAGCTTCGACGCCCAGAAGACCACGTACTCGCCGAGCTTCTCGTCGTAGTACGCCTCGGGGGCCCAGGTGTTGCCCGCGCTGTCCGGGGAGACCTTGACCAGGCGCTGGTCGGTCCAGTTCACCAGGTCGGTGGACTCCCAGACCATGATGGACTTGCTGCCGGTGCGCTGCGAGCGGTCCCAGTCGCCGTTGCCGTAGATCCTGAGGTCGGTGGCGATCTGGTAGAACTTGTCGCCCTCCGGGGAGCGGATGATGAACGGGTCGCGCAGGCCCTTCTCGCCGAGCGTGGACGTCAGGACGGGCTTGCCGTCGTTCAACTCGCGCCACTTCAGCGGGTCGTTGCCCTTGCTGAGCGCGAAGTAGAGCTGCTCGCCGTCCGAGGTGCCCTCGCCGGTGAAGTAGCTGAACATATAGCCCTTGAGGGCTTCCTTCTTCGGCAGTTCCGGCACCTTCGCGGTGAAGGCGCGGGTCGTCTTCGCGTCGCCCTTGGTGACCGTCGCGGTCAGCTCGACCGTGGTGGCGCCGTCGCCGTGCGAGGGACGGTGGACCACACCGTCGGCGGCGACGACGTCAGCGTTCGCGGAGGACCAGGCGACCTTGGTGCCGTAGGTGCCGTCCGTGGGGAGCGTGAGGTTGCCGCGTACGTCGTCGAGGTTGTGGACGCTCAGCGCCTCGGCGGCCTGCTCGGTGGCCGTCTTGTCGTCGAAGGCGGGCAGGACCGTGACCTCGAAGGTCTTGGTGTCGGTCACGGTGCCCTTCTTCAGGGTCGCCGTGAGCGTGGCGTGGCCGTTCGGTTCACCGGCGGCGGGGCGGGTCACCGCGCCGGAGTCCGAGACCACGGAGGTGTTGTCGCTCTCCCAGCTGATGGACGAGCCCCCGGCCGTGCCCGTCTTCGGCAGGGTCAGGTCGGCGGTCACACCGCTGGTGTCGCCCAGGCTGAGGGCGGCCTTGTCGTCGGCGACGCCCTGCGTGGCCACGGGGAGCGAGAGCTGCTCGACCTCGGTGGCGGCGAGGGCGCGGTCGTACACCCGGAAGTCACGGATCTTGCCCTTGAAGAGCTTGTCACCGGAGTAGACCGACTTGCCTATGTAGTTGGCGGTGGTGGTGCCGGAGCCGATGGCGCCCGGGGTGATGGTGACGGAGGTGTTGCGGCCGACCTCCACGCCGTCCTCGTACAGCACGCCCGTGTTGCCGGTCTGCGTGTAGGTGAGCTGCTTCCAGACCGCGCGGGTCAGGTTGTGCGAGTCGGAGGGCCTGGTCGTCTGCTCGGTCGACCAGTTGCCCGTCGCGATGGAGGTCCGGAGCGAGTTGCCGGTGGCGAAGAGGTACCCGTTGCCGTTGCTGCCGCTGGAGTTGCCGAAGCCGTAGATGAAGTACGGGGTCGACTGCGACTCGTCGATCAGTACGTCCATGGAGACGCTGATCGAGTTCATGCCCTTCATGACATCGTTCGGCACCTTGATGTAGGTGTCGGAGCCGTTGAAGGCGAGGCCCTGACCGGTGCCCGACCAGCCGGCGGTGCCGTTCACCGTGCCGTTCCTGCCGTGGCCGGAGGCGTCGGCGACGGTGGTGCCGGAGGTGGCGTCGAGCTTGTACCAGAGGGCCAGACCGTCGGTGATCTCGGCGGTGTCCGCCGCGTACGCGGGCGCGGTCGGACCTGCGAGGCCCAGGAGCAGCGACGCGGCGGTCAGGCCGGCGAACGGCCCCGCCCAGCGTCTCGCTCGGCCGCGCAGGCGTGCGATATAGGTCATATGGAGTTTCCCTGCTGAGAGCACGGCTGATGAAGGGGTGACGAACGGCGAAAAGGGCAACGGGGATGGGCCGAGAACCGTGGGGGACCCTCGCCCTGGGCGCCCCGCGTTTCGACCTTGTGACATCGTGTTGCGAGAGTGTCAATCGACGTGTGGTGAGGCGTCAAGAGGTATCGAACAATGTCCGACAGGTCGAACGGATTGCTCTCGGGGGGTGGCCGCAGACTGCCGTCAGGGGCGGTTGCCGCCGGTCGCCCTTGGCGTCACTCGCCCTTCGTGCCCTTCTCCGTGCCCTTCACCGGGAGGATCAACTCCCAGGTGTCCACGGCGAAATCGAGCTTCATGCCGTGTCGCTCGTACAGCGCGAGGGCGCCGCTGCTGTTGTCGGTGTCCACGCCGAGGCCGATACGGTCGCGGCCCAGCGCCGCGTAGTGCCCGAAGGCGTGCCGGAGCAGATGACTGCCGAGCCCCTGGCCGCGGGCCTCGCGCAGGACGCCGAGGTTGGAGATCCAGCCCATGGTGGCGCGGTCGTTGCGCGTGCGCAGGACCGCCGCGTCACCGAGGCCGTCGACGTGCGCGATCCAGATCAGCGACCAGTCGACGTTCACGGCGTCGATGTTGTCCAGCCACTGCTCGTACGTGCTCGGCTGGAAGTCGAAGTGGTCGGCGAAGGTGGTCTGGAGCAGGGCGTGGGCCTGGCGGCGGTCCGCTTCGGCGACGCAGGGGCGCAGGGTGACCCCGGGCGGTGGCGTCGGGAGCGGGTCGGCGGTGGAGAGGGGGCGGTCCAGGATGTTGTACCGGCGGACGGTGCGCCAGCCCCGGGCGCGCAGGGCGTCCAGGTCGGTCGTGGGCGCGATGTTGAGGTGGAGGTGTATCACCGCGCGGTCCGCCCCGTTGGCCGCGGCCCGCTCGACCGCCCGGGCCTCCATCAGGTCGAACAGGTGCAGGGCGCCCAGCGGCTGGTCCGGCAGGACGTAGTGGTCCATGTCGATGCGCTCACCGTGGGAGTCGTCCCACACCAGGCCGTATCCCACCAGCCGGTCGCCGTCGAACAGCAGCCAGGAGTCGCGCTCCAGGTCTGCTTCGGGATGCTTGAGGTCTCTCTGGACGTCGGCGAGTTCGGTCTCCGCGCGGCCGATCTCCAGCAGGTCGATCTCGTTGAGCAGGGCGCACACCTCGGTCGCGTCGTCGAGGGTCGCCGGGCGAACGGTCAGACCGGGCGGCAGGGGAGTGGTGTGCGTCGTCATGGGGTCACTGTCCGGTGACGAACGGCCCGACCGCAACGGGATTTCCGGGGTGCTCCCGAAGAGAGGCCGGGCGATTCGGGGCGGGGCGGGAGACTCGGGCATTCGGAGTGCTCGGTGGCGGAGGCGGCGGGACATCCGGGTCACTGCTCGCCGCACCACCGGCGGTACGCCGCCACAGCCGTCGGCAGGGTCGGGAAGATCCGGTCGTCGCCGACCGCCTCGGCCAGGCCGTACGCCTCCAGCTCGTCCCGCAGGTCCTGCTTCACCCGGGCGAGGGCGAAGACGACGCCACGGCGCGCGAGTTCGCGGCGGAGCGCGTCGACCGCGTCCAGGGCGGTGATGTCGACCTCGACATTGGCCTCGGTGTTGAGCAGGAACCACCGCACGCGCTCCCCCTGTTCCTCCTGCTCGTCCACGGCGGCCAGGGCCCGGCGGCGGAAGTCCTCGGCGTTGGCGAAGAAGAGCGGGGAGTCATAGCGGTAGACCACCAGGCCGGGGACCGTCCGGGCCTCGGGGTAGTCGTCGATGTCGTGCATACCGGCCACACCGGGGACGAGCCCCTGTACGGCGTCGTGCGGCCGGGCCACCCGCGTCAGCAACTCGGCCACGGACAGACCGACGGCCACCAGTACGCCGTACAGGATGCCCCAGGCCAGCACCCCGGCCAGACAGCCGACCGCGAGGAGTGCCTCCCGGCGCCGGAAGGACGCCAGCCGCCGGAAGCCGGCCACGTCGACCATGTGCACGGCGGCGTACACCACGATCGCGCCCAGCACGGCCGACGGCGTCCGCGTCAGCAGCGAGCCGAGGAAGAGCAGGACGGCGAGCACCGCCACCCCCGAGACCAGCGTGTACGCCTGGCTCCGGGCGCCCGCCGTGGCGGCGAGCGCGGTACGGCTGGCGCTGCTGCTGACCGGCATGCCGTGCAGCACCCCCGCGCCCAGGTTGGCGGCGCCCAGGGCCAGGAACTCCTGGTTCGAGTCGAAACCCGGGCCCTTGACGTCGGGGACGGTGAAGGCGCGTGCGGTGAGGACGACGTCCGTGTAGCTGACGAGGAGGACGCCCAGGGCGGGCACCAGCAGCGAGGCCAGCTCGGACAGGTCCGGCACGGCGAAGCCCGGCAGTCCGGACGGGATCTCGCCGATGACGTCGATGCCGTGCCGGTCGTCCAGGTCCAGGGCGACCACGGCCACCGTGCCGAGGACTACGGCCAGCAGGGGGCTCGGGAGCATACGGGAGAGGCGGGGCACCGCGAAGACGAAGGCGATCGTGACCGCGGAGAGCACGACGGTCGCCGGGTGCGCGTCCGAGAGGTGCCCGAGGAAGGACCACAGCTGTGGGAAGAAGTCCGTGCCCGTCGTCTTCACGCCGGTGAGCCTGGGCAGCTGATCCATGATCATGATGAGGGCCAGGCCCGCGAGGTAGCCGATCAGGACCGGGCGGGAGAGCAGGTCCGCGACGAAGCCGAGGCGTACGGCCCGGGCCAGCAGACAGAGCAGGGCCACCGCGATCGCCAGGACCGCAGCGAGAGTGGCGTACCGCTGGGGGTCGCCCCTCGCGAGGGGGCCGATCACCGCCGCCGTCATCAGGGCGGCCGTCGATTCCGGGCCGATGGAGAGGAGGCGGGAGGAGCCGAGGAGGGGGTACAGGACGAGGGCGGGGAGCATGGCCCACAGGCCCGTGACGGGTGGGAGTCCGGCGACGACCGCGTACGCCATGACCTGGGGGACGAGGTAGGCGGCGACGGTGGCGCCGGCGGTGAGGTCGCCTCGTAGGTACGCGCGTCGGTAGTGGAGGAGGGTGGCCAGGCCGGGCAGGAGGCGGTGCCACCGCGGTGTGCGTGCGTCCGGGGCGTTGGACATGGGCGGGCGGTCTCCCCTCGGTCCTTGGCTTCAGGATCCAACGGGGGAGGGGGGACCGCGAGGTTGGGCACCCGGGTGGTGCACGACTGCCCGCAGCCGGGTAGGGCGACTGGGGCAGCTGGGTCGCGCCCCTCAAGGGGCGCGGGGCCCTATCGATATGCGGCTCCGCCGCGTGGGCGCGAGCAACCACGCACAAGCCGCAGTCGCCGTACCGCCCGCACCCCCGAGCTATCGGGCGCCGACGCCGACCCCGCCGGTACCCCCGAGCCATCGGGCGCCCGCTCTCACGCCGCCACCGGCAGCCCCGGCGTCCGGAACACCCGCTGGTCGGCGTCGACCGCGAACACCTCGCAGTTCTCCCGCGCGGCGGCCCACTCGATGCCCTCCTTGCCCATCGCGAACGCGGCGGTGGCGGTGGCGTCCGCCTCCGTCAGGGACGGCGCCACGACCGTCAGGCTGAGCAACCCCGTCGCCGGGCGACCGGTGCGGCCGTCGAGGATGTGGTCGCCGCGTTCGTAGCGGGCGGACGTGGCGACCGCGCCGTCGGTGATCTCCAGGACCGTACAGAGCCGGTCGGCCCGCTCGGGGTGGCGTACACCCACCCGCCACGGGCCGCCGGTCACGGCCACGTCACCACCGGCGTTCAGACAGAGCCGCTTCGCGCCCCGCTCGGTGAGCAGGTCCGCGGCCCGCTGCACGGCCCAGCCCTTCACCATGGCGCAGGGGTCGAGCCCGCGCCCCGGCAGCCGTACGTCGAACGCGCCACCGGTCGCCACCCGGTACTCCTCGCACAGATCGAGAACCTCGGTCAGGTCCGGGCTGAGCTCGTGTGGGGCGAGCTCACCCCGGTCCAGCCGGGACACCTCGCTGTCGGCGCGGAACGGGCTGAACCGCGCGTCGACCTCGCGCAGCCAGTCGAAGGCCGGTTCCGCGGTCTCGGCGGTGGCGGTCCCGTTCTCGAAGGCCTCGATCAGCAGCGAGATCGGGAAGCCCATGATGTGTTCGACGCGGCGCACTCCGTCAGCCCTTCGCGTCGATGGCGGCCTGGAGGGACTCCCGGTAGCCGTCGCTGGTGATGGTGGCGCCGGAGACGGTGTCGATGTCGGCGCTCTGCGCCGCCAGCGTCTCCTTGATCAGGACCGGCACGGCGGCCTCGGTCTGCGGGTGGTTGGGCTGCTTCAGCATCTCCACGGCGGTGATCTTGTCGCCCTCGAAGGTCACCTGGACCTGGACGTCACCCTTGGAGGTACCGACCGTCGAGCCCGCGACGACCTGGCTCGCGCTCTCCTGCGACCCCTCCGACGCGGACGAGTCCGACGCGGAGTCGGATGAGGACGCCGACTTCGCGTTCTCGTCGATGGTGGCCTGGAGGGACTCCTTGTAGGCCTCGCTGGTGATCGTCGCGCCGGACACCGTGTCGATGTCCGCGCTCTGCGCTTCCAGCGTCTCCTCGATCAGCTTCGGCACGGCGGCCTCGGTCTGCGGGTGGTCGGGCTGCTGGAGCATCTTGACGGCGGTGATCTTCTCGCCCTGGAAGGTCGCCTGGACCTGGACGGGACCCTTCTCCGTGTCGATGGTCGTGCCCGCGACCACGTTGGAGCCCGCGGCGGCGGACGCGGAGGCCGACGGGGCCGGCTCGGCGGTCGTGGTGGTCGTGGTCTCGGTGGAGGGGGTGTAGCGCCAGACGGGGACCAGCGCGGCGGCGCTCAGGACCAGGGCGGGTATGGCTCGTTTCACTGTCTCTTCCTCATCCCGCCAGGCTGAAGCGTTCGAAGTGGATCTGCGGCTTGGGCACGTTCAGCTCGCGCAGATTGCCCAGCACCGCCTTCATCATCGGCGGCGGCCCGCACAGGAACACGTCCCGGTCGGTGATGTCCGGCACCATCCGCAGCAGCTCGCGCGGCGCCAGCAGATCGGGGCTGACCGGGCCGGAGACCAGGTGCAGCTCGGCGCCCTTGTCGAAGGCGAGCTGCTGGAGCTCGTTGTAGAGGACCGCGTCCTGTTTCGTGGCCACGCGGTAGATGACCACCGCGTGCCCCTCGATCTCCTCCAGCAGGGCCCGGATCGGGGTGACACCGACGCCGCCCGCGATGAGCACGGACTCCGGCCGGGTGCGGTGCATCGCGGTGAAGGCACCGTACGGGCCCTCGGCGAACACCCGAGTACCGACCTTCACATGGCGCAGGGCGGCGGAGCCGGCGCCGGCCGCCTTCGCGGTCAGCCGCAGCTGCTTGCCGTCGGGCGCCGCCGACAGCGAGAACGGGTTGGCCTGCCACCAGCGGTCCCGGGTCAGGAACCGCCACATGAAGAACTGGCCGGCCCGCGCGGGCATCCGGTCCAGGTCACGGCCGGTCATATAGATCGACACGACGTTGTCGGCCTCGGGGACGACGGCGGTGACGCGCAGCTGGTGGCGCCAGTTACGCCACAGCGGCAGCACGAGCCGGCCCACGAACACCGAGGCCAGGGCCACGCCCCACAGCGCGTACCAGTACGCCGTCGCGGTCTTCGACGACGCGAACGACGTACCCGCCGTGACCTGGTGCGTGAACGCCAGCACCACCGCGACATAGGTGTACAGGTGGATGAAGTGCCAGGTCTCGTAGGCGAGCCGGCGCCGGGCGAAGCGGGCCGAGACCACGCCGATCACGATGATGATGCCCAGCGCGACGATCGCGCGCAGCACACCCTCGACGGTCTCGGCGAGGTCGATGAGCTGGTTCACCGGGTCCATGTCGGAGGACTGGGCGTAGCCGAAGGTGATGAACACCGCGTGCGCCACCAGCAGCCACAGCACCGAGAAGCCGGTCCAGCGGTGCCAGGAGGTCAGCCGGTCCATGCCGATGCGCCGGTCGAACCACGGCAGCCGGGCCACCAGCACCAGCTGGAAGGCCATCAGCAGCGCGCCGTACAGGCCGGTGAGGCGGCCCAGCACGATCAGGGCGTTGGAGGCGAAGCCCGCCTGGACGAAGAAGACGGTCACCACGACCACGTTCGCCGCCAGCACGGCGTACAGACCGGTGCGGGCGACCACTCTGGGGCGCGCTCCCGAGCGGCTTACCGCCGCGGGGGGTTGTTGGACAGTGGTCACGGGGACAGCTCCTGCTCTTGATCGAGTGGGGGATACGAGCTTGTCCGGCGACCGCTGTCGTTTTGCTGTCGGTCAACTTTCAAGTTTTTATCGATCTCCTGGCGAGCTTTGAACAGACTATGGCGCAAGGCGATCGGTGACGCAGTATGAGCACGTGGAAAAAGTGCGACTTCTCGTGGTGGACGACGATCCGCCGATCGCGGACCTGGTGGCGACCGTCGCCCGCTACGAGGGCTGGGACGCCGTCACGGCGTACTCCGGCGAGGAGGCGCTGCGACAGGCGGCCGATTTCCATCCCGACATCGTGGTCCTCGACCTGATGCTGCCCGGCCTGGACGGCTTCGGCGTGCTCGACCGGCTGCGCCAGTCCGGCACGATGGTGCCCGTGGTCTTCCTCACCGCCCGCGACGGCGTCGCCGACCGCGTCGCCGGCCTCACCCGGGGTGGCGACGACTACCTGGTCAAACCGTTCGCCGTGGAGGAGTTGATGGCCCGGCTGCGCACCGTGCTGCGCCGCAGCGCCGGACCCGCCTTCCAGCGCTCCGTGCTCCAGGTCGCCGACCTCACGATGGACGAGGACACCCGTGAGGTCCGCCGCGGCGAGAAACTGCTCACCCTCACCCCCACCGAGTACGAGGTCCTGCGCTATCTGATGCGCAAGTCGCCGACCGTCCTCACCAAGGCCCAGATACTCGACCACGTCTGGGAGTACGGCTTCGGCGGTCGCTCCAACGTCGTCGAACTGGTCATCAGCCGACTGCGCCGCAAGCTCGACGACAGCGGCGAACCGCTCATCCACACCGTACGGGGCTTCGGATACGTGCTGCGGCAGGCCACCGAGTGATCACCCGCCTCAAGGACACCTACCGCCGCATGCGCCTGGGCACCCGGCTGGCACTCGGCCTGGGCGCCCTGGCGCTCGTGGTGTTCGCCGTGGTCGGCAGCGCGCTGACGATGTACATGCGCGACTACTTGTCGAAGCAGTTGAACGAACAGCTCAGGATCGCCCAAGTGGCCCAGTCCAAGAGCATCGTCGACTACGGCACGCTCGCGGGGAAGAAGTACTACCGCTGGTACTACGCCGTGTACGACGTCAAGGACGGCACCCCTGAGCTGCGCAAGCCCGAGGACGCCACCGACCTGCCCGAGGACATCGACGACTTCACCCTCGTCGCCAAGGCACAGACCACCTCGGACACGGAAGTCACCCGCACCGAGTACCTGAAGGACGCCGGCCAGTACCGGCTGCGGGCCTGCGAGGTCGAGCCGGGAGTCATCCTGGTCAGCGCCGCGCCCATGGACGACATCGAGGACACCGTGGGGCAGCTCGTCACGGTCCAGGTCATCACCTTCGTCCTCGCCCTCGCCGCCCTCGTCGTCTTCGGCCGGGCCATGCTGCGCCGTGGACTGAAACCGCTGAGCGACATGGCGCACACCGCCCGCGGCATCACCTCGCACGACCTCACGGACTCCGCGCGGCTGCCGGTCCGGCACGACGGCCGCGACGGTGGCCCCGAGGTCCAGGAACTGCGCACCGCCTTCAACACCATGCTGGAGCACATCGACGACGCCTTCGCCGTCCGTACGGAGGCCGAGCAGCGGCTGCGCCGTTTCGTCGCCGACGCCTCGCACGAACTGCGCACCCCCCTGATGTCCGTACGCGGCTACGCCGACCTCTTCCAGTACGCCGCCGCCCACAGCCCCGAGGAACGCGACAAGCACCTGGCCCGGCTCCGCGCCGAGGCCGCCCGCATGGGTGTCCTGCTGGACGACCTGCTGATGCTCGCCCGCCTCGACGCCGCCGATGTGGAGACACCGCTGCGGCTCGAGGAGGCCGACCTGGTCGAGTTGGCGCGCCAGGCCGCGGACGCCTTCCGCGCGGGCCGTCCCGACCATCCGCTCACCGTGTCGACCGGCTCCGGCCCGGTACGACTGCGCCTCGACCCGCTCCGGATACGCCAGGTCCTCGACAACCTCCTCACCAACGCCGCCGTGCACACCCCGCCCGGCACCAAGGTGTCCCTGGAGGTGTGCGTCGAGTCCGGCATGACCGAGGTACGGATCACCGACTCCGGGCCGGGCATCCCGGCGGACGACCAGGCCCGTGTCTTCGACCGCTTCTACCGCGTCGACAAGGCCCGCAGCCGCGACCGCGGCGGCAGCGGCCTGGGCCTCGCCGTAGCCCGCTCCCTGATCCGCGCCCACGGCGGCACCATCGACCTCACCAGCACCCCGGGCCAGACGACGTTCACCGTCCGACTGCCACTGGGCGGAGACCGGGGGTAGGGGCTGCCGGGCGAAGGACAGCCGCCGGGCGGATGGCAGTCGTCGGGGGGTAGCCGTCGGGCGGAGGCCAGTCGTCGGGCGGGGGGTAGCCGTCGGGCGAGAGGCCGACAGGTGGAAGGGGATCGCCGGGCGAAGACGGTCGTCAGTCGGTGGGGGATGGGCAGTCGGGTAGGTGGCTGTCGGTCGGGGAGGTGGCCGTCAGCCGAACCGGGCCTGCCGGTCGGGGAGGTGGTCGGCAGTCGGACCGGGCCTGCCGGTCGGAGTGGCGGTCGGCAGTCGGGTAGGTGGCTGCCGGTCGGGGAAGTGGCCGTCAGCCGGACCGGGCCCGCCGGTCGGGGAGGTGGTCGGCAGTCGGGGAGGTGGCTGTCGGTCGGAGTGCCGGTCGGCAGTCGGAGAGGCGGCGGTCAGCCGGAGAGGTGGCCGTCAGCCGGACCCGGCCCGCCGGTCGGGGAGGTGGCGGTCGGTCGGAGGGTGGCCGCCGGTCGCAGGGCCGCCGGTCGGTCGTGGAGCGGGCCCGCATCGGCACCGCGGGCCCGCATCGGCACCGGGGGACCCTGCGCCGCGCCCGTCTCGCCAGGCGCCTAACCTGAGCGGCATGGGCAAGACGGTGCGGCAGGCCGCTCGGGCGACGCTGCAGCTGATCATCGCCGCCGCGATGGCCTTCGGCATGTACCTCTTCATCACGGTGCTGCTGATCACCGCGATCGCCACGGCGGCCGTCGTGGGCGCCTGGATGCTGCCCGAGACCGTGATGCTGATCCGCCGGATCGCCGGCGCGAAACGCCACCAGGTGGCCGCCTGGACCGGCCGGGAGATCCCCGAGGCCTACGAGCCGATCGAGGGCACCGTCCGCGAACGCCTGCGCATCGCCGTCCGCGACCCCGGCACCCACACCGACGCCCGCTGGATGCTCGCGTACTACGTCTACGGCTGGCTCCCCTGCCTGATGGTGCCCCTGTGGCCGCTCGGCCTGGTCGTGGACGGGGTGTGGTGCGGGCTGCTGCGCCGTGACGCGGTCGTCCTGCCGCTGATCAACCGCCTCGCCGACCTGGAGGCCCACTGGTCCGAGGCCCTGCTCAAGCCCTCGCCCAAGGCCCGCCTCGCCGAGCGGGTGCAGGAGCTGACCGCGACCCGGGCCGACGCGATCGCAGCCCATGGCGCCGAGCTCCGCCGCATCGAGCGTGACCTGCACGACGGCGCCCAGGCCCGCCTGGTCTCCCTGTCGATGCGGATCGGGCTCGCCCAACGCGCGTACGACCGCGACCCCGAGGCCGCCCGCAAGCTGCTGATCGACGCCCAGGAGCAGGCCGAGGCGGCTCTGACGGAGCTGCGGCACGTCGTACGCGGCATCCATCCGCCGATCCTCACCGACCGGGGCCTCGCCGGTGCCGTACGGGCGCTCACCGCCGGCAGCGGGCTCGACACGACCGTGTCCGTGGACGGGTTGGAGGACATCGACGGCCCGCGCCCGCCCGCCGCGGTCGAGGCGGCGGCGTACTTCGTCGTCGCCGAGGCCCTCACCAACGCCGCCAGGCACAGCGGCTGCGACCACGCAGAGGTGCACCTCACGCGCGTCCCGAGAGGAGTGCGGGTCGTGGTGCGCGACGACGGCCGGGGCGGTGCGCAACACGGGTCCCCCGTACCCGGCACCGCGCCCACCTCGACGGGTGGCTCCGGGCTCCTCGGTATGCGTCGCCGGGTCGCCGCGCTCGACGGGACCTTCGCCGTGACCAGCCCGGCCGGGGGCCCCACCGTGATCGACGTCCAGCTGCCCTGCGTATGGTGACGGAAACGGAATCGATGGCCGAACCGGGAGCATCGCGGACACGGTGCCGCGACATGGCGCGACATGGCATGACACGGCGTGACCTGACGCGGCTCTGCGGCGAGGGGACAGAGGTGGGACTGCCGTGCGTGTGGTGATCGCCGAGGACAACGCCCTGCTGCGGGAGGGCCTGGTGCTCCTGCTGACCTCGGCCGGGCACGAGGTGGCAGCCGTCGCCGGCAGTGGCCCGGAAGTCGTCCCCGCGCTGCTCGAACACCGCCCGGACGTCGCCGTCCTGGACGTACGGATGCCGCCCGGCTTCCGCGACGAGGGCCTGCGCGCCGCCCTGGAGGCACGCAAGCACATCCCCGGCCTGCCGGTGCTGGTCCTCTCGCAGTACGTGGAGGAGTCGTACGCCGCCGAACTGCTCGGCGGTGGGGCGAGCGGGGTCGGCTATCTGCTCAAGGACCGGGTCGGCCGGGTGGACGAGTTCCTGGACGCGCTCGACCGGGTCGCGGCCGGCGGGACCGCCCTCGACCCGGAGGTGGTGACCGAACTGCTGACCCGCCGCAAGGACTCACCGCTCGACTCGCTCACCCCGCGCGAGCGCGAGGTCCTGAAGCTGATGGCCGAGGGCCACGACAACGCCACGATCGCCAGGACGCTGGTCGTCACCGAGCGCGCGGTCAGCAAGCACATCGGCAATGTCTTCCTGAAACTCGGCCTGCCGACCAGCGACAGCGGCCACCGCAGGGTGCTGGCCGTACTGGCGTACCTGAACAACAAGTAGCGCGGGCCCGGGCGTCGCGGCTGCCGGCCGGAACCACGCATGGCCGACGGCCCGCCACCGGTGTCCGTGGGCGGCAGGCCGTCGGCCGGGGTGCTGCGGCCCTACTCGTCGAACGTCACCACCACCTTCTCCGCCGCCCCCGGCGTCAGCGCCAGCTCGAAGGCGTGCTCGACCTCGGCGACGGGGACCCGGTGGCTGATGAGCTTGGCGAAGCGCTCGTGGTGCTCGACGAGCTCCGGGGTGACCTCGAAGATCTCGGTGGGGTAGCCCTGCGAGGCGATGAGGGTCAGCTCGCTGCGCAGCATGCCGCCGAGGTCGATCTCCGAGCCCTTCTTCTGCACGGCGACCATGACCAGCTTCGCGCCCCACTTCGCCGCGCCCACGACGGTGTTGAAGACGGCGGCGACACCGGCCGCGTCGATGAAGACGTCGGTGCCGGGCCGGGGCTGGCCGAGCGCGTTGGCGGACTGGCCGTGCAGCTCGGTCAGGCGCGCGGTGACGTCCTCCTCGGCGGAGTCGATGACGGCGTCCGCACCCACGGCCAGTGCCTTCTCCAGCCGGGAGGGGATGACGTCGACGACGACCACATGCTCCACGCCGCGCAGCTTCAGCCAGATGGCCGCGCCGAGACCGATGGGCCCGGCGCCGAACACGACGACCTTGTCGCTCGGCTTCGCCTCGGATCGGTTGACGCAGTGCCGGGCGACGGCCATCGGCTCGTTGAGGGAGGCGACGTCGAAGGGCACGGTGTCGGGGAAGACGGCCACGCTCCTGCCGACCTCGGCGTTCTCGATGAGCAGGTACTCGCTGACGGCGCCGTACTTGCCGCCGCAGCCGATGATGCCGGTCGGCGCGTCCTGCGGGTTGACCACCACCCGGTCGCCGACCTGCAGACCGGTGACCTCGGCACCGACCTCGACGACCTCACCGGCCGGCTCGTGGCCGAGCGGCACGGGCACCATCTCGCCGCCCAGGTGGGCGCGGGCGGGCATACCGCCCATGTGCAGGAAGGTGACGTCGGTGCCGCAGATGCCACAGGCGCGTATGCGGACGAGCGCGTCCTTGGGACCGGGTACGGGACGCTCGACGTCCACCACCTCGACCTTGCCGACACCGGCGGTCCGGACGGACTTCATCGTCGCCATGGGGAGACTCACTTTCTGGAGGGGCCGGGTACGCGGAGTCGCGAAGGGTGGCGGGCGGGGCGGCGTACGCGCGCCCGGACACGCGGGGCACTCCGCGTACTCGGCAGGGGGAGGAGGCGTGGATCGGGTGCCGTCAGACGGCGGCCCACGCGTCGTCGACCGGCAGGACCACACCGTTGACGAACGCGGCGGCGTCGGAGGCCAGGAAGACGATCGCGTCGGCCTGCTCCTCGGCGGTACCGAGCCGGCCGATGTTGGCGCCTATCAGGCCGCCGATGACCGACGGGCCGTGGGCCGTCTGATCGGCGTCGACCTGGATGTTGGTCATCGTCGGGCCGGGGGCGACGGCGTTGGCCCGGATGCCCTGCTTGCGGTACATGACCGACAGGCTCTTCACCAGGCCCACGACACCGTGCTTCGAGGCGGTGTAGGCGGCACCGGCCGCGCTGCCGCGCAGACCGGCCTCGGAGGCGGTGAAGACGATCGCGCCGCGCTCCGCCGCCAGCATGTGCGGCAGGGCGGCCCGGGTCAGCAGGAACGGCGCGGTCAGGTTGACGCGGATGACCCGCTCCCACTCGGCGTCGTCGACGTCCGCGAGGGCCGACATCCGGTCCATGATCCCGGCGTTGTTCACCAGGACGTCCAGACCGCCGAAGGCCTCGACGGCCCGCTCGACGACCTGGTCCACGACCGCCTGGTCGCTGAGGTCGCCGACCACGGCGAGAGCCGTGCCGCCGGCCTGCTCGATCTCCTCGACGGTCCCCTCGGCGGCCTCCTGGTTCAGATCCGCTACCACGACCTTCGCGCCTGCCGCGGCGAACTTCAGGGCCGCGGCCCGGCCGATGCCGGAACCGGCACCCGTGACGACGACACTGCGGCCGTCCAGGCCGATGCTGCTCATGAACTGTTCCTCTTTCTCAGGGGGACGGCCGGTGGGGCGGGGATCTCCGCCTGTGCCGTCCCGGGGATCGGTCGTCCGATGGCTCATGGGCGTGCGCCGTCCTTCGCTCGGCCGTGGGAGGGATGACTCGGCCGGTCGAGCGGGCGGGGGTCCCGGATCCGGTGCGACAGCTCTTTGCTTGACTTAGGCAAGCACATGTTGTTTGAGTGAGTCAAGTGATCGGCGTGAGCGCTGGGCCGCTGGGCGCTGATGGATTTGCTTGAGTTAGGCAATCAGAAGGGTAGGGTGGTGTACATGACCCCATCGCCGCCGGCGGCTGCTCCCGCCTCCCCGGAAGTGATCGAGATCGAACGGGCCCTGACGCAGATCACGTATCTGAGCACCAGAGCCCGACAGCACGAGCGTCTGATGGCCCTGGCGGGAGTGCCGCTGGACCGTGCCGCCGTGGCGCTGATGCGGCAGGTCGCCGAATCGGAACCGCTGCGCCCGGGGGAGTTGGCCGGGCGGCTCGACGTCGAGGCCTCCCATGTCACCCGTCAGGTCCAGCGGTTGGAGAGGGCCGGCTACGTCACGCGTGTCGCCGACCCCGGCGACCGCCGCGCCCGGCGCATCCGGCTCACGCCCCTCGGGCAGCAGGCCGTGGACCGTATCCGGCAGGCCGGCGCGGCCGGTATGGGCATGGCCCTCGCCGACTGGTCGCCCGCGCAGATCCGCCAACTCGCCGCCCTCTTCCAGCGGATGGTGGAGGTGTTCCTCTCCTACGCGGTCGACGAGGGTCAGGGCCCCGATGCCGGTCCACCCGCCACCACCCGCTGAACGGTGGCCGTGCCGTACGGGTGGCGGGGCGGGCGCGGGTCCGGCCGCCCCGGGTTCCCTCCCGTTTCCGACGGCCGAGCCGTGCGCGGCCCGCGTCGGCGCCCCCGTCTGTTTCCGCCTCCGTCTCCGTTCGCCGTACTCCTGTCTGTTTCCGCCTCCGTCCCCCGTCCGTACCCGCCTCCGTATCCCTGTCCGGCACCCTGTTGGTCAGGCCCGCATCCCGGCTGCCCCGAAGAAGAATGAGATCTACGCGAATGGTCTTAACCATGAATGGCAGTGTCGGCGAGAAACCGCCGCTTCCCCGTGGTGCCGGGCAGCATGTCCTGGTCATCGTGGGCGATCCGCAGGTCTCCGAACTGCTCTCCATCACGCTGGAGTTGGCCGGATACCGGATCGACCTGGTGGAGAGCGGCAGGGAGGCCGTGGTGCGGCTGGTCGAGCAGCGGTTCGACCTGGTGGTGCTGGATCTGGCGGTGCCGGACCTGGAACGGATCGAACGGGAGCGCCCTGTCCTCGCACATCGCCCGCCGGCTCTCTATCTGGCGGTGTGCGACTCGCTCGGCAGACTGCTGCCCGCACTCGGCCTGGGGGAGTCGGACTACGTCACCAAGCCCTTCCGTATCGCCGAAGTCCTGGCCAGGGCCCAGGTGTTGCTGCGCGGCAGGAAGCCCGTCCGGCGGGACAGGGAA
This sequence comes from Streptomyces ipomoeae 91-03, assembly GCF_000317595.1. Lineage (GTDB taxonomy): Bacteria > Actinomycetota > Actinomycetes > Streptomycetales > Streptomycetaceae > Streptomyces > Streptomyces ipomoeae. The sequence continues at coordinate 2,883 of NZ_AEJC01000097.1, read as the reverse complement.
CTGACCTACAGCGACCTGACCCTGGATGACTCCGCCTGTCAGGCGCTGCGCGGGGGGCGGGCGTTGAACCTCACCCCCGCGGAGTACCGGCTGCTGCGCTATCTCCTCGTCAACGCCCACACGGTGTTGTCGAAGGAGCAGATCGGGCGCTTCGTGTGGGGCGACTTCCATGGTGACAACGCGATCGAACAACTGGTGTCGCGGCTGCGCCGCAAGGTGGACCAGGAGGGACCGCCGCTGATCCACACCCGCCGGGGTTTCGGCTACTGGCTCGGCGGGGCGGGTGACTGAACCCTTCGTGGACATATCGGGAAGCAAATGTGTCCATGACATGGTGGAGAGGTCGCCGGTCCTGGGTATCGGCCGGAGGGCGGCGCTGGGCGTTCCGGTGCCGCCCTTTCGCCGTCCTGGACGCCCTCGCCTCCGGGCCTTCTGTTCACGCCAACTTCCCTACGCCTCCTCTGTGTTGGGAGATGGCTTGTTCTCTTCGGTGTATGGCGGCCCCTCTCGTGTGTGATCCGGGTCATGTCAGGTTTCTGTCAGTCAACTGACCGGGAGCCGTCAGGGCGCCCTGTTTGCATGTGCTCATCGAGGCTTCGACAGTCACCCCCGGCTCTCCGGTTCGACCGGAACCCCCCCACCACCGAGGAGAACCATGGCCGACACCCTCACGGGCATCACGCCCGAAGCGACGGACGCCGTACCGGAGTTCCCGATGCCCCGGGACGCCCGCTGTCCGTTCGACCCCCCGCCCGGGCTCAAGAAGCTCCAGGAGCAAGCCCCGCTCACCAAGGTGCGGATCGAAGGCGGTGGCGAGGCATGGCTCGTGACCCGCTATGCCGAGCAGCGTGAACTGCTGGGCCACCCGGGGATCAGCGCGGACACCGACAGTCCGGGATACCCCAGCAAGGACAGGGCCGAGGACGGCGGTGGGGGCAAGCTCAGCTTCATCATGATGGACGACCCCGAACACGCCCGGCTGCGCCGGATGGTGACGGCTCCGTTCGCCATCAAGAAGGTGGAGGCCCTGCGGCCCACCGTGCAGCGCATCGTGGACGATCTCATCGACGACCTGCTGGCCGGCCCGCGCCCCGTGGACCTGGTCGAGGCGTTCGCCCTGCCGCTGCCCTCGCTCGTGATCTGCGAACTGCTCGGTGTGCCCTACGACGACCACGACTTCTTCCAGGCCAACACCAAGACCGTCATCCACCGGGAATCCACCCCGAAGCAGCGGGGCGACGCGACGCGGGCCATCGCCGGGTATCTGGGCGGCCTCATCGGAAAGCGGATCGCCGAACCGAAGGACGATCTGCTGTCGAGCATCGCCGGCCGTGTCACCGCCGGTGAGATCGACCACCGGCAGGCCACGGAGATGGCGCTGCTGCTGCTCATCGCCGGTCACGAGACCACCGCGAACATGATCGCGCTCGGCACCCTCGCCCTCCTGCGGAACCCCGACCAGCTCGCCCTGCTGCGCGACACCGACGACCCGAAACTCGTCAGCTCGGCCGTCGAGGAACTCCTGCGCTATCTGCACATCACCCACCTCGGACGGCGCCGGGCGGCGACCGAGGACATCGAGATCGCCGGTCAGGTCATCAAGGCCGGCGAGGGCGTCGTCATGGTCAACGAGATCGCCAACCGCGACCCCGAGGTGTTCCCCGACCCCGACCGGCTCGACCTGACCCGCGACGCCCGCCGTCATGTCGCCTTCGGCTTCGGCATCCACCAGTGCCTCGGCCAGCCGCTCGCACGCATGGAGCTCCAGGTCGTCTACGGCACCCTCTACAAGCGCGTCCCCGGCCTGAAACTGGCCTGCTCGCCGGAGGACGTCCGCTTCAAGGAGGACGCGTTCGTGTACGGCGTGCACGAGCTGCCCGTGACCTGGTGACGGTCGACCGTCCCGCAATCGAACGACAACCGACGTGTGAAGAAGGGGAACCCCATGAAGGTGGAACTGGAAGCCGACAAGTGCGTCGCCTCGGGCCAGTGTGTGGTCGCGGCCATGGACGTGTTCGACCAGGACGACGACGGCATCGCGATCCTGCTGGAGGAGCGGCCCGGCGCCGAACTCCTCGACAGTGTGCGTGACGCCGTGGCCGTCTGCCCGGCCGCGGCGATCCGGCTGGTCGGCGAGTGAACCGGATCCTGGTCGTCGGTGCCTCGGCCGCCGGTCTCGCGGCGGCCGAGACGCTGCGCCGCGAGGGCTACACCGGCACCCTCACCCTCGTCGGCGACGAACCGCACGCGCCGTACGACCGGCCCCCGCTGTCCAAGCAGCTGCTCGCGGCGGAGTGGGAGGCCGACCGGCTCGCCCTGCGCCCCCCGTCCGACCTCGACGGACTCGACCTCGACCTGTGCCTCGGCACCGCCGCGACCGGCCTCGACCTCACGGCCCGCGAGGTACGGCTGGCCGACGGCTCGACGGTGCCGTACGACGGACTCGTCATCGCCACCGGCGTACGGCCGCGCAGGCTGCCCGGTGAGGGAGCGCATGTGCTGCGTACCCTGGACGACGCGCTGGCGCTGCGGGACCGGCTGACGCCGGGGCGGCGGCTGGTCGTGGTCGGCGCCGGGTTCCTCGGCGCGGAGGCCGCGGCCGTGGCGTGGCGTCTCGGGGCGGAGGTGACCCTGCTCGAACCGGCGTCGGTGCCGCTCGCCCACGCGGTCGGCGAGGAGGTCGGCGCGGTGCTCTCCCGGGCCCACCTCGACCACGGGGTGGACCTGCGCACCGGAGTCACCGTCACCGAGGTGACCGAGGACGGGGTGCGGCTCGCCGGCGGCGAGGTCGTCGAGGCCGACGAGGTGCTGGTCGCCGTCGGTTCGCTGCCCAACACCGAGTGGCTGACGGACAGCGGGCTCGGCATCGGCGACGGCGTGGTG
>NZ_AEJC01000096.1 GCF_000317595.1 Streptomyces ipomoeae 91-03 | reverse complement strand
TGGATGGGGAATAGCGTGTCGGCCTCGCGGGGGTGAGGGCCATGACCCCGCAGGAGCTGGTGGAGGCCCAGGACCGGCTGGCGGCGTTCGCGGCCGAGGTGTTCGCCCCGCTGGGGCGGGTTGACCAGCGGCGGTGGGGCGAGCGGTATGTGCGGGGGCTGCTCGGCGAGGGGCGGCGCAAGTCGATGGAGCCGATGGCGGCCCGGCTGGGGGTGGACCGGCAGGGGCTGCAGCAGTTCCTGGCCGACTCCCCGTGGTCGTACCAGATGGTGCTGGCCGAGGTGGCCTGGAGGATGGAGCCGGTCATCCGCCCGGATGCCTGGGTGGTCGATGACGTGTCCTTCCCCAAGGACGGGCACGCCTCCCCGGGCGTGGCCGCGCAGTGCTGCGGGGCGTTGGGCAAAACCGCGAACTGCCAGGTCGCGCCGAGCGTGCACCTGGTCACCGATGCCGCCTCCTGCCCGGTGAACCGGCGGCTGTTCCTGCCGGCCGCGTGGGATGCGGCCGCCGCGCCCGCCGAGGAGGCCGGCCGGGCGGAGCACAGGCGGCGCCGGGCCCGGATCCCCGCCGGCGTGGGGCATGCCGAGAAGTGGCAGCTGGCCGTCGACATGGTCGACGAGCTGCGCTGCTGGGGCCTGGAGCCGCCGCTGGTGGTGGCCGACGAGGGCTACGGGCAGGACGGGGCCTTCCGCGAGGCGCTGACCGAGCGCGGCATCGCCTACGTGGTCGGGGTGCGCTCGGACACCGCGGTCCTGCCCGAGACCGCCACGCGCACCGCCCCTGCCTGGTCGGGCACCGGCCGCAAGCCCGTTGTGCGCTACCGGGACCAGCCCGTCGCGGTGCGCGAGCTGGTCCTGGGCATCGGGCGCGGCGCCCTGCACCGGGTGACCTGGCGCCAGGGCTCCAAGGGGCCGCTGCGCTCGCGGTTCGCCGCACTGCGGGTGCGCCCGGCCGGGGTCCGCCTGCGCCGGGCGCACCGGGGCGCGGACCTTCCGGTGTGCTGGCTGCTGGCCGAGTGGCCCGCCGGGGAGGAACAGCCGGTGAAGTACTGGCTGTCCACCCTGCCGGCTGACACCCCGCTGCGGCACCTGGTGCGTGCGGCGAAGATCCGCTGGCGGGTGGAGCACGACTACCGGGAACTGAAGACCGCCCTGGGACTGGGCCACTTCGAAGGCCGCACCTTCAACGGCTTCCTGCGGCACGTCACCCTGGCCTCGGTGGCGCAGGCGTTCTGCACCCTGGAGCGGCTGTGCCCGCCAGCAGCGGCCACGGCCTGACGACCTACCAGGTTGTGGCCGAGCTCCAAGTCCTCCTCGTCTGCTGGGCAGGAACATGCCCCACCTGCCGAAGACCCTGGACCCGATACGACACGCCGGTCCCAACCTAACCAAGCCCTACTAGGGTGCGTTTTGAAAGTGCTGGTCACAGCCACTCGTTGATGGCTGCGACCAGCACGGTCGCCTCGTAGCGAACTGCCAACTTGTCGTATCTCGTGGCGACAGCGCGGTGCCGCTTGAGGCGATTGATTCCGCACTCGACCGCGTGGCGCTCCTTGTAGTCGGCCTTGTCGAACTTAGACCGTGTCCTACGTGGTGAGGCGGACGTTGGGCAGGGCATGGGGCGGGATACGTGGAGTTGGATTGTTCCGGATGGGCTGTGGGAGATCGCGAAGCCGCTGATCCCGCCGTCGAAGGTGCGGCCACAGGGCGGCGGTACACAGGACACGCCTGATGAGACGCTGTTCGCGGCGATCATCTACGTGCTGGTCAGCGGTTGTGCCTGGCGGGCTCTGCCGCCCTGCTTCGGCATATCGAAGTCGACCGCTCACCGCCGCTTCCTGATCTGGTCCAGAGCCGGCGTCTGGGGCCGATTGCACGAGGCTGTGCTGCACCGGCTCGACGACGCCGGCCTGGTCGAGGTGACCCGTGTAGTCCTCGACACCGCCCACGTCAGGGCTAAAAAAGGGGGCGAACACACAGGTCCGAGCCCCGTGGACCGGGGCAAGCCGGGTTCCAAGATGCACATCCTGTCGGACGCGAACGGACTGCCCCTGGTCGTCGGCGTCTCGGCCGGCAACACCCACGACAGCGAAGGTCTGAAGCCGATGGTGGCGGGTCACCAAACGAGACACGACCCCCATCGCGGCCGGTACTTCAAGCCTCAGCGCCTCCACGCGGACAAAGCCTACGATCGACCGGACCTGCGGAAATGGTTACACGGCAAGCGCATCGGAGTCCGGATCGCCCGCAAAGGCATCGAGTCCAGCGAACGGCTGGGCCGCCGCAGGTGGGTGATCGAAAGAACGATGTCGTGGCTGTCCGGCTACCGCAGACTCAGCCCCCGCTACGAACGTAATCCCCGCAACTACCTGGCCTTTCTCGGTCTCGCCGCGGCCTTGTGCTGCTACAAGCGTCTCGTCCGCCTCACCACGTAGGACACGGTCTAAAAGGGATCCACGAGCAACACGACGAAGTGGAGCGATGGATGGCCGATGAGTTCACCTCGGCGCTGACCAAACTGTGGGAACTCGCGGGCAGCCCGACGCTGGAAAAAATCAAAGGAACCAGCAAGACCTCCTTCAGCGACTGGAGAAACGGCCGTGTTGTCCCCGACAAGAGCGAAAAGCTCGAAGCGGTGGTACTGGACCTGCGCCTGAAGGCCAGGGACCGGGCGAAAGCGGGGAAGCACACCGCGCAGGACGCGGCCCTGTTCGAAAAGTTGAGCGTCCCTCATATGGAGTCCTTGCGGAAACGAGCTCGGGAAAAGCTCCTGGCGATGCCCGGAACCGAGGAACTGGCCAAGGTGCGCCGGCTCAGCGCCCAGGCTGTCGAGGACGCCGGTCTGCTGATGCGGCCCACCAGCCGTTTCCCGCACGGGATCTCCCTGACCGACCTGCATGTTCCGCGTGCGCTGGAGAGCGCCGTCCTTGGCCGTGTGCCCGACCTCTGCGCCCAACTGGTGGTCGCAGAGCCCGGATACGGCAAGACCACCGTGCTGTGGAGCCTGTATCACCGACTCGCGGACCAGCAGGGCATGGAGCCCTTGTTCGTGAAGGCCTCGTTTCTGCTCGACGCTCTGCGTCCCGAGCCGGAGCTGCCTCCCACCGCGCTGACCGTCGCGGAGATCACCGAGGCGCTCACCCGCTGTGCCGCCGAGGCGACTCCCGTGCTGCTGGTCGACACTCTGGACCTGCTCATGCACAGCCCCGAAGGAGCTGCGCTGGTCGCCCGGCTCATCGACGCCGCCCGCCACAACGCGGTGTCGGTGGTGATGTCCTGCCGCCCGGGAGAAGCCAAACTCCTGCCGTTCGAGGACGACGACGAAGCCGAGACGGACGCCCGGGACGCCTTCCTGCAACGGCCTCTGCGTCTCGGGGCCTACAGCTCCGACGAACGGGCCATGGCAGTGGCCAAGCACAGCCGGATCTATTGCCCTCAAGCCGTGCACGGCCCGCTCGCCGCCCAGCAGTTGGAGCGCCGCATCATGGGGGCCGTATATCAGGATCTTCCCCTGCGCGAGGTGTGCGACAACCCGCTGACCCTGCGCATGCTCTTCGACGTCTACGCGCCCGACCCTCCGGTCCAGGACATCGACGTCGCCTCGCTCTACGACCAAGTGCGTCGACAGCGCGTCGAGCAGGACAGCAGAGCCGGGCACGGCGACTCGCCCCAACCAGAACGAGCGGCGCGCAATCTCCGGCGCACGGCCCAGGCACTGGCCCGCTACATGCTCGCCACCAACGAGCTGGAGATCGACCTGCCCGTCGTGGGACACCACCTGGAGGAGCTGCTCCCCGGCAAGACGTGGGACACCATCACGGACGACCTCGAAGAACTGGAACGCCGCGGAGTCATCTCGACGATCACCGGAACCGCCCGCATCCGGTTCTTCCACCAGACGTTCTTCGAGTACATGGCCGCCGACTGGCTGCGCATGGCAGGGCGGGCGCAGGAACTCGTCGACCGCCTTCTGGACAACCCGACCGACCTTGTCCTGGCAGCCGTCGCCGGTCAACTTGTGCCCCGGGAGGCACCGGGCAGGGCCGATCGCCTCCTGCTTCCTTTGCTGAATGACGACCGGACCGTAGCGCTGGGGTTGGAGCTGTACGCCCAACTGCGCACCCTCGGAGCGGCGGCCCAGCCCGCCCGGGAACGGCTGCGCAGCCTGCCTGCCGACCCTGTGAAACGCTTCCTCACCGTTCTCCCCGGAACCCGCCACCCGCGCCCCGACCGATGGGTGGCCGATCTCACGGCGGTATGGGAACGGGGCGAGCAGCCGGACGCCGACGGCCGGGCCGTGCGCATCCAGCTGCTGGAGTCGCTGTGCCGCCTGCTGCGCCGACATCCCGCCGCCGCGGTGGAGCTTCTGGGCGACTTGAGCTGTATCGCGTGGCTGCTGACCTGGAGCACACCCACTCTGCGCTCTCACGACCACCTGTACCTGAGGCTCCTTCGCGCGGCCTTACCGGTACGACCTCGACTGGACGCTCCAGCAGATGACGAGGTTCTGGCAGAACTTCAGCAGGGACGGAGCCACTGCCGGACTGGCTGATCTCATACGGGCGGCGGCCGAGGAAGCGGCCCGTATCGAGGAAGCCGCCTTGGCCGCGCAGGCCCGACGCCTGGCGGCCACGCATTTCGAGGGTCTCCTCAATGACAGCGCCCAGGACCTGCTCGGCAGGGAACTTGACGCGGTGGAGTCGGCGTTGGGCTCGCTGTGGGCCGCCTCGAAAGCCATCGCGCAAGCGCCCGACCGCCTGAAGCTGGCGCTCGAAGCCGTCGCCGGTGAACTCGGCAACCCGACAGACCGCGCGAAACTGTTCGGCGCGGGTCTCCTCGCGACGCACCTCGACGAGCGGGCTGCCGGACAGGTCGTGCAGGCGCTCCTCGCGCTGGACGAGCCGGGTGCCCAGACCGCGGCCCTGGACATGGTGGTCGTGCCCACGCTGGCCGACGGCGAGAGGGGGGAGCACGATGACCGCCCCCGCCCCCGCGACTCCGCATTCGTGCGGCTCATCGAGACCAGCTGCCGTGAGGCTCTGCTCCAATTGCCGGCTCCGCCGTACCGGGATCGGCGGCGAACCCGCCCCCGGCTCTTCCTGGAAGCCGTATGGCGTGCCCGCCCGGCCCCCGACACACTTCTGCGTGTCCTTCCCGACGCACCGCAGGAAGTGTGGCTGAACGCGGACGGCCTCGCGAAGCTCGCCGTGCCCGCTGCCGCGGCCGGGCAGTCACAAGCGGACCAGGCGCTGCGCGCGTGGGCCACCGATCCCGTGGTCCATGCCGCCTGCGCCACCGATAGACAGGCCCCAGCGACCTTCGCCACCGACTTCGTCGAATACGTCGCCGCACATCCCCGGCTCCTGGCCTATCCCGTCGACGAGGCCCTGCTCACCGAGAACACGAACCTGCTCGTCACCGCGCTGGCCTCCGCCACGCCACGAGAAGCGGCTGATGTGCTGTCACCTTACGAAGAACGGCTGCGCGCCCTGGCTCACACGCTGACCACGGGCAACCCCAACCGCCGTCGACAGGGTTACCGCCTCATCAGGGCCATGATGGACTCCGCCGGCTGGAGCCCGCCCGACAGCAGTGTCCTGGCCGAAGAACTGCGCTCCGGAGCCAGCCCGTTGCGCATCGCTGTCCTGGAACTCATCCGCACCGCCGTCCTCTCGGGCCGCTGGATCCACCCGGATCTGGAGCCGCTGCTGCCCGTGCTGAACGACCTGGCGACCCCGGCCGCCGACGACCACCCGCTCCCGGGGACCGCCGACAAGAATGTCGCCGCGCTGGCGCGCCATGTGCTGACCACCGCGGTGTGCCGCCTCACCCCGGTCGAGGACTCCGACCAGGCCGAGGCGGCGTACGCTGCGCTGCTGCCGTCGATCCTGCCCATATCTCCGGCCGATGGGCCTCTGGTCACCGAGGACATCCGTGAACTGGGGCGGCTGATCGAGCGCATGGCTCCCCACGACCCCGGCGCCGCCGCCCGGCTGCTGCTGAAGGTCTCCGAAGCCCTGCACGCGTACGACCCGCGTGTCCTCAAACCCAAGCGGGAAATCGCCAATCGCTGGAGCGTGCCGCTGAGAGTCCTGCTGGCGCATCTGGGCAGTACTGGCCGCAAGGACCTCGTCCTGAAACTGGTCACCCAGGACGTGGCTCTCGCCCGCCGGGCAGTGGAGGTGTTCGCCCAGCTACAGGAATCCTCCGTCGCCGATCCACCCGCCTGGTTCCGCGAGCTGGCCCACCGGCCCGGTCTCTCCCCCACCTTGCAGCAGTCGGTGGGCAACCGGCTGCGCATGCATGCGCGTACCCGCTGCGGAGGCCCCTGGCCCGAACTGCTGGAACAGGACGCGTCGGAGTTCGTGCCGTAGATCCTTCGCGTTGCCACGGACTTTCCCGCGCAGGGATCCCCTCCTCGCCCCGTCCGTCCAACAGGCGTCAGGCCCGGCGGCCACCTGCCGCTCGCGGTCGCCGGCGGCAGGTACGCGAACTTGTGACGTCGACCGCTGCCCCGGGCGCCGCCGCGCCGCTCGAAGCGCGGCGGCCACCGGCTTCGCCCGCCCAGCGGCCACAACTCCACTTGGGCGGTGCGGTGACTCGGCGCAGCGGCAGGCCTGCGGTCCCGCTTTTCCGCCGCGTTCCGTCCGGCGGCCGTCAGCCCCCCGGATTCATGGCCGGTGCGCTGATCTCTAGCTTGAGGATCTTGCCGCTCGGCCCCATCGGCAACTTGTCCATGAGCCACACCGTGCGGGGGTACTTGTACGCCGCCACCCGGTCCTTGACGTATTGCCGCAGCTCCTCCGCCGTGGCCCGCGCACCCGGGCGCAGGACCACCGCGGCCGTGACCTCCTCGCCGAGCTCCTGATGCGGGACACCCACCACCGCGGCGAGGGCGACGGCGGGGTGCTCGTGCAGGACCTCCTCGATCTCGCGCGGGTAGACGTTGTAGCCGCCGCGGATGATCATGTCCTTCTTCCGGTCGACGATGTAGAGGTAACCGTCCGCGTCCCGCCGGGCCAGGTCGCCGGTGCGCAGCCAGCCGTCCAGGATGGCGATGGCCGTCTCCCCGGGACGGTTCCAGTAGCCCTTCATCAGGTTGGGGCCGCGCACGGCCAGCTCGCCGATCTCCCCGGGGCCCACGTCCCGGCCCTCGTCGTCCAGCAGCCGGACCTCCACGTCCTGGATCGGGGTGCCGATCGAGCCGGCCTTGCGGGGCCGGTCGAGGTGGTTGAACGTCACCACCGGACTCGTCTCGGACATGCCGAAGCCCTCCAGCACCGGGCAGCCGAAACGCTCCTCGAAGCCGCGCAGGACCTCCACCGGCAGGGACGCGCCGCCGGAGACACATATCCGCAGCGTCGAGACGTCCGTGTCCGTGGGGTGCTGCAGCAGGGCCGCGTACATGGTCGGCACGCCCCCGAACACCGTCGCCCGGTCACGGGCGACGGCCTCCAGCACGGTCTGCGGGTCGAAACGCGGGACGAGAATGAGCGAGGCGCCGCTGCGCACGGCCACGCTCATCGAGCAGACCTGCCCGAAGATGTGGAACAGCGGCAGACAGCCCACCACCACGTCCTCCGGCGTCATCCGCTGGATGTGGACCTCGTTGACCACGGTGTTGTGCCGCAGCCCGCCATGGGTCAGCGACGCGCCCTTGGGCTTCCCGGTGGTACCCGAGGTGTACAGCAGGACCGCCACATCGTCGTCCGCCGTCCGCGCCACCTCCGTCAGCGGCTCGTACCCGGCCAGCACAGCGGCGAAGGACGCGGGCTCCACCACCCTGTGCCGCACTCCCGCGGCAGCCGCCCCCTGCGCGCCCTCCCCCGGCGCCTGGTGCCATTCGAAGAGCAGCACCGCACCGGAGTCGGTGAGGTGGTAGGCGGTCTCCCGTTCCTTCAGCAGCGGGTTCAGCGGCACCAGGATCGCCCCGGCGCGCAGCGCGCCGTAGTAGAGCACGACGAACTCGGGGACGTTCGGCAGCATCAAGGCGACCCGGTCACCGGGCCGTACACCCTCGGCCCGCAGCAACGCGGCCACCCGGGCACTGCGCTCGTCCAGCTCCGCGTAGGAGATGATGTGCGCCCCCAGCCGCAAGGCCGGATGTTCGGGCTGCCGGGCAGCTGTCTCCACCAGGAATTCCGCCAAGTTGGCCATGTCCCGCCTCCGTGAACTCGCCGTCGAAATCCGTTGCTCTCATGGGCGACGACATCGTGCTTCGAGCCACCGCCACCGCCCATGGACAGCGTGACACCGTTACCCGTCCCCGGTTGTTCACGGGAACAAGACAGCGGCAAAAAGCCGCAGCGACGGAACTCTCGTACGTGATCGCGGTGGTCCAGGCCCGGCTTCCCGAACCGGGTGAGCAGATCGCTACATGTTGATCATGTGGCCGGCGAGGCCGTGGACGGCTTCCTTGACCGCCTCACCCAGGGTGGGGTGGGCGTGGACGTTGCGGGCGACCTCGTGGACCGTGAGGTCCCACTGCTGGGCCAGGGTCAGCTCGGGGAGGAGTTCGGTGACGTCGGGGCCGATGAGGTGGCCGCCGAGGAGTTCGCCGTACTTGGCGTCGCTGATGAGCTTCACGAAGCCGGTCGCGTCGCCCAGGCCGTGGGCCTTGGCGTTCGCGGTGAACGGGAACTTGACCACCTGGACGTCGAAGCCCTTCTCCCTGGCCTGTGCCTCGGTGTAGCCGAAGCTGGCGATCTGGGGCTGGCAGAAGGTGGACCGCGGGATCATCACGTAGTCCAGCTCCATGGTCTCCGCACCCGCGATCGTCTCGGCGGCGACCATGCCCATCGCCTCGGCGGCGTGCGCGAGCATCAGCTTCGCGGTGACGTCGCCGATGGCGTAGATGTGCGGGACGGAGGTACGGCAGCGGCCGTCGACGTCGATCGCGCCGCGCTCGGTGACCCGCACGCCGGTGTTCTCCAGGCCGTAGCCGGTGACGTTCGGTGCGAAGCCGATCGCCTGCAGGACCTTGTCGGCCTCCAGGACCTGCTGGGCGCCGTCCTTGCCGGTGACCGTGACACGGACCTGCGGGCCGGACTCGTCGATCGACTCGACGCGGGTCGAGGTGAGGACGTCGATGCCCAACCTCCGGTACTGCTTGGCGAGTTCGGCGGACACGTCGGCGTCCTCCAGCGGGGCGATCCGGTCCAGGAACTCGACGATCGTGACCTTCACACCGTAGTTGTGCAGGATGTAGGCGAACTCGACGCCGATCGCACCGGCGCCGGCGATCACGATCGACTGCGGCAGGTCCTCGGCGAGGATCTGCTCCTCGAACGTCACCACGCGCGACGTGCGGCGGGTGCCGGGCAGCAGCTTGGGGCTCGCCCCGGCGGCGATGACGCAGTGGTCGAAGCCGACGGTGCGGGTGTTGCCCTCGTAGTCGGCCACCTGGAGCGTGTGCGGGTCGAGGAAGGTGCCGCGCCCGCTGATCTCCGTGATCTTGTTCTTCTTCATCAGGTAGTGGACGCCCTTGACCCGGCCGTCCGCGACCTTCCGGCTGCGGCGGAAGGCCTCCCCGTAGTCGAAGGAGACCTGCCCGTCGACCTTGATGCCGAAGGTCTTCGCCTCGCGCGTGAAGACGTGCGCGAGTTCGGCGTTGCGCAGCAGGGCCTTGGTGGGGATGCAGCCCACGTTCAGGCAGACGCCGCCCCAGTACTTCTCCTCGACGACCGCGACGCGTTTGCCCAGTTGGGCGGCCCGGATGGCGGCTACGTATCCGCCGGGGCCCGCGCCGAGTACGACGACGTCGAAGCGCTCACCCTGCTCGTCCATGGACGGTTCCTTTCCTCTGGGGCGGCCGACCTCCCGCGAGGGGCCGACTCACTCCCGATCGAACAACCTGTTCCCGTTCACCCACTCAACAGCGGCGGCTTCCGCCACCGCCCGCCGCAGGGGGACCGCTGGAGGACATCACCTCGGCGGCGGTCACCCGGACGTTCACTTCAGCGCCCTGATTCCGTGATCTATGCCCGCCCGGCAATCATCGACGGCGGGCCGACACCTCGTCGACTTCGTGTACTCCGGCCTCGGCGGCACCGAGCCTGAGGGTGCCGAGCCCGAAGGCCGCGACCGGGCCGTGCACGCCGGGCTTGAGGACCGCGTCCGGCGCCGCCGCGTGGACGCGCCGACCAGGGTCTCTCGCGTACCCCCGTGGTGAGGGTGAAGGCGTCCCGCAGGGTGCTCCGGTAAAGCAGTTCGTCCCCGTGTCCCGAACGGGTGATGAAGTAGCCGATCTCGACATGGCGGGCCCGCTCACCCGACTTTCCAGGACCAACGCGTCGGCGAGGTTGCCCCGGCACGTAGTCGACGTAGTCGTAGCCGAACGCGGGCACCAGAGTCGCACCCCGGGCGGCCACGACGGAGTCCGGCTCACGCAGGACGCGGCGGGCGAAGGTCCCCTCCCCCGTTGAGTCGAGGAACGCCCCGCTCGCCGAGCTCGTCCACGCCGTCCGGTTCCGCGAGGCCTCTCCAACACCGAGATCGCCGCGACGCTCGTCGTGGCCGGGCAGACGGTCAAGACCCACATAGGTCGGCTCCGCGTCAAGCTCGGCGCCCGTGACCGGGCTCGACTGGTCGTCTTCGCCTACGAGACCCCCGCCCGGGCGCACGCCTTGTAGCACCGCAGTACCCCGGTATGAGGCCGAATCCTGGCACCTCGGTGTGACGCGCGCTCCCGTACCAGCCTCCTACAGCCTCCTGTACCGCACCTACGCCGACGACCTGGCTCGGGCCCGCGAGACACAACGGAAGCTGCTCGGGCCACCGACCTCACTGAAGGCCCAACTCGACGGCATCGAGGCGGAGATCACCTACTTGCTCGTGCGGGACGCCCCGCCCCGAGACCGTCGTGGAGACACGACGTCTTCCATGGCCGCAGGCCGTTGCCGTTCACCGAGGGGGCCGTTGTGCTGCGCTGGCTCGCTGAGCGGGAAATCGCCGCACCGACAACCCGATGCTCTTTTTCACGCTGCCATAAGTATGCCGAAATCCGGCATTCGGGCAGGTCATGTACGCCAGCCGATTTCGCCCGATGGAGATGCGCCCAGATCGAGCACGTCGCACCGTGCCTCAGCAACACCACGGCCGACGCCGTCGCGTCGGCCGCAGAGCTTCGACGCTGTCGGCCTCGGCACTCGTCGGTGGCCTGATCCTCACGACATCCATCGGTCAGTGCCGGGGAAACACGAGCAGGTCCGTGACGGCCAGCAGGACCAGCGTGGTCATGACCACCGCACGCAGGCGGCCCTGTCGGCGGGTTCGCGGCGGGGTGAGGTCGTCTGCCGCAGGCAGGAGGTTCACGTCGCTCACCGTCCTGCCGTCTCGGTGGTGGTGCCGGACGTCGTCGCCGAGCACGAAGGTGTGGGATGGGGGCAAGCTGACGCCCTGCGCAGGAACCGCTTCACCAGCGGTTCCTGCGCTTCGTCATGACACAAGCAGTGCGTCAGTTGACCCGGACGATCTTCCACAGTTGGTCGTCGATACCGGCGTCGTTCCACTGGATGATGGACGCTCCGTTGGCGGTGGACGACTGGGCCACTGCGGCCAGCAGGCCGCTGCCCACGTTGACGATCTTGTAGTAGCCGCCGCCTGCGCTGGTCAGGGTCCACTTCTGGGAGTTGCCGGCCGAGGAGGTGTTCTGGACGATGGCCGCGCCGGCGGAGGTGGAGGAGTTACTGACGTCGAGCCTCAGGTTGCTGTGGACGTTCTGCAGTGTCCAGGCGCCGCCGCTCTGGGACTGGAAGGTCCACAGCTGGCAGTCGCAGGCGGAGTTCTGCCACTGGTCGGCCGCCTTACCGGGAGTGGTGGACGACGCGGGGATCTCCAGGTACTTGCCGCTGTTCTTGTTGACGAGCACGTACTGACCGGTGCCGAGGGGCGGCAGGGCGGTCTGGGTGAGGTTCCAGCGCTGGCAGGCGCAGCTGGTGCTGTCCCACTGCCCGGCGGTGGTGCCGACGGTGGTGGAGGCGTCGGGGATCTCCAGGTACTTGCCGGTCAGCCGGTTGACCAGGGAGAAGCCACCCGCGGGGTGCGGGGAAACCGCCCACTCGTGGTCCGGGGTGCCGTTGTCGTCCCACTGCAGGATCTTGGCGCCGTTGGCGGTGGACTGGTTCTCCACGCCCAGCACCTTGCCGCTGGCCACGTTGAAGATCTTGAAGTAGCCGGAGGGCTGCTGGTCGAACCGCCACTTCTGGTCGTTCGCGTTGTCGGCGTTCTGCTGGGTGGCGTAGGTGCCGTTGGTGGTGGAGCCGCCCGCGATGGTGAGCAGCTGGCTGCTGCCCGCGTTGGAGACGGTGTAGGTGGCGCCGTCGGAGATGCCGCCGCCGAGGTCGATCGTGCTGTAGGTGACGGGGTTGGAGAGGTTGCTGCCTCCGCGTCCGGCGCTGAGGATCAGCAGGCTGTGCCCGTCGGGGAGGGAGGTCATGCCGCGGCTGTAGCCGCCGGCCACGTTGGCGTTGATGCGCGTCCAGGTGTTCGCGGCGCCGTTCTGTGTGTTGATGAACAGGTCGTCGGCGCTGTTGGCACTGACGACGAGTGTGCCGTTGGAGCCCCCGGTGGGCAGCCACGTCATGTAGGGAGCGCTGCGCGGGACCACGCCGTCCGTCGCGCGCAACGGGATGCCGGTGACGGAGCCGAACGCCTCAGGGTCCGAGGAGATCTTGTAGTAGACGGAGAAGTTGCCCTCGGGAGCGCCGCCGTACTCGTACGACAGGACGTACTTGCCGTTCGGCAGCTTGGCGACGGTCGGCATGCCCGGACGGTCGCTGGCGGTGGGCATCGCCACGTCGTCGACGACGGGCCCCCAGGTGCGGGCGTCCGTGGAGACCTGGTGCACGATCTTCTGACCGTGGTCGGGGTCGCGCTGGTCGGAGTAGTAGACGATGAGCTTGTTCCCGGAGACCAGGAAGAACGGCTCCCAGACGGGGGTGTTCCCGTTCGTGTCGAAGGCGGCGCCGCCGGTGGCGATGTTGGTGACGAAGCTCCAGGTCTGCCCGCGGTCCGTGCTGGCGTACAGGTCGATCTTGGTGGCCGACCGGTCGGCGGGCACCGAGTCACCCGCGGCCAGGATGGTCCCGGCCGGAAAGCCGCCGATCGCGGTGGGCAGTTCGAACAGCTCGGGCTGCCAGCGCATGCCCCAGCCGTTCTGGGTGTCGGCGACGTCGGAGATCTTGCTCCAGGAGTTGCCGTTGTCGGTGCTGCGGTAGATCGGGAAGACCGGCGTGCCGGAGGTGTACTGCTCGAACGTGGCGAGCAGGGTGCCGTTGGCCGAGCCGTTGTGCTGCAGGCGCAGCGCCCGCGGATACAGCGAACCGGGCGAAGGCGCACCCGAAGGCGGGGTGTACATCGTCTGCGAGGGACGGGAGAGGGCGTGTGCCCGGTCCGCGGCAGGCAGCATCATCGTCGCCGCGGCGACGATCAGCGCCAGAAACAGGAGCAGGAGAGTGGTGGGGCGGGAACGCCGAGCGGCGTCGGGTCTGACGCCCAACAGTGCAGGGGACATGTGCGGCTCTCAGGACAGGGAAGGGATGGGGAGTTTCGGTGCCCGCCGCCCCGGGATGGACCCGGGTGGGAAGCGGCGAGCCCGCAGGGCGCGTCCGCCGCGTGTGAGGACTTCGACGACGCGGCGGCGCGGATCGGGGACGGCCGGCCTCTCAGTGAGGCGGCCGGCGAGTGGCAGAGCGGTGCCCAGGCGTGCGGGTGTGCTCCCTGCTGCTGCCGGGGTGCTGTCAGGTGGTGCGCCGGCCCGCTGTGTCGGGGTGGGACGGCGGAGGCGCGGTCGAGCCGCGGACGACGAGTTCGACCGGTGGGTCGCTCGCCTGCGGCAGGTCTGTGTCGGGTTTCTCGATGACGTGCACGAGAAGCCGGATGCCTTCCCGCGCGGCGGCCTCGAAGGGCTGGCGCACGGTGGTCAGAGGTGGGGAGACGTAGGCGAAGACCGGGTTGCCGTCGAAGCCGACGACACTGATGTCCTCCGGCACGCGACGCCCCGCCTCACGCAGGGCATGGATGAGACCGATCGCCATCTCATCGCCCGCCGCGAACACCGCGGTCACGGAACCGTCCGAGGCCAGCCCGTGACCCGCCGCGTACCCGGAGGCTGCCGACCAGTCACCGTCGAGCAGCGGCGGCTCGTACGCGCCCCGCGCCGCGAGCGCCGCCTGCCAGCCCTCGATGCGGTCCTTGGTGGCGTACCACTTCCGCGGGCCGGCGAGATGATGGACGGTCCGGTGTCCCAGGTCCAGCAGGTGTTCGGTGGCCGCCCGCGCCAGTTCACGGGCGCCCACGCCCACGGTCAGCGTCCGGGTGGCGGTGAAGGCGGGGGGTGCTCCGAGGAAGAGGACCGGCACGTCGACACGGAGCGGGACTTCCCCCTTCACGATGGGCTCGGAGACGACCACACCGTCCACGCCCTGTTCGAGGAGTGACTCCACGGCACCCGCGATGCCTTCCGGGTCGCCGTCCGGTGTGTTGACCACGCGCAGCGCGTAACCGGCATCCCGTACCGCCTGTTCGATGTGCACGAGCAGTGAGGCGGTTCCGTACCCCGCGGTTCCCAGGGCGACGACACCGATGGAGCGCGTGCGCCCGGAGGCCAGCGCCCTGGCCGCCTGGTACAGCCGATAGCCGAGTTCCTCAGCGGCTGCGAGAACCTTTGTGCGGGCCTCCTCCGAGACGTACGGCTCGTTGTTGAGGACCCGGGAGACCGTCTTGCGCGACACCCCGGCCAGCCGGGCCACGTCCGCGCTGCGCGGCACGGAGGAGCCCTCGCTCCGCCCCACCAGTGGTGCCATGAAGTCTCCCGACAGCCGTACGTCTGAATCGAATGAGGTCAACTGTATGACCACGCGGTCTGACCGCGCGGTCATGTCTACGTAGCGTGAGGCCGTACGTCAAGGGTTCCTGCGGCACCGATTCCGACGGACGGCAGCGGATTCGACGGAGGGCAGCCACTCGGCTGGGGTGCCGTAACCGCCGACAGGGCATTTCTCAAAGGGGGTGACACCCGACTTCACGGCATGCGCGGTCGGCTCTACGCGTCGATCGAAGGGGTCTTGACAGCAGCTCCCCGGAACGTTCAGTCTTCCTCGCAGCCGCCGGTCATATTTGTTCGATCATGTTGAGTCTTGATCCGGCGGCTTGTGGCGCGGCGTGCCGCTCGGAGTCTCATCGAGCACTGCGCCGACCCTTCGCTGTGGTCGTCGCCGCGGAGGGTGTCCCGCAGGTCAAGCCGGCACCGTTCGAACCGGGGAGGGCGGGAAAGCGGCCGACGCGTTCTACGTGGCAGTGCCGCGCGTCCTGTCGCGGTCGCACGACTTCGGCGCCGTGGACCTCCATGGATTCGCTGGCTCTGTGCGGCTTGGACGACCTGTTGTTGCTCGATTCGGCTGAGAATGTGAGGTAAGAGCATGGAGCCAGTCCGTATGACCGCCTTGCCGTTCGAGTTGACGGCGCGCGGCCCGGCCGGGGGCCGGTGGACCACCGACGGAACGACGCTGGAGGTGGTCTCGGCGGCGAAGAGCGATCTGTTCATCGACCCCACCGCCGCGCCCGGCGAGGCGTCGGCCGACCTGACCCGGCTGACCGGCGAGGTCATGGGCCCGTTCCAGCTGATCGCCCGGGTGACCGTGGACTTCCAGGACCGGTTCGACGCGGGTGTCCTGGTGGTGTGGGTGGACGGGACCACGTGGCTGAAACTCTGCTTCGAGTTCTCGCCGGCGGGCCGGGCAAGCGTCGTCTCCGTCGTGACCCGTGGCGTGTCTGACGACGCCAACTCCTGGGACGTCCCCGGGAACACGGTGTACCTGCGTGTTTCCCGGATGCGGCATGCTTTCGCGCTGCACAGCTCTGCCGACGGCCGAACGTGGCAGCTGGTCCGCGTGTGCAGCATCGGAGTACCGATCGACCGTCCGGTCGAGGTGGGCTTCCTCGCACAGTCACCGAACGGCGCAGGCTGCCGGGCGGTGTTCGAGGACGTCACCTTCACGACCCACGAGTTGTCCGACACCCGGGACGGCAGCTGACGGCGGGGCGACGACGGCACACATGTCCCCGTCCGACGGCCTGGTGACGAGCCGCGCCGGAGAGCCGGGGGTAGGCGGAGGGGGCGGCCTGTGCTGCGGGCAGCTTCCCCGCTCTCCGGCCGCCCTGATGGTGCGGTGCACGTGTGTGGCGGCGCTGTCCACGCCGGATGTGATCACGCACGCTGTGGCACGCCATGCAGGCGTCGACGCAGTCCTGCATTTCCTTGCTCATCGCGGTCTTGGCTCCGGTCGGCCCGGTCTGCCGCATGGTTCCTCCTCGGAGTGGCGGGGTCGGCGGGCCACCCCTCTCGCCTTCCGGCGTACGCCCACCCGTCCCGGCCCGCCATCGGGCGTACGCGAGGAATCCGCGAGATCGTGACCCAGGCGGGGAGGGCGCGCGCCCTGTACGAGCGGTTGAACGAGCCGGGTGGCGCCGCCACAGGGTGAGACGGGGGCGACCTGACAGCGCCGACACCCGGCGACCCGTACCTGCGTCGCCAGCCCCAGTGCCTTGTTCTCCACCCGCAGCCGTACGGTGAGCACGGCCGCGTCGGCGGCGGTGAACAGCAGGGCGGTCAGCCAGGCGCTGTGCACCAGGGGAAGGGCGATGCCCTCGGCGACGACAACCATGTGGTTCGGGTGGCGCAGCCAGCGGTAGGGGCCCCGGTCGACCAAGGGCATACCAGGCACGACGATGACGTGGGTGTTCCAGCGCGGTCCGAGGGAACGCGCACACCACCAACGGCCGGCATGGACGACCGCCTGGACACCCAGGGCGATCCGGCCGAGAACCGGGATGAAATGGCGGTGGGCGAGAGCGACTTCGGTCAGAATGCCGATGAACAGGCCGATGCGCGCGGCGACCATGCACGGGAAGTGCCGCTGCCCGTACTCCACATCGCCGCGCGCCTTCGCCCACCGGGCGTTCTTCCAGGACAGCCGCAGCTCCAGCAGCCGTTCGCAGGCGACGGCGGAGGCCAGCGGCACGAGTCCGGTCGGGAGCGCGGTGGGCCCGGATGGATCACTGACGCATTCCTTGCACTGTGTTCGTCGCGCCGCCGAAGCGTGTCACCAGCGCAGCAGGACCTGCTCGGTGGCGAATCCGGGACCCATGGCCGTGACCAGCCCCGGTGATCCCGCGGGCGGCGGCGTCTCCATCGCCACCCGCAGGATGTCCAGTACGGATACCGACGAGAGGTTGCCCCGCGAGGCGAGGGAGTGCCGGGAGGGTGCCAGGGTCTCCGGTGGCAGCCGGAAGGCCCGCTCGACGGCGTCGATGACCTTCGGGCCACCGGGGTGGAGGATCCAGGTACGGACCAGCTCCGGCGTCAACCCGTGCCGGCCGAGGAACCCGCTCACGTCCTTGGGAAGTTGCCGCTCGGTGATCTCCGGCAGGTCCCGGGACAGGACGACGCGGAAGCCGTAGGAGCCGATCTGCCAGCCCAGGACGTCCTCGCTGTCCGGGTACAACGTGCTGCACGCGTCCACCAGTTCGGGCCCGGTGATTCCCTCCGCCCTGTGTCCTCCGACGGCCACGACCGCGGCGGCGGCGTCGCCGAAGAGGCTGCCGGGGACGATGCTCGCCATCGACGTGTCGCTCAACTGGTGGGTCAGCGAGCACAGTTCCACCGAAAGGAGCACACCCACGCGGTCCGGGTAGGCACGAAGGTGGTCGTGGAGCCGGGCGAGTCCCGCAGCCCCTCCGGCACAGCCGTGGCCGAACAGAGGGACGCGGGTGACGTCCGGCCGTAGCCCCACCCGCTGGGCGAGCCGCGCCTCCAGCGACGGTACGGCCACGCCGGTCACGGTCGTGCTGACCACCGCGTCGACGTCCTCCGGCGCGACTCCGGCGGCCCGCAGGGCTCCGGCCAGTGCCCGCTCGCCCAGGTCCAGCACCTGTTCGAGCCAGGCGCTGTTGGCCTCGGTGAAACCGTCCAGCCGGCGGTACGTCTCCAGTGGCAGGGACGGATGGCGCGTGGTCACACCCGAGTTGCCGGAGATCTTGCGCAGCGTCCCGCCCATGTGCGTGAGGTTCCGCATCGTCTCCCGCGCCACCTCGGCCACGATCTGCTGCTGCTCGTAGCGATGGGTCGGTACGACCACCTCGGCGGCCGTCACCCGTGGCGCGGGGCCAGTCGGCCTTCGGTCGTGCTGTCCCGTCGTCCGGCCCATGTGAGTCAACCTCTGTCTCTCCTGTCGTTCTGCTCAGTCCGTGGCGGATGCCGCTGGACGGGTACGGGAGGCGGCCGGGTTCCACCAGTTGGCGGGACCGAGGGCCGCCATCACGGCGGGAACCAGGACACCGCGCACCAGTGCGGCGTCCACCAGGGCACCGACGGCGACACCGATACCGAGGACCTTGATCAGGGTGACGTGCGACGCGCCCATCGCCGCGGTAGAGATCGCGACCGCCGCCGCGGCGGACGTCATCAGCCGGCCGGTACGGGCGATGCCGTCGACGATCGCCGTGCGGTTGTCGCCCCCGCGGTCGTACTCCTCACGGATACGGCCCAGGAGGAACACCTCGTAGTCGACCGACAGGGCCAGGGTGATGACGAGCGTGAACAGGAGCGCGGAGGTGTCCAGTGTCCCGGTCACGGTGAAGCCGCCGAGCGGGGAGCCGCGGCCGTCCTGGAAGAGGACCACGAGTGCGCCCAGGGTGGCGCCCAGGCTGAGGACCGCCACGACCATCGCCTTGAGCGGTGCGACGACGGTGCGGGTGAACACGCCGAGCAGGACCGTCAGCGCCAAGGCCGACAGCAGCATGCACCAGGGCAGGGCGTCGCGGACCGCGGCGGAGGAGTCGGTGACCTCGGCGGCACGTCCGCCCACGCGCACGCTCCCCGGGGCGGGCGCCTCGCGTACGGCCCGTACCAGGTCGGCCGCCTGCCGGGTGTCCGGGCCGACGGCCGAGGCCACCAGCAGCACCGCCGCCCGATCGCGGTCGGTGCCGGCCACCCGGACAGCCGTGACGTCCGGGACGCGGGCGAGCCGGTCGCGGTAGGAGCCCACGCCGTCCGTGGCACGCGGCCCGGTG
>NZ_AEJC01000095.1 GCF_000317595.1 Streptomyces ipomoeae 91-03 | reverse complement strand
CGGAGCCACACCGTCGCCAGCGGCGGCAAGGTGAGCCGGACGCTCACCGGCCGCCCATCACACGGCTCCGACTCGCTCGTCACCGGCTCGCGCGCCGTCACACCGCTCCCCCCATAGCCCCCGGCATCCGTGTTCAGCACCTCCCGCCACGCAGGGACGCCCTCCGGCACCCCCAGCCGATATCCCTCCCGAACGACCGGACTGAAGTGGGAGACGGCCAGCAGCGGCACACCCCCCGCGTCGAGCCGCAGAAAGGCGAAGACATTGTCGTCGGCGGCATCCCCCCGCACCCACTGGAACCCGGCCGGATCACTGTCCCGCTGCCAGAGGGACGGCGTGGCCCGATAGACACGGTTCAGATCCCGCACCAGATCCCGCACACCCCGATGGTCCGCCTCCGCCCCGTACGCCGGATCGAGCAGCCACCAGTCGGGCCCCTGCGGCTCGGACCACTCCGCGCCCTGGGCGAACTCCTGGCCCATGAACAGCAACTGCTTGCCCGGGTGGGCCCACATGAAGCCCAGGTAGGCGCGGTGGTTGGCGCGCCGCTGCCACCAGCCGCCCGGCATCTTCGACACCAGCGAGGCCTTGCCGTGCACGACCTCGTCGTGGGAGATCGGCAGCACGTAGTTCTCGCTGTACGCGTACACCATCGAGAACGTCATCTCGTTGTGGTGGTACTTGCGGTGCACCGGCTCGTGCCGCACATAGCTCAGCGAGTCGTGCATCCACCCCATGTTCCACTTGAGCCCGAACCCCAGCCCACCGGAGTCGGTCGGCCGGGTCACACCGTCCCACGCCGTGGACTCCTCCGCGATGGTCACCACACCCGGCGCCCGCCGGTAGACGGTCGCGTTCATCTCCTGGAGGAAGGCGACGGCGTCCAGGTCCTCACGCCCGCCGTACACATTGGGCGACCACTGACCGGAGTCCCGCGAGTAGTCGAGGTAGAGCATCGACGCGACCGCGTCCACCCGGAGTCCGTCGACGTGGAACTCCTCGCACCAGTAGACGGCGTTCGCGACAAGGAAGTTGCGCACCTCGCGGCGCCCGTGGTCGAACTCCAGCGTCCCCCAGTCCGGATGCTCGGCCCGTCGTGTGTCCCCGGGCTCGTACAGCGTCTCCCCGTCGAAGCGGGCCAACGCCCAGTCGTCCTTGGGGAAATGGGCGGGAACCCAGTCCAGGATCACGCCGATCCCGGCCCGGTGGAGAGCGTCGACCAGGTATCTGAAGTCGTCGGGGGTGCCGAGCCGTGCGGTGGGTGCGTAGAAGCCGGTGACCTGGTAGCCCCAGGATCCGCTGAACGGATGCTGGGCGACCGGCATGAACTCGACGTGGGTGAAGTCGAGGTCCTTGACGTACGCCGGTAGTTCATCGGCGAGCTGACGATACGTCAACCCTGGTCGCCAGGACGGCAGATGGACCTTGTAGACGCAGAACGGCGCCTCGTGGACCAGGATGTCGGACCGTCTCGCCATCCACTCCTGGTCGCCCCACTCGTAGTGCGAGGCCGTCACGATCGACGCCGTCGCGGGCGGCGCCTCCGCGTGGCGGGCCATTGGGTCGGCCTTGAGGAAGCGGTCGCCGTGGCGGGAGGTGATCTCGAACTTGTACCGGGCCCCCTCACCCACCCCCGGCAGGAACAGCTCCC
>NZ_AEJC01000094.1 GCF_000317595.1 Streptomyces ipomoeae 91-03 | reverse complement strand
GACCGGTTACCCCGCTGACAGCCGGGCGAGCAGCGCCGCGGCGTCGGCGACGGAGAGGGTGTCCAGCCGGACCAGGTCGGGCCCTGGGCGAGGGTGGCGTACGTGCCGTCCGGGTCTCGGCGTCAGAGGGCGCTGCGTTCCATGTCGCCGCCGTAGAGCCGCCCCGGTTGTCGCTCTCCGGCGTCGGCCACCGGGCCGGGTCCTTGACAGCGGCGGCCACATCGGCGTCGGAGGCGTCCGGGTCGGCGAGGGCGGCGGCGCACACGCTGTACAGGCGACGGCTGGCCAGCGGCAGCAAGTACAGCCGCTTGCCGTCCGTCCATCGCCGATCGCGATGCCGTCGAAGCCGCTCGCGATGCAGGAGGGCGGGGTGTTGGGGAACCGGACCAAGCAGCTTCGGCCCAAAGCCGCTCAACCGACCTTGTGCTGGCCAGACGCGGTCCTGGAAGACGCAGCTCCACACGTGCGTGCCCGCGATGCTGCCGTCGGCGCGCACCGCCTCCACCGTGTAGAAGTGCGTGGTCCCCCGCGCGGCCGTGGTGTCCGTGTAGGCACGGGTCTCCGCCGGCAGCAGTCCGTCGTGCAGCGGCTCGTCCTTCGTGGCCACGTTCCACCGGCTGACCCGGTAGCCCGCGACGGTGTCGCACTCAGCCGTCTTGTCGCACCGCCAGTTGATGGACGGCCCGTCCTCGTCGGGTCCGCCGATCACGGTGCCGTAGCCCATGCTGCCGAGGTCCCCTGAAGATGACCCTCTGGATCGGCGCGGCGACGGAGTCCTTGTCGCGACTTTCCCGCCCCCAACCTGTCGGGTCGGGGAAAGCGTTTCAGGCGATGTCGTTGACGTTGTGCTCGGTCAGGTCGGTTGCGTGCCGGGCAATGGCGCGGTAGCCGGCGTCGTCGTGGAGGACAGCCAGGCCGTGGTGAGCGGCGGTGGCGGCGATGACGAGGTCCACCGCCGAGGCGCTGCGATGCTCCCCGGCCTGGGCCATACGGTGCTGCACCGCGCCGATCCAACGCCCCGCGTTCTTCGGCACCGGCACATCGGGATAGAGGTCGGTGAACATCTCTGCGATCTCGTCGTACTCGCGGCCGTTCCGGGCGCTGTACAGGAACTCGGTTCGCTGTACGTAGCAGGATGCGATGGCACCGGCGTCGATCGCGTCGTACCAGGCCGATTGAAGTTTTGGTTCGCGGAGCAGCCGGACCAGGCCGGAGGTGTCGAGCAAGTAGATCACCGGCTGTGCTTCTCCGCCCGGTGCAGCCGCTCGGCGTCCTCGACGGCACCCCACTCACGCGCACGCTCGAAGTGACGGCTGATGCGCGCCGCACGCTCCTGCTGCTCGGCGTAGAAGCGCAGAGCGAGATTGACCGCCTCCTTCTTGGTCCTGACCTTGGCCAGAGCCATGGCCCGTTCCAGGGCGTCGTCATCGATGTCGATCTGGGTCACAGACATACGAACACCTCCTATGCAATGTTGGTGCAATGTTGGTGATGTACATAGAAGAGTATGTAACCAACATCGACGCTGCCACATCTGAACGTCGGATCTCCAATCGCAACAGACACTCCGGATCAGTCCGGCAGACGATGCCCGCCGGTCGCCACGAAGCGCGGCGCGCAGTATGGCTCGACCGCTGGTGGTTCCCGTGCCCAGAGCGTGCCCGTAAGAACGGACAACCACGGTCAACAGCGGCGCGAACAGGCCCGCGCAACGGTGCCGACACGACGAATCCGCGCAGGTCAGCGGCCATTCGTCCGCTCAAGCGCCGTCGCTTCCCAAGCTGAGAGCGCGAGTTCGATTCTCGTCACCCGCTCCACGATGAAACCCCAGGTCAGCGGCCTGGGGTTTGTTTGTTGTGTAGTCCGATTTGGGGGCGGCCTGCCCTCTGCGTGCCCTAAGTCGAGGCCAAGCGTCACCCAGGGTCCATTGTCAGTGGGGTGCGCTTCACTGTCCGCCATGGAGCTCACGCACGCGACCGTCAACGACCTGCTGGCTCGACTCGGCCCGGGGAACGGCTACATGTACCTGCCCGGCGACCTGGACCCGCAGGACCTGATCGACCTGCTCTCCGGCGTTCACGGCGCGCCGCGCACCCTCGTCCTCGACGGCTTCACCGATCCGACGGTCGACGAGTCCAAAGGCGCGGCTCTCCTCGTCCCCCTCGAGGACCGGGCCGTGACCATACGGGCGTGGGCGTGCGGGGATCAGTGGGTCGCCACGGGTACGGCACGGGACGCCGAAGGGATCGAGCGGCCGGTGCTGGTGGTCGCTCACCGGGAGGTGCCGGAACCCTTGGCGGTCGCTCCGGACGAGGACGTCGACTGGGTGGAGCGGCTCATACGGATCACCGGCTGGACACACCCCGCACAGCGGCCGGACGTGGACTGGGCGGAGGTGGAGTCACGTCTGGGCACCGCACTGCCGAGCGACTACAAGGGCATGGTCGAGACGTTCGGCGAGGGCGCCTTCGACGGAATCCTGGACCTGCACCAGGAGCCGTGGACGGATCTCAGGGAGGACGGGCTGCTCATCTGGGCGGGCACGGATCACGAGGACGGGTACTGCTGGAGGGTCGAGGGTGACGACCCCGACCGTTGGCCCGTCGTGGTCCAGTCGTTCGACGGCGAGGAACTCCGCTTCGACTGCCGGGCCGCGGAGTTCGTCTGCCGCATCCTCGTCGACCCGCACCACCCGTACACGATGGCCCGCTATTTCGACACCCACTGGTCCACGAACTACCGGGAAAGCGGCTGAACCCCGCCGCCAGGAGTCGGATCGCCCTGCCGCTCCACTGAGGGAACTGTTCCCGGATCAAAGTCGCAACCGTTTCGGTGGTCACGTCCACTTGGTCATCGTGCATGGCCATCTCTCGCACGCTCTTCCACCAGTCCGACTCGAAACGCCGGAAGCAGACCAGATCAACTGATCAACTGAGACGACAGCCAGTATTCATACGCCGGGGTCCGGATCAGCTGAGATTTTCGGCCACCCAGGTGTCTCAACCGTTCTGGTCGCCTCAGGTCACAGCCGCGGCTTTGGACCAGATCACTTGAGATTGGGGCAGTGGTTCCGCAGGCGGCGTCACGGCCATGGGCTTCAGCCCTGGGACCTGCCAGCATGAGCAAGCTCGATCCGATCCTCGTACTGTGGAGGTTTGATGCGTGCAGGCGTCGTGGTCGCCGCGCACCCCGGTGTGGAGGATCTCGCCGTGCAGGCCGAGGAGTTGGGCTTGCGCAGCTTCTGGGTCAATGACACCCCTATGGTCCACGGTGACCCCTTCGTCGCCTTGAGCCTGTGTGCGAAGGCCACCCGTCGCATCCGGCTCGGGATCGGCGTGACCTCACCGGCGTTGCGCTCGGCCCCGGCCGCGGCGAGCGCCTTCGCCAGCCTCAATGCCCTGGCACCGGGCCGGATCATCTGCGGGGTCGGCACCGGAAACACCGCTCGGCGCGCTCTGGGCATGCAGCCGACCACGGTGGCCGCGCTGGAGAACTTCACCGCGGCACTGCAGGATCTGTGTGCCGGGCGCTCGACCGAGTACCGCGAAGGAGACCGGGTCCGCGACATCCGGTTCCTGCACGCCGGGGCGCACGTGAACACCACCGATCCGATCGAGTTCGTCGTGGCCGCGCTGCACGGACCCAAAGCCGCCGCCGTCGCCGGCCGCCGCGGCGCCGGCCTCATCTCCTTCGGCCTGCTCGACCCCACCGCCTGGCACGCGCTGCACGACGCCCGCCGTCAAGCCGCCCACGGCACGCTCCGCGACCCCGACTCCTCCGCGGACTCCTACGTGGTCACCGCGCTCCACGTGCTGCGCGGCAACGAGGACTCCGACAGCGACGCGGCCCGGGACACGACAGGTCACCTCGTCCTGTCGCTGCTGGGCTTCGCCGCCGACACACCCGCCGTCGCCGGGCAACTCGGCCCCGACGAACGCGAGGCGGTGCGACAACTCCTCGACCGGCGTGGCACCACCGCTACCGCGCCGGACCGGTACATCAAGCTCTACCCCAACTACCTCGGACGCATCGCACCGCAGGACCGGGACCTGGTCCTGCCCTCGCTGATGAACAGCGTGGCCCTCGTCGGCACCCGCGACGGCCTCCGCACCCGCATCACCGCCCTGGAACAGGCAGGCGTCGATGAGCTCCTCATCCAACCGGTGATCGACCCGCCCACCGAGATGGCCCGACTCGCCGAACTCCTCACCTGAGCGCCCGCTTGTGGAGGGACGGCTTCAGCCGGCCCCACCGGACGCGTGCAGTCGCTCGTGCCGGGGCCGCTTCGTGCCGTCAATTCGGAAAGCGTGTCGGGGGCAACCCGGCTCCCTCAGGCTGTGTCGGATCGGGAGAACGTGAAGGTGATTCCCGCCTGGCCGGCCAGCTCGCCTCCGGAGCCGAGCAGTGACACCGTGCCCTTGGCGCTCACCTCCGCGCTGAAGGTGACCTCGTTGAGACGGAACTCGCCCGCTCGCTGCGGGAGGGAGGCGATCACGCCCTGCATGGTGGCGACGAAGTCGCCGAGGCGGGCACGAAGCTCCTCGGCGGGGATCTCGGAGCGGGCGGCCCGCCACTCCTCCAGCCTCCGGAAGGCCATGCGATCGGTGCGGCCCTGTTCGGTGTCCTCGAGGCCGAGGACGCTGATCTTCCAGTCGGCGTCGGCGTCAGGGGTGGGCTGGGGCATCAGGTCTCTCCTCGGAGGTAGGACGGATGTGCAGGCCCGGGTCCGCGTACGCGGCGTAGGTCAGGCCGAGCGGGTTGCGCAGGGTGTGCAGGAGGTGCAGGCGGGATTCGAGGACCGCTCTGCCCAGGGGGATCCGGCGGATGAGGAAGCGCTCGTACAGCGCTCTGGAGAAGACGGCGGCGATGTCGTCGGGGATCTCGGTCTCGGTGCCGATGAACCCGCGGTTGCGGTTGCCGAGGAAGAGGTACGGGAACGACGGCGCGCCCGGGGCCCGCATCCGGCCCGATCCGCAGGCGTTCATCACCACCAACGGCAGGTCGAAGGTGCGCTGCTCCCGGCTCGCGGCGAGGGCGAGGAGATCCGCTCCGAGGTCGCCGAGCGTGGTACGGGAGTGCCGGCCGGCGCCGCTGAGCTCGATCTCGGCGGCGAGCGGGTCCTCGGAGCGGGTGTAGCAGTGGCAGGCGAAGTGCTGGACCTGGTCCGGCAGGTCGCGCATGGTGCCGTCGAGGAGGAGCCGCGGATCGAAGATCTGCTCGGCGAGGCCCGGTGCGCGTTCCGCGCCGTCGGGATACGGCCCTTCGAGGTCGACGTGGTCCTTTCCCGCGTCGGCGAACCACTCCAGCTCCTCGACTGCTCCTTCGAGGTGCTCGTAGTAGAGATATCGGGCGGGTACACGGCCTTGTGGCCCGGTGCGCAGGGAGAGGCCGCCGTGGACCGGGACGGGCAGCAGGGCGCGGCGCACCACGCACGAGAAACCGACGAGAGTCCGGCACGCGGCGGTGAAGCCGTCCCCCGTCGTGACGGCCTCGTCCGGGAACATCCGGAACAACGGCAGGAACTCCAGGGGAAGGAAGCCCTCCCGGCCGCCGGCGCATTCGACCACCGGGGGCGGCAGCGTGGGGTTCATGCCGTACGGCAAAGCCCTGTTCCAGAACGTCTGGAGTCCCTGGAGGACGTTCTGCTCCAGGCCGAACAGAGTGAAGAGCAGGGTGCGGCCGAGGCGGTGCAGGCTCTGGAAGACCCTTTCGAGATGCTCGTCCTCGATGTCGAACCCGGGGAGCTCGTCCTTGAGGCGGGTCAGGCCCCTGTCCAATACCTCGCGGGCCTGGATCAGCGCGTCGCCGCCGACGAGGGTGACGCGCAGCGGCGCGACTCCCCGTCGGAGGGCGGTGAACTCCAGCTGGGTACCCCCGTCGACCCTCAGGACCCGGACGGAGACGTCCGGCGGCCGTGCCTCGCTCATACGCCGTCCGTCGCCCCTGTCGCCTCGACCTTCAGGGCGACGACCTGGACGAGGTGGCCGGCCTGGTAGAGCTGGAGCCAGATCTCGTGGTTGCCCTCCTCCGGCACCGTGAGGCCGAAGACCGTCTGCTCCCTGTGCCTGACGCGGAGGCTCTTGCGGTGGGTCAGCGATGTGAACGTGGCGCTGTCCGCCAGCACGTCGAACGACACGACGTCGGCGTCCCTGCCGCCCTCGACGAGGACCGGCTCCGCGACGAAGAAGTTCCCGCCTGCCCGGCGTGCGATCAGTGTGGGCAACTCCCGCATCTGCTCGTCACGTGCGACGACCACGCGCAGGTTCAGGCGCTGCCCCGCCGGTGCCCTGATCGTGCCGCCCTCGGCCCGTACGTCCTGGGCGTCGCTGTCTTCCAGCTCGATCGCGAAGTAGCCGACGAAGTTCGTCAGCGCGGGGCCGGTCACGGCCTCCGTCAGGGACGTACGGATCACCGACTGCATGTCCTGGTGGAACTTCCGCTGGAGATCCGCCAGACGGGCGCTGATCGGGCCCTCCGACGTGCGGGCGATCTCCCTTGCCAGTTCGGTCAGTTGGCCGTCCGTGAGGGGAACGGCGACAGGAGTCGACTGGGCCTGGGGCAGGCGCTCCTCTCTGATCGCCTGCCGCACCGCGGCCCGGATGTCGGTTCTCACCCTGTCCGCGACGAAGGCGGCGAGTTCCTCGCGCTCATGGGCTCGGCGCTCGGCCCGCCACCGTTCCTCGTACGGTTCGGGATGCGGGTCGCCGCTCAGCCCGCCCGCAAGCATGATCATGTCCCTGCCCGAGGGATGGTCCGGCACGTCCAGGCGGAGCCTCTTCGCCAGGTCGTAGCGGTACATCTCGACCGCTTCCGCCTTGGTCTCGTACACCTCGACCAGGGCCCTGCGCGCCTGCGCCAGCGCCAGGGCCGCCACCGTCAGCGGTCCCGCGACGGGCAGGAGGGCCACGCCCGGGTCGACCCGGAGCCCGGCGGGTCCGGTGAGGGCGACGAGCAGCCAGACGCCCGTCGTGCACACGGCGCTCGCGAAGGCGATCCGGCGGACGAGGACGCCCCGTTCCCCGCGTCGCACCCCACGAACGACCTCGGTGGGGGCGACCAGTTCGATCCTGGGCCAGATGTCGTCGACGGCGAGCCCGGTGGCCCGGGCGGTACGCCGGTGGAGGTCGGTCAGCGCGGCGGACTGAAGAGGGTGCAGTAAGCGCTGGAGGACGGTGAGCCCGCCGACGTCGTCCACCCGGTCATTGCCGGCCGGGTACCTCGCACGCGCCATCTGGGCCATTCCCGACGCCAGCCTCTTCGGTGACGTCGTGCTCGTCCAGATCAGCAAGCCGTACTGCACGGACAGCAGTACGGCGGCCGACACGGCCAGCCAACCGGCCTCCAGAAGCCGGTCCCCCGCGTCGGGCCCGGTCCACGGCTTCCCGTTCCACATCGCCCACGCGAGACTTCCCAGCGGGACGAGGATCCCTGCGAACTGGGCCCCGGGAGAAGCGGTCACGCCACGACCGGACCCGCTCCACGACGGCACCCGGGGCACCACCACGATCAGCAGCGCTGCCCCCGCCGCCACTCCGCCCACCCACCAGGAGGCCGTCGTCTCGCCCCGCACCGCCGAACGCGCCACCACACCGGCCACACCCAGCGTCGCGGTGGAGGCGAACACCTTCAGATAGGTGGACTCGGTGCCCCGGTACGGGGAGTCGGACAGCCAGAAGCCGCCCGCCAGCACCACCATGGCGCAGCCCAGCACCCATGCCGCCCACAGCGGCCCCTCGACGGCGAAGCCGACCGTGAGCCACCCGCCGCACGCCTCGGCCACGGCAAAGGCGGCGACGCCGAGGAGGTTGTCGGACGGTGTGTGGCCGCTGCCGCCGACGGAGCGGATGCGCCAGGAGGCGCAGCCGATCAGCGCGAGGAGTACGCCCCCGGACGCCCAGGCCGTGGCATACGCGTGATCGCGGGCCAACCTCGCCCCGAGCAGGGTCAGTTCGGCCAGCAATACGGTCGCCAAGTGGGCGATGGTGTCCAGCCGGAGCGTTCGGAAGTCGCTCACGCCACCCTTGGACGCTTTGCTCCGTGCGAGAGCCAGCTCGGCGCACCACCCGGCGGCCCCGGCCAGCGTCAACCAGCCCACGAGCAGCCACAGTCCACCTGGTGCGGCGTCGCGTACGGGAACGAGCACGGCTCCCACGCCCGCTGCCCCGGCCGCGATCGCAGCGGCCGCACCGAAGAGAGTGCCGCCCCTGCTCGTCCCCGTGTTCGCCGTCATCGCGTCCCCGTCGGCTGTGCCCTGCGTCGCAACTCACTCCACAGTAAGGCCAGTTCGGGTCATGGACCGTGCCGGTGCCTGGCGGACGCCGCCGCGGATGCTCTACTTCGCCGGGAAGAGCCGCAGCTTCGCGGTGTCCCCCACAATGGCGACAACGGCGATCGACAGCTCGTTGACGGTGGAGGGCCCGCCCTGGTCGGGGCGCTGCCCGAGCAGGTTGGAGGTGAATCCGCTCGCATCGACCGAGCTCAGGTCCACGCCCCCGGGACCGACGGCGCTCACCGTGAACGGTCCCGCCCGCAGGCCGGGGACACGCGGGATCTCGGTGCCCTTCGTCACGACGACCGTGCAGCTTCCGTCTGCACACGCCCGCAGCTCCTCAGGTGTCGACGGCGTCATCGGCTTCACCGCGGTCGGCGACGGCGACGAGGAGGGCCTTGTCTGCGTGGGCGAGGCGGGCGACGGTTCAGCCGAACGTGACGGTGCGGTCGGCGCGGGCGCTCCCGCGTCGTCGCCCGAGTCGGACCCGCAGCCGATCAGCGCGGCGCCGAGGGCCAGGACGGCGCAGACGGTCCCCGCCGCACCGCGCGCCGCAGACAGCCTGGCCGTACGGCGGCGGGCCGAAGTTCCCGATGTCGTCATGGAACCGTTCTACACACAGGTGCCCGGGAGGGGTCCCGCGCGCCCGTCACCCCGGTGCCCTCCCTGTTCTGTTCACCCTCCCAGTCGCGGCCGGCTCGGGCAGCTGGGCGACGTACGCCACCGCCGACACCGGGCGACGCATGATGATTGCCCCGCGTAGGGACTCGAGCGCCTCACGAATGCGCGGAGACGCGGCCGTGCGGGTGGCACATGGCAGGACAGGCCCGGCCACGGCCCATGGCCTGCTGACCATGATCACCGGAACCCGCCGTTCGCCGGCCGCCCTCGCGGTGCTCGCGGTCCTGCCCTGCTTGACCGGCGTGAGTACGTTCCCGGATCCGCTCGACCGCTACTACCACCAGCGCGTCGAGTGGGCGAGCTGTGTGCGCGGCCCGCAGGACGAGGCCGGGAAGCGGCTGGAGCAGGTGGGCGCGCGGTGCGCCGAGATCACTGTGCCGCTGGATTACGGCCACCCCGAAGGCCGTCCGATCACTGTGGCCGTCTCCCGGATCGCGGCGCCCGACGCCGTGCACCGGCACGACGCCGGGCCGGTCACGCCGCTGCGGTCGGGCAACGGCCGCGGGCCGCAGTCCCGCTACCGCGACAAGCCGTCCCCGGTGGCCGCGCCGGCGGCCGGCCACGGGCGGCAGAACTTCACCGAGGTGACCTGGCGGGAAGGCTCCCGTGGGCCGATGCGCTCGCGCTTTGTGGCCGTGCGGGTGCGGCCGGCCGGTGTCAGGGCCCGCCGTCTGGCCCAGGCCACCGCAATCGCCGAACACGGCCACGGGGACGGTGTCCTGCCCGAGGCGACCCTGCTGGCCGAATGGCCCGAGCAGGCCGAAGAGCCCACCGGCTACTGGCTGGCCGGCCTCCCCGCCGGCACTCCGCCGGCCGAACCGGTTCGCCTGGCCAAGATCCGCCGGCGCGTCGAGCACGCCTGCCGGGAACTCAAGCACGGCCCGCCGTTCTCACCCAAGCCGAGACCGCCGGCCACGACCCCCAGCAGTTCCTCCAGCGCGCTGCCGACCAGCGTGCGCTGGACGACGCCCGCTTCGCCGCCAGGACCCTCACCTGACGCATCCAACGCCTCGGCGCGAGGCTGGCACCCAGCGAGCGAGCACGAGCCGCACAAGCACGCACGGCCGCGATCGCGCGAGAAACACCGCCGGCGTCCGACCTACATCCAGGGCCCGCGCAGGTCGACGCAGGAGCGCACATCCCGGTCGGCATCCCGGCCCGGCCCGTCAGGCCGCCAGCCCGGTGAAACCTCCGACGATCGCGCCGTAGCCGATATGGGCGAGAACCGTGACCAGGGGCGTGCCCGGCCCGTAGTTGCGCATGAGAAAGCCGGGGGCCTCAAGCAGAGCAACCTTCGGAGCGCTGGTCAGCGGGCTGCCCATCCGTGGGTGGACAAGCGGCAGCAGGATGTTGACCAGTGCGGTGCCGGCGAACAGACCGTGCGCGAGTCCGAACAGGGCTCCCAGCCACCAGCCCGCCTGACCGATCGCGACGAAGACGGCGAAGTAGACGAACGCGAAGATCTGCCCGTTGAGAAAGTGCATCAGGTAGCCGACGAACTTCGCGCGGGTGCGGTTGACGGTCACCGCCGTGCCCAGGAGGAATGGCAGGTCCATGCGGGTCAGGCTCAGCTCGCTGGCGGCCCGCAGCGCGGTCGTCAGGGCCAGTGTGCCGACGAAGGCTCCTGCCGCGGTCCCCCCGGCCCAGGCGCTCACGGCGCCGTGCCCGTGTCGTCGGCGGCACCGATGGCACACGCGGCGCTGATCAGCGCCAGGTGGCTCAGTCCCTGGGGAAGGTTGCCAAGGAAGTCACCGGTCGCGGGGTCGATCTCCTCGCTGTAGAGGCCGACGTCGTTGGCCAGACCGACCAGCTCCTCCATCAGGTCGACAGCCTGGGGGCGGCGTCCGGTGCGGGCGAGGGATTCGGCGAGCCAGAAGGAGCAGGCCAGGAAGGCGCCTTCGCCGCCGCTGAGGCCGTCCTCCCCCGAGTACCGCTCGACGTACGGCCCCTGCCGCAGCCGGTCGGCCAGAGTACTGATCGTGGCGTCCATGCGCCGGTGGTCACCCCGGTATCCGTACAGGTGGCCGAGAAGCACGGCGGCGTCCAGGTCGGGGCTGTCTGCGGAGCGGACATAGCTGTCGAGGCTGTCCGAGAAGCAGTGGGTTTCGACGAAGGCGCGGATCTGGTCGCGTGCGGTGCGCCAACGGGCCAGGTGCCGGCCGGGTATCAGGTCGTGTTCGGCCAGGTCCGCGGCACGGTCGAGGGCCACCCAGCACATCATCTTGGACTGGGTGAAATGGCGGGGCTGACTGCGGACCTCCCAGATACCCGCGTCGGGTTGCCGCCAGTTCGTGCAGACGAGGTCGGCGAGTTCCGCGAGGCGCCGTGCGACATCGGCGTCGAGGTGTCCGGCGGCGCGCGCGTACTGCCAGGCCGTCTGCAGCAACTCGCCATAGGTGTCGAGTTGGAGCTGGCCGACCGCGGCGTTTCCGGTGCGGACCGGCCCCGAGCCGCGGTGGCCCTCCCAGGGCAGGGTCCGCTCCGGGGTGCGGTGGCCGCCGTCCAGCCGGTACAGCACCTTCAGGTGGGGGTGGGTGAGCTGGGAGGCGTGCATCAGCCACCAGAAGTAGGCGTGCGCCTCCGCAGGGCAGCCGAGTCGCAGGAACGCGGCGAGGGTGAAGGCGGAGTCGCGTACCCAGGAGAAGCGGTAGTCCCAGTTGCGCTCACCGCCGATCCGCTCCGGGAGCGAGGTCGTCACCGCGGCGGCGACCGCTCCGGAGGGGGCATGGACGAGCAGCTTCAATGTGAGCAGGCTGCGCATCACCGCTTCGGACCACCGGCCCGGATACATCCGGTCACGGGCCCAGCGTCGCCAGGCGGCGCATGTGTCGTCCAGCCGTGCCTCGCACTCGGTGCGGGCCGGCAGAACGAGCGGCTCCTGGTCGGCGAAGGGCATCGCGATCAAGGCGCGGCGGCCACACGGAAGCTCACATGTGCCACTGATGGCGTGTCCGTCGCATTCCGGTGCACCGGCGTCCCACGAGCAGACGGCGAGTGCTTTGGTGTCGGCCGTGGCCACGGGTACGCCCGAACGCTGGGCGAACCGCGTGCGAGCCAGGCCGTAGCCGAAGCGTGGCCGCACGCTCCAACGCATCGGCACGGACCCGGACAGTCCGTCGATACGTCGCAGCAGCTCACGCATCGGTGTCAGTGCCGTCTCGTCGTGCAGAGTGAGTGCGTCGGTGACTCCGACCGCGCCGCGAGCGGTGCTGAAGGTCGTCTGCAGCACGTTGGTGTGCGGCAGGTAGCGGCGCTCCGCCCGGTAGGGCACGGTCGGCTCCAGCGTGAAGCGTCCGCCATGGCCGGCGTCCAGCACGGCACCGAACACGGCGGGCGAGTCCAGATCGGGCAGGCCCAGCCAGTCCACCGAGCCGTCCCGGGCGATCAGAGCGGCGGTTCGGCCGTCGCCGATCACCGCGTACTCGCGCAACGGAACGTAGCCACCGAGCCGCGGGCCGCCGACCGCGGAATCATGCGCTGTTCCTGCTCCCGGAGAACCACTGATGGTTCCCATGCGACCACGTTCCCATGCGCTGTGCCGTGCCGCTCGCTCAGCCGGTTCGATGGCGGAGGAGCCGGCGCGGCGCTCATCTGCCGTCGCACGATGTCGTTGATCTACGACGCGAGGTACGTAGGCCAGTCCATGCCCATCTGTGGGCCTACGGCGCGGACAGCCCGACACGGGGGGCTGGCGCCCCGCGCTTCAGGTGAGCATGCCCGTGAGAGAGAGGAATTCGGCGCGGGAGCGAGCGTCGTTGCGGAGTGTGCCGAGGAGGGTGGAGGTGAGCGTGCTGGAGCCGGTGGCCTGGACGCCGCGCAGGGTCATGCAGCTGTGCTCGGCTGCGATCACGACGCCGACCCCCTTGGGTTCGAGGTGAGCCTGCAGCCAGTCGGCGACCTGCTTGGTCAGGCGTTCCTGGACCTGAGGGCGACAGGCGAAATGCTCGACGACACGGGCGAGTTTGGACAGGCCGAGGATGCGGTGGCCCGGGAGGTACCCGACGTGGGCGGTGCCGACGACGGGCAGCATGTGGTGCTCGCACACCGTCCGGACGGGAATGCTGCGGGCCAGCACCAGCTCGTCGTAGCCCTCGTCGTTGGGAAAGGTCGTCAGGTCGAAGGGGCGCGGGCTGAACAGCTCGGCGTAGGCGCGGGCCATACGGCCGGGGGTGCCCCGCAGGCTCTCGGTGTCGGTTTCGATGCCGAGCGCTCCGAGGAACTGGGCGGCGGCGCGTTCGGCTTCGGCAAGGTCGATGCCGTCGGTGTCGTGGACGACTCGTAGCGGGGTGGTGGACGCCCTCGCGGTCTGGGGCGAGGGGATGGCGGTGAAGCGGGCGGGGATGTCGGCCGTATCCGATGTCGAGGCCGTGGCCGAGGCTGCTATGTCCATGACGTACTCCCTGTTGTGCGGACAGAATCAGCGGGCGGCGGTTGGTGGTGTGCCCTCGGAAGGCCGTGGGGTCGCGTGCGGCGGGGAAGCCGGCTGGAGACGCACGCAGCAGTGGCCGGGGCTGGGTGACAGGCATGCCTCGAGGTCGGGTTCGTCGAGTCCGTCGAGCACGCCACGGAGCAGGTGGAGGTTCATGCCGCACACGGTCTGGGCGTGGTCGCGGGCGAGCGCGTGGAAGGGGCAGTTGCCCAGGACGATGGCGTCACCGTCGTAGCGGGGTTCGAACCCGTTGCCTTCCAGCACGGCGAAGACATCTGTCTGCTCCTGGCCGGCGATCCGCGTGCCCAGCTCATGGGCCTTTCGGTGCAGGACGGTGCGCACCGGTTCGCCGGTGCCTTCGGATTCCTCCAGGGCCTGGGCGAGGAGACGTCCAGCCAGCTCGTAGTGCCGCTCGGGCAGGGTGACGGTGACCTGTCTGGTGGAGCGCTTGTAGAGCTTGGCCGGCCTGCCCGCTCCGGGGCCGGTGCGTCCGCTGCGCCGCTCGTAGACGACGTCGAGGAGCGATTCGCCGGCCAGTCGGTCCAGGTGGAAGGCCGCCGTCTGCCGTGCCAGGCCGAGGGCCTCGGCGGCTTCGTCGCGGCTGACCGGTGCCGGCTGGCGCGCGACGTGGTCGTACAGCCTCCTGCGGGTCGGCTCGTCGAGCGCGGCGACGGCGGAGACGTCGGGGCGGGGTGCTTCCTTCGGGGCGTCCACGAACACCAGTCTAAAACACATAGGCATTGACTAAAGAAGGTTTCCGCGCTTCTATCGTTAGTGAAAGTTGTCGATAGAAGGAAGGCGTCATGTCGTCCGCAACCACACCCCGCACGTCCGCCGCCCCTCGACGGGCCGCGCTCACCGACCCGGGCTACCAGGCGTTCGTCATCCTGCGCACCGGGTTCGCCGTGGCGCCGATCCTGTTCGGGCTGGACAAGTTCGCCAACCTGCTCGTGGACTGGCCCGCCTACCTCGCGCCGTGGATCAACGACATCGTTCCCGGCAGCGCCCAGTCGGCCATGTACGCCGTCGGTGTCGTCGAAATCGTCGCGGGCATCGCCGTCGCCCTCGCCCCCCGCTTCGGGGCCTGGCTGGTCGCCGGATGGCTCGTCGGCATCATCGTCAACCTGCTGACCATCCCCGACTACTACGACATCGCGCTGCGCGACTTCGGCCTCCTGCTCGGCGCAGTCGCCCTCGCCCGGCTCGCCCAGCGCTACCACGGAACCCGGCCGTCGGACTGACAGCAAGCAGCAGCCGCTGAGGTGACGAGGCGGGTGGGCCCCCACCATCGGCTCACCCGCGGGCGACGCCTTCGCGGCCTCGACAGCCCGGGCGCCATCCGCACCCTGACGCAAGGGAGAGGGGCATGACCGAGAACTTGGACCGGCTGGCCGCCGAAGGCGTAGCGGTCTGGCTGGATGATCTGAGCCGGGAACGGCTCGCCAGTGGCCGGCTGGCCGACCTGGTGCGTGATCAGCGGGTGGTCGGCATCACCAGCAACCCGACGATCTTCGCCAAGGCGATCCGCTCGGGCGGCCGCTATGACGAGCAGGTTGGCGATCTGGCCCGACGCGGGGTACGGGTCGAGGAAGCCGTCAGGCTGCTGACCGCGTTCGACGTGCGCTGGGCTTGCGATGTGCTGCGCCCGGTGTACGAGGCCGGCGACGCGGCGGACGGGCGGGTGTCAATCGAGGTCGACCCTCGCGTCGCCCACGACACGGCGGCGACCGTCGCCGAGGCACGGGCCCTGTGGTGGCTGGTGGACCGGCCGAACATGTTCGTGAAGATCCCCGCCACGCGGCAGGGCTTGGAGGCGATCGGCACGGCGCTCGCCGAGGGCATCAGTATCAACGTGACGCTGATCTTTTCCCTCGACCGCTACGACCAGGTGCTCCGCGCCTTCCTGGACGGCATGGGCAGAGCGCACGCGGCGGGACGTGACCTGGCATCCATCGCATCGGTGGCCTCCTTCTTCGTCAGCCGGGTGGACACCGAGATCGACAGCCGCCTGGACAAGATCGGCACGTCTGAGGCACGGGAACTGCGCGGACGGGCCGCGATCGCCAACGCACGCCTGGCCTACCAGCGTTTCGAGCAGGCACGCGCATCAGAACAGTGGAAGGCTCTTTCGGCGGCAGGGATGCGCCCGCAACGCCCACTGTGGGCCTCCACCGGGGTGAAGGACCCCGCCTACGACGACACCCGCTACGTCGACGAACTGGTGGCACCCGGCGTGGTCAACACCATGCCCGAGCAGACTCTGCGTGCGGTCGCGGACCACGGCCGTATCCAGGGCGACACCATCCACGGCACGTATGCGGCAGCCCGGCAGGTACTCGATGACCTTGAGGCTGTCGGAGTGTCCTACGACGACGTGGTGCGTGTGCTGGAGGACGAGGGCATCAGCAAGTTCACGGCCTCCGGCAACGAGTTGTGGGAGCAACTGGATGCCGAACTGCACGCCAAGCGCGTCGCCGCCTGAGCAGCCGGTCGCCAGCCGGACGGTCCCGGCAGAGCAGTCGCATGCGGCGCCGGCGAGGCCGCCCTGCGCCTGCCGGCCGAGGAGGCCGGCATCCGGGACGTATGGACGCAGCCAGGTGCTGAAGGGCCCTTCCTGGTGGACGTGACCAGGCCGGGGCAGCACAGGTACGGCCCCCGCCTCCGGGTCGGCATCCGCTACCTCTTCCGTGCCCATTCGGGCGCGGTCTTCCCGTCGGTGCCCGAGACGGGCGCAGCGGCCTGGGTGCCCCTGCCGGAGATACGCGTCCCGTCAGTCCGCTGCCGCCTGGAGCACCACCTGATCGGAACCCGATGAATCCCCGACACCAGCAAATCGCCTACGTGGTGGGCCTCGTCGCAATCGGCGGCTCCCTTCTGCCCGGCATCTGGAGGGGCTGATGTACGAGCGCAGGACCAAGGAGCCGCCATCCATACCGCCTCCGCCTGTCGGAACCATGGGAAGTACCCGGCCACCGAGCGATGTCCGCGTCGGTGACTTCGTGTACCTCGACGGCGAGTACCGGCGGGTCCGGGACATGAGGTCCACCGGAACCGCAGCCCACCGCGTGCTGATCTTTGCTGGGCGAAAGCCCTGGATCATGCGAGAAGCCCGGACCACGTACCGGCCCATCGACTTCCGCTGACCGCCCTGTTCGGGCGTCGCCCCTTCATCCGCTCCGGCTCAGCGAGGCGGAGCGGATGCGCAGGTCGTCGAGGTCGACGTCCCGGCGGCGGAGGCCGGCCGGCTCTTCCGATCGCATCGGGCCGTACGCGCCGAGGTAGACCATGAGCCGTCACCGCACCCCGGTGGCGTTGGCGAGCGCGTCGACCTGGGTGACGGTCGCGATGCGCCGCTCGGCTGCCTCGCTCCTTACCGGCGCCCTTGATCCGGCACGGGTTGCGCGTGATCAGCTCGTCATCCACGGCCGTCTCCATGACGAGGTCGAGGCCGCGCTCACCGAGTACGAGCAGGCCATGTTCCCCCGCAGCACCGAGGTCGCCACCTTCGAAGGCGCCGAGGTCCACGGGATCGACTCCGGCGACAACACAGCCCACGCCCTGATCAATATGATCACCGAGAAGGCCGGAGTGAGGTCCGCCCGTCCTGCCCGGGGCAGTTCCTCGCGGTAGGACGGTGAGGAACCGCGCAGGCTTGAGCGGCCTCGACGGCGCGCCCGGCGTCGGCTCAGTAGGAGCCGTTGGCCTGCCAGAACGCCCATGCACCGCAGGGGCTGCCATAGCGGGCGTTCATATAGTTCAGGCCCCACTTGATCTGCGTGGCCGGATTGGTCTGCCAGTCGGCTCCGGCAGACGACATCTTGGACCCGGGATAGGCCTGTACGAGACCGTATGCCCCGGAAGAGGGGTTGACCGCCTTGTGGTTCCAGCCGGACTCGTGGTCCACGATGTTGCTGAAGCACTGGAACTGATCACCGGGCACCATCTGCCGCGCGATGGCCTGGACCTGGGCAACGGTGTACGAGGACTGCGGCGCGAGGCTGGAAGGGCCCGTCGACGAGGAGCCCGTCGACGAGGAGCCGGCCTGCTGCTGCGCCTCCTGACGATCCTTGGCGTCCTGCAGGGCTTTCTGTTGGGCCTCCTTCTGCTTGGCCTCCTTCTGCTTGGCGATCGCGTCCTTCGCGGCCTGCTTGCGGGCCGCCTCCGCCGCGGTTTCCCGCACGCTGTTGTCCGCGGCGATGGCCTGCGCGTCGGCCTGTTGAGTCAGGGAGGCCGTTTGTATCCGGGCCTGCTGCCCCATGGGTATGTCTGCGAGGAGGGTCGAGCCGCTCCCCGTCGTTTCAGCGTCGTTCACCGACTGGCCGGTGCTGCTCTGGGCAACCCCGGTAACGGCGCCGACAGTGGTGACCGCGGTGGCAGAGACCACCGCGAATCCCCGGACTAAATTCCCGCTCACACGTTGTCCTTCCAGCTTCGTCAGATCAAGGTTGAACTTCGCAGGATTAAGACGGTTGATCGGCCGCACTGGTGGCAACGAATCCGAGCGCTGTACGGAAGAACACCAGCTGCCGGAGCTTGCCTTGTTGACCACGCGGATGTAGCGGGCGGTGGTCGTGGGCAGCAGGATGCGGGTCACGGTGCTGCCGGGGCCTGTGGCGATGGGCTCGCCCCAGGTGGTGCCGTCGTCGGAGGTGTAGACCTCGTACTGGCGGGCGAAGTCGCCGGAGGATGCGGTGGAGTCGAGGACGAGCTGGTCAAAGGTCTCAGTGGAGCCGAGGTCCAGCTGGAACCAGTCTCCGGGCCGCATCCCGTGCCCCGAGCTCCAGCGGGTGGACGCGTCACCGTCGATCGCCTTGGACGGCGGGTCGTCCGAGCTGCTGGCCGAGGCTGTCGCCTGCCAGCCGTCGCGGGAGAGGGCCGTTTCGCCGGTGGGCGAGGTGAGCGAGGCGCCAGTGGGCAGGGTGTGGCCGAGCCACTGGTCGCCGACGCGCACCTGGGGCGCTGGGTGAGCAGGGCGCTGTCGTAGGAGATCAGGGCCTTGCTGCCGTCGGGGTTGCGGAAGGGGACGTCGACGGAGCCGATGGCGGCCGGGTCGGTCTCGCCGCTCTGGTTTCCGGCCCAGGTGAACGTCGCGGCTGCCCCCGCCGCCAGAGTGTAGCCGTCACGGCGGCGACCGCGCTGGTCGCCGGATGCGCGACGGGAAGCGGCGGCAGCACGTCCGGAGCCAGCGGCGACACGCTCACCCTGTGGACGCACAACGCCGGCAACTCGGCCGAACTCGACCTCGTCAACAAGATCATCAAGGATTTCAACGGCTCCCAGAGCAAGTACAAGGTCAAGCTGCAGGCGTTCCCGCAGGGCGACTACAACAAGTCCGTGGTGGCGGCTGCCTCCGCCCGTAAGCTGCCCTGCCTGCTCGACGTGGACGGCCCGAACGTGCCCAACTGGGCCTGGGGCGGGTATCTCGCCCCGATCGACGTCTCCGGCAGCGAGGTCCCGCTGGACGACCAGCTGCCCAGCACCGTCGGCCGCTACCAGGACAAGGTCTACGCGTTCGGCCACTGCGACGTCTCCCTCACCTTCTTCGCCCGCAAGTCGGTGCTGAACAAGTACGACATCCGCGTCCCGACCATGGACAAGCCGTGGACGAAGGACGAGTTCGACTCGGCGCTGGCCAAGCTGAAGAAGAGCGGCAAGTTCGAGTACCCGCTGGAGATGGGCACCGGCAGTCTCGGCGAGTGGTACCCGTACGCGTACTCCCCGCAGCTGCAGAGCTTCGGCGGCGATCTGATCGACCGCGACGGCTACAAGACCGCCTCGGGCGCCCTGGACGGCGAGAAGGCCGTGGAGTGGGCGACCTGGTTCCGCTCGCTGGTGGCCAAGGGCTACATGTCGAAGAAGTCGGGCGCCGACCCCAACAAGGACTTCCTGGCCGGCAAGAGCGCCATCCACTGGGACGGCAGCTGGAACGCCGCCAAGAACGCCGAGAAGCTCGGCGACGATCTCGCGATCATCCCGCCGGTCGACTTCGGCGACGGGCCCAAGATCGGCGGTGCCTCCTGGCAGTGGGCGATGAGCTCCACCTGCTCCAACAAGGCCGACGCCGAGGCATGGCTGAAGTTCACCCGCAAGACCAAGTACTTCGTCGACTAAGCCAAGGCCACCGGCACCATCCCGGCCACCGACGCCGCCGCCGAGCAGATCGCCGACTACCAGCCGGGCGGGAAGTTCAACGTGTTCGTCCAGTTCGCGCAGAAGTTCGCGATGGTACGCCCGGTCACCCCGGCCTACCCGTACATCGCCACCGAGTTCGAGAAGGCGACCCAGGACATCCTCGCCGGGGCCGACCCCAAGGACGCGCTCGGCCAGGCCGTGAAGGACATCGACAACGACCTCAAGTCGAACAACGACTACGCCGGCTGACCCGCCCCGGTCCGGTTCGGGCATGAGCGCTCCGCCGGCTGTGCCGATATGCGGCTCCGCCGCGGGGCCGCGATGTCGCCGATCGTCCGCGGCGCCGTCGTGGCCGGTCGATCCCCCACTCTCGGCTTCGCTCGAGCGGGGTGACCCCCATCGCGGCGGAGCCGCATGTGTCACGCCCCGCGCCCCTTCGGGGCGCTGCCCGAACCGGACCGACACCTCCCCCCTGGAGCTACCGTGACCACCATGATCGCAGCCCTCGCCCGGCTGCGGCCGGTCCGGCGAACCCGTACGACCAGCGCCCGCCGCCGGGAGAGCATCACCGCCCTCGGTATGGCCACCCCGGCCGTGGTGCTGCTGGTCGTCTTCGTCGTCGTACCGCTCGCCCTCACCTTCGCCCTGGCCTTCACCGACGCGCGGCTCGTCTCACCCACCCCGGCCCGCTTCGTCGGCCTCGACAACTTCACCCGGCTCTTCGACGACCCGGTCTTCTTCAAGTCCCTGCGCAACACGGTGTACTTCACCGCCGTCGTCGTCCCGTTCCAGGCCGGACTCGCCCTGGTGCTGGCGCTGCTGGTCAACGCGAAGGTGCGGGGCGTCAACTTCTTCCGCACCGTCTACTTCCTGCCGGTCGTCACCTCGATGGTGGTCGTGTCCCTGCTGTGGACCTTCCTCTACCGGCAGGACGGCCTGGTCAACCACATCATCTCGGCGCTCACCCTCGGCCACGTCGACGGCCGGGACTGGCTGGGCGACCCGGCCACCTCCATGCCCGCCATCATCCTGATGTCGGTGTGGCAGGGCGTCGGCTTCCACATGATCATCTGGCTGGCCGGGCTCCAGACCATCCCCGCCGAGCTGTACGAGGCCGCCGACCTGGACGGAGCCACCCGTTGGCACCGCTTCCGCCATGTCACCTGGCCCGGACTGCGTGCCACC
Organism: Streptomyces ipomoeae 91-03; assembly: GCF_000317595.1. Classification (GTDB taxonomy): domain Bacteria; phylum Actinomycetota; class Actinomycetes; order Streptomycetales; family Streptomycetaceae; genus Streptomyces; species Streptomyces ipomoeae. The sequence continues at coordinate 15,753 of NZ_AEJC01000094.1, read as the reverse complement.
CGCACGTTCGTCCTGGTCACCATCACCATCCAGGCGTTCGGCCTGTTCACCCAGATCAACGTGATGACCAAGGGCGGCCCCCTCGACTCCACCACCACCGTCGTCTACCAGGCGGTGCGCGCCGGCTACGAGCAGCAGCAGACCGCGTACGCGGCGGCGATCTCCCTGGTCTTCTTCGTGCTCGTCCTGACCGTGTCCCTGATCCAGCGCTTCCTGACCCGGGAGAAGGACTGATCATGCCCTCCTTCCTCAAGCATCTCGGTGGTCACGTCGGCCGCGTCGTCCTGGCCCTGGTCTTCGCCCTGCCGCTGCTCTTCATGCTGATCTCGTCGTTCAAGGCGGACGACGCGATCTTCAGCGACATGGGCTCCCCGCGGGCCTTCCTGCCGGTCGGAGCCCTGTCACTCGACAACTACACGGGCGTGTTCGAGCGGGTCCCGGCGGCACGGTTCCTGCTGAACTCCGTACTCATCTCGTCCGCCACCGTCGTACTGGGCATCCTCGTCAACAGCATGGCCGCCTTCGCCCTGTCCAGGATGCGCATGCCCGGCCGCAAAGCTCTCCTGACCGCCGTCATCGCCACCCTGATCGTGCCGTTCGAGACCTTCGCCGTGCCGCTGGTCTGGTGGATCAACCAGCTGCCGCTGTTCCGCGTCAACGGCTTCGACCTGGAGTTCACCACCGGCTGGATGGACACCTACCAGGTCCAGATCCTGCCGTTCGTCGCCAACGCCTTCTCCGTCTTCTTCTTCCACCAGTACTTCCAGAGCATCCCGAAGGAGATCGACGAGGCGGCGGTCGTGGACGGCGCGGGCTGGTTCACCATTTACCGCCGCATCGTCATGCCGCTGTCCGGCCCGGCGATCGCGACCGTCGCCATCCTGACCTTCCTACCCGCCTGGAACTCGTACCTCTGGCCGCTGGTGGTGGTGCAGAGCGAGGAGCTGCGCCCAGTGATGGTGGGCATCTCCTACTTCTTCCAACTGAAGGTGAGTTGGGGCGAGATCATGGCGTACTCCTCCGTGATCACCGTGCCGATCCTCGCCCTGTTCGTGGCCTTCCAGCGGTCGTTCGTCAACAGCATCGCCTCCACCGGCGTCAAGGGCTGACCCCGCGCTCCGCCGACTTCCCACACCGAAAGGACCTCCGCGTGTCCGTCATGCCCGGCGACCCCCACCTGCCCGAGGTACACCTGAGGCCGCCCCGCAACTGGATCAACGACCCCAACGGCCTCGTCTTCCACGACGGCCACTACCACGTCTTCTTCCAGTACAACCCGTACGGCCCGCAGCACGCGAACGTCCACTGGGGCCACTACCGCAGCCCCGACCTGATCAACTGGGAACCGCTCCCGGTGGCCCTCGCCCCCACACCCGGCGGCTACGACGCCGACGGCTGCTTCTCCGGCAACGCCGTCTCCACCGAGGGCCGGCTCGTGGCGTTCTACTCGGCCCACCGCGCCGACCGCTGGTGGCAGCCGGTCACCACGGCCGAGTCGTACGACGGCGGCCACCATTTCACCAAGCGGCCCGAGTCGCTGATCCCCGAGCCGCCGACCGTGACCACCATGTACCGGGACCCCTATGTCTGGCGGCAGGACGACCGCTGGCGGATGCTGGTCGGCTCGGCCCTCGCCGACGGCCGCGCGGCCGTCCAGCTCTACGAGTCCGCCGACCTGGAGCACTGGGAGTACCGGGGCCCTTTCCACACCAGCGACACGGCCGCCGAACCGATCGGCTGGGAGTGCCCCCAGTACGCGCCCCTCGGTGACAACGGTGTCCTGATCGTCAGCGACTGGACGCCGAAGGACGGCCCCCGCGCGGTGTCGGTCCTGACCGGCCGCGAGAAGAACGGCGGCTTCACGGCCGCCACCCCTCCCGTACCACTGGACCACGGCCCCGACTTCTACGCCCCCGCCCTGCTGAGGGCCCCCGAGGAGGACCGCTGGCTGCTGTGGGGCTGGGCGTGGGAGGCCCGTGACGCCGACTGGTCGCACGAGGCCGGCTGGGCGGGCACGCTGACCCTCCCGCGCGAGGTGACCCTGGCCGACGACGGCACGGTCGTCCAACGCCCCGCCCGCGAACTGCTCGCCCTGCGCGGCGAACGCGTACTGCACCGTACGGGGCGCGTCACAGGCTCCGAGGCGGTCGAACTCGGCCGGGTCAGCCGGACGTTCGACCTCACCGCCGTCCTGACACCCGGAGCCTTGGGCACCTGCGGTCTGCGTCTCGTCACCTCGGCGGACAGCAGGGAGTATCTGGATCTGAGCTTTGATCCCGAGGCCGGTCACCTCGTCATCGACCGCGACCACGGGTCACTGGATCCCCGAGCCCGCCCCGGCAAGTACACCGTTCCCTGCCAGGCCGCTACGGTGCCGGGTGCCTCCGGCGAGGTGCGCGTCGTCGTCGACCGCTCGATCGCGGAGGTCTACGTGACCGGTGGTCAGGTGGCGACACTCCGCTTCTACCCGACGGGCGAGGGCCCTTGGCGGCTCGAAGCCACGGCGTCAGGCCCCGGCGGCGGCCAATACGCCGTCGAGGCATGGGACTTGCGCACCGGCGGTATCCGACACGACCTCTCTCACGACCTTCTCCCAACGGCCCACGGACACCACGCGTGACCGCGATCGTGCTCGGCGAGGGCCTGGACGCGGGCGGGCTGCCGGAGCGGAACTCGCGTGGACAGGCCCCCGGGTGTGTGACCCGCTCGACCGCGCCGTGCGGTCGATGCGCCTTCCCGGCCCGGTCGTGCGGGGCGGATCAGCGCAGACCGGCGAAGAGATCGTTCTCGGGTACGGCCGCGCCGGTGGCGTCCTGGACACGGACGAAGGTCTCCATGCCCATCAGCTCGCCGAACCGCTCCTTGCCCATCTTCAGGAAGAAGATGTTCTCGCCCTGACTGGCGTGCGCGGCCAACGCGTCGAACTTCTGACCGCTGAACGCCGTGGTGTCCACCCACGTGGTGATCTCGTCGTCGGGGAGGCCGATCTCGGCCAGCGCGGCGGCCTCGGCAGGATCGGGCTCCGGCATGTCCTCCTGGAACTCGCGCATGACCTCGCCGAACCGCCGCATCATCGAGCGGGGCACCGTGGTCCAGTACACCTTCGGTGCCGGCGCGGTCATCTCCAGCGCCGCCATCGTGATGCGGTGGGCCTGGATGTGGTCGGGGTGGCCGTAGAAGCCGTTCTCGTCGTAGGTGACGACCACATCGGGCCGGTAGTGCCGCATGAGTTCCGCGAGCCGGGCCGCGCCTTCCTCCACCGGGGTCTGCCAGAAGGATCCGGGGGCGTCGTTGCCCGGCCAGCCCATCATCCCGGAGTCGGCATAATCCAGCGTCTCCAGATCGCTGACCTTCAGGACCTCACAGCTCGCCTCGAGTTCTCGACGGCGCATCAAGGCGACCGCCGCCGGATCGTGCCCGGGATCGCCGGGCTTGACACCGCCCGGTCCGTCACCGCAACCGCCGTCGGTACACGTCACGAGAACCGTGCGGATGCCTTCCGCCGCGTACCGCGCGAGGACCCCTCCGGTTCCGGTGGCCTCGTCGTCGGGGTGGGCGTGCACCGCCATGAGCGTCAAGGGCCGGCCAGTCATGAAACAGTCCTCCTGCAGACATACGTCTTGATCCGAGTGCGCGGCGGGCGTACCGCGATCTTGGGGACCGGATCCTGGTGGGGCGGACGACCTTGTGGCCTCCGAGTCCCCTGCCCATGCGGCGCCGGTCCCTCGTCGATGCAACCGTGCCGACCGGACCGGCTGTTCCCGGCGCGGCCGATTGCCCTTCCAGGCGTCGGCGTTCAACGCGAACGAGGTACAGGCGCGACCCGCATGTCTCAGCGCTGCGCCTGGCGGCAGCGGCATGTCAACCTGCAACACCTCGCCGGAGGCCCCGGGCCGGATGGTCGGAGAGAGGCATGACGGCGTCCGGGGCATACGGACCCGGCCGGATCCGCATGCCCCAGACGCCGCACGACCCATCGGGCCCATGGTTCGGGTGGCCCGGCCTGCTGTGACGTGCAGGCCGGGCCGTCGATCACCTCAATCGCGTGGTGGCCGGTCCGGTGCCGGCGTGATTACGGTTCGCACTGCGTCGCGTCGCCTGCCGGGTGCCGCGTCGGCACCTGCAGCGCCGTGCCGGGCTTGACCTCGCGCACACTGTCGCTGCCGATGCCGACCCGCACGGGGAGTGGCGGGCCGGACCGCAGGGTCAGCTTCGTTGTCCGCCGGCCGACCGACAGGTCGAACGTGCGGCCCTGCCATTTCACCCGGGTGATGTCCACGCCCGGCAGTTGCGGCGGCAGGAAGGGGTCGATGGTGATCGCGTCGGTTCCCCAGCGCATGCCGGTGAAGCCGTAGAGGAACTCCTGCAGGTAGCCTCCCTGGCCGGTGGTGAAGTTGAAGGCTCCGCCGTTGCGGGTCTCGTACCACTGGTTGAACGGTGCGGCCTGGTACGGCTCCGCGCTGCGCCGCATGTAGGTGTAGACCTGGCAGCCCGGTGATCCGAGGGCCGCGCCGGCGATGGTGGCGATCGCGTCCGTCATGGACGGGCCGTTCGGGTCGGTGCGCGCCTGGTAGTAGTCGAGGTCGTTCTGGGCCAGGCCGGCCGGCATCGGGACAGCCCAGGGGTATTGCAGCAGGGTGACATCGGCCTGCTTGACGGTCTGCCCGTTGTAGCCCTCGAACTCGGGGTGGATGTTGAGAGTCGTGTCCACCGGGATCTTCAGGCCGTCGGCCACCTTGCTCCATTCCGGGTCGGCGGGCCGGCCGAGGATGCGGGCGGCGCGGACGGCGATACGCAGCGATGCCTGTGCGCCGGCGTTGGTGGTCACGCTGTTGTCGACGTAGTCGTGGTACTCGTCCGGGCCCATGACGTCGTTGATGTCGTATCCGCCGGCCGGGTCGGGCTCGGCGCGCGTGGCCCAGTAGTCGGCGATGTCCTTCAGTACCGGCCACGCCTTGTCCCGCAGCCACTGCTTGTCGCCGCTCGCCTGGTAGTACTGCCACTGCGCCAGGGCGATGTCGGAGTTGATGTGGATCTCGGTGTTGCCCTCGTTCCAGGGCGGCGGGGTCTCCTCCTTGCCGGTCAGCGCGCTCTGCCACGGGAACTTCGCGCCCTTGATCGGGTGGGCGGGAGTGGACAGTTCCTTCGCGGCGGCCCTGGCGGCGGGCAGCAGTTTCTGCCGGTAGGTGTTCGCGCCGAGTGCGATGTCCGGGTACTGGGCGAGCAGGGCCGGGTACATCCAGGTCTCCATGTCCCAGAACACGTGACCACCGTAGCCGTCCGAGGACAGTCCGGCCGGGCTGACGCTCCAGTCGACACCGGCGCGCGTGCTCGCGAGCAGGTAGAACATGGACGCGCGGATCTGGGCGGTCATGGCGGTATCACCGGGGATCGAGATGCTCGACTGCCACAAGCGTGCCCATGCCTTGTTGTTGCCGGCAAGCAGCCGGCGGTGCGCCGCACCTCCTCGACGCGGCGCACCGCGCGGGGCCGCCAGGCCCGCGCCGCGTGGGTCCTCGCCGCCCCGTTCCTCGCCCTGTTCCTCGCCTTCATGCTGCTGTCGGTCGTCTGGTCGACACTGATGAGCCTGACCGACACCAAGAGCGCCGACCTGCGCACCCCGCTGAACGTGTCGTTCGTCGGTTTCGACAACTACGTACGGCTCTTCCAGGATCCGCAGTTCTTCACCGCCCTGCGCAACACGGGCGTCTTCGTCCTGGTGGCCCTGCCCCTGACACTGGCCACCGGGCTCGCCGCGGCGGTCGCCCTCGACCGCGGCATCCGCCGCTTCCGCACCGTCTTCCGGGTCGGCTTCTATCTGCCGGTGATCACCAGCATCGTGGCCAACCCCGACGGCTCCACCGCGCTGGTCACGTACAACTCCGGCAGCGGCGACCGCACCTTCACCGTCCGCTGGGGCAAGCGCCACTTCAGCTACCGGGACTTATTCGCAGTGCTCCGGCGTTCACGCCGGGGGTGAAGCGAATCTGATGGTGCGACGCGGAGCGTCGCGGTTTCGGGTCCGGCGGAGCCGGATACGGCTGGTGGCGCGTAGCGTCACCAGGGCCGGGCAGGGCTTCACGCCGGGCGGTTCTGCCGCTCGATGTACTGCTTGACCACGGTGAGCGGGGCGCCGCCGACGGTCCCGGCGAAGTAGGAGCCCGACCACAACTTGTTCGCCCGCCAGTAGTGGCGTACCAGGTCGGGGAACTCCTTGCGCAGTCGGCGGGAGGAGACGCCTTAAGGCCGGTGAGCTGTCGAAGAAGCTGATCACCCAGGCGAAACTGACCGAGGCCCGGTCCTGGCTGGGCGAGGTCTCCGCGGTCGTCCTGCAGCAGTCCCTGCGCGACGCGGAGACCGCGTACCGGAACTTCTTCGCCTCCCTCAAGGGCACCCGCAAGGGCCCCAAGACCGGCCCGCCCCGCTTCAAGTCCCGTAAAGATGCCCGGCAGTCGATCCGGTTCACCGCCAACGCCCGCTGGCACCTCACCGACAGCGGCCGGCTGAACCTGCCGAAGATCGGTCCGGTGAAGGTGAAGTGGTCCCGCACCCTGCCCGCCACCCCGACCTCGGTCACCGTCATCAAGGACGCGGCCGGAAGGTTCTTCGCCTCGTTCGTCATCGACACCGACCCGGCCGCCGACGCCGCCCGGATGCCCGCCAGTGACCGGACAGTCGGCATCGGCCTTGGGCTGACGCACTTCGCCGTCCTCTCCGACGGCACGAAGATCGACTCCCCCAGGTTCCTGCGCCGCGCGGAGAAGAAGCTGAAGAAGGCCCAGCGCGAGCTGTCCCGCAAACAGAAGGGATCCAGCAACCGCGAGAAGGCGCGACTCAAGGTCGCCCGCGCCCACGCACAAGTGACGGACGCCCGCCGTGAGTTCCACCACCAGCTCTCCACTCAGCTGATCTCCGACAACCAAGGGATCGCCGTGGAGGACCTGGCGGTCAAAGGACTGGCGCGCACCAAGCTGGCGAAGAGTGTGCATGATGCGGGCTGGTCGCAGTTCGTACACATGCTGGAATACAAAGCGGCTCGGTACGGGCGGACCCTGGTGAAGATCGGCCGGTTCACACCGACCAGCCAGGTCTGCTCGCGGTGCGGGGCCCAGGACGGCCCCAAGCCCTTGCACATCCGGACCTGGACCTGTGCCGCCTGCGGTGCGGTCCATGACCGGGACCACAACGCCGCGAAGAACGTCAAAACGGCCGCCGGACTGGCGGTGACAGCCTGTGGAGCGCAGGTGAGACCAGGACTCGTCCCGGCACAGCGCGACGAAGCAGGAAGCCACGGATTCCCGACCCAAGCCCGTGCCGCGTAGCGGCACAGCAACGGAACGGAAGGCCAGAATCCTCGGGCTTCAGCCCGAGGAGCAAGTCAACTCTCCAGCGTCGCCAAGAAGACCGCGGGCAAGTGGCGCGTCGCTCCGCTGCCGCAGTGGACGGCGGGCGGCAGCGACCAGGGCGACTGGGGCGGTTCGAGCTTCTCGGTGACCTCGCAGACCAAGCACCCGAAGGAGGCCACCGAGGTCGCCAGGGAGCTGTTCGGCACCTCGGAGGCCGCCTGGAAGATCGGCATCGACCAGGCCTACCTCTTCCCGCTGTCCAAGCCGATCCTCAACGGCGAGTACTTCAAGACCAAGAAGTACGACTTCTTCGGCGGCCAGCAGATCAACGAGGTGTTCGTGCCCGCCGCGAACGGCATCGGGAGCTTCGACTGGAGCCCGTTCCAGGACTACGCCTACAACACCGACACCAGTGAGGTGGGCAAGGCCCTCCAGGGTCAGACCTCCTGGTCGTCCGTCTCCGACAACGTCCAGCAGCAGGTGACCTCCTACGCGACCAAGCAGGGATTCAAGGTCAGCGAGTAACCGGCCGATTCCCTCCGGCCCCCACCGCCCCCGCCGACGCCCGAGCGTCGTACGCCCGCCGTCGGCGGGGGCCCCGCAAGACGCGCAAGGAGAAGTGATGAGCCTGCTTCGACAGCAGGGACCCACGGCCGCCGTGCCCCTGCCCCGGCCGACCCCGCAGGGCGGTGGCGCCCAGGCCGCCGGCCGGAAGGCGGGCCGGCGCACGGGACGGCTGAGCGGCCGTACCCGCCACAAGGCCATGGGCCTGCTGCTGGTCACCCCGTTCGGTCTGCTCTTCCTGGCCTTCCTGGTGGCCCCGCTGGTGTACGCCTTCTGGCTGAGCCTGAGGACCTCCACCCTGGTCGGCGGTGACCACTTCAGCTGGTTCACCAACTACAAGCAGACCTTCACCGACCCGCACTTCCTGTCCGGCGTGCGCCGCGTGATCGTCTTCGGCCTGGTGCAGATCCCGGTCATGCTGGGGCTCGCGCTGCTCGGCGCCCTCATCATCGACGAGGTCAGCAGCCGGCTCGCCAAGGTCTTCCGGATGACGCTGTTCATGCCGTACGCCGTGCCCGCGGTGATCGGCGCGCTGATGTGGGGCTTCCTGTACAGCCCCACCTTCGGCCCGGTGAACTCCCTCAGCCACGCGCTCGGCCTGGGGAAGGTCGGCCTGCTGGGACACAGCCTGATGCTGACCTCGCTGGGCAACATCGTGACCTGGCAGTGGACCGGCGACTCGGTCAACACCTACGCCGTCAACGACCTGGTGGCCGTGGTCGACGCGGTCGAGGACAAGGAGGCCGCCGAACTCGCCGCCGAGTACGTCGAGTCGTACGACGTGGTCCCGGCCCTGCGCCCGGGCGGCATCCGCCACGACTCGCTGCTGTACGCGGCCCGTCTGGAGCTGGGTCTGCGCGGCTTCCTCACCGAGGGCGGCTTCACCGCCTTCACCACCAACTTCGAGGACCTCGGCGGACTGCGCCAGCTCCCCGGAATCGCCGTGCAGCGGCTGATGGCCGACGGGTACGGGTTCGGCGGGGAAGGCGACTGGAAGACATCGGCCCTGCTGCGCACGATGAAGGTCATGGGCGCCGGACGTCCCGGCGGCACCAGCTTCATGGAGGACTACACCTACCACCTCGGCCCGGGCACTCCGCGCGTCCTCGGCGCCCACATGCTGGAGGTCTGCCCCTCGGTGGCGGCCGACCGCCCCCGCTGCGAGATCCACCCCCTGTCCATCGGCGGCCGCGAGGACCCGGTCCGTCTGGTCTTCGACGCGGCCGAGGGCCCCGCCGTCGTCGTCGGCCTCTCCGACCTCGGCGACCGCTTCCGGCTGACCGCGAACGCCGTGGACGTCATGGCCCCGAGCCAGCCGCTGCCCCACCTGCCGGTGGCCAGGGCCGTGTGGAAGCCGCGCCCCTCGCTGGCGGAGTCGGCCGAGAGCTGGCTGCTCGCGGGCGCCCCGCACCACACGGTGCTCAGCTCGGCGGTGGACCTCGAAACGCTCACGGACTTCGCGGCCATGGCAGGCGTGGAGCTGCTGACGATCGACGAGAACACGACCTCCGACCGACTCGCCAAGGAGATCCGCTGGAACGCGGCCTACCACCGCCTCGCCCAGGCCCTCTGAGACAAGGAACCGACCATGACCACAACTGTCCGGGAGAGCCTGCGCCGTGAGGTACTGGAGGCGAACCTCGCCATCCCCCAGGTGGGCCTGGCGACCCTGACCTGGGGAAACGTCAGCGGGGTCGACCGGGAGGCCGGTGTGTTCGTCATCAAGCCGTCCGGAGTCCCGTACGAGGTCCTGACGATCGACGACCTGGTGACGGTACGCCTGTCCGACGGCGCGGTGGTGGAGGGCGACCTGCGGCCCTCCACCGACACCGAGACCCACCGCTGCCTGTACCTGGCGTTCCCGTCCGTCGGCGGCGTGACCCACACCCACTCCACGCACGCCGTGGCCTTCGCCCAGGCGCACCGGGACATCCCCGTCCTCGGCACCACCCACGCCGACACCTTCAACGGGCCCATACCCGTCACCCGCGACCTCACCGAGGAGGAGTGCGCGAAGGACTACGAGTACAACACCGGCCACGTCATCGTGGACCTCCTCGACGGCGACGACCGGCGGGCCGTCGAGGTCCCCGCCGCCCCCGTCGCGGGGCACGGCCCGTTCACCTGGGGCGCCACCGCCCGCAAGTCCCTGGAACACGCGATCCTCTGCGAGGCCGTCGCCGACATCGCCCTCCACACCATGTCCCTGTCCCCGTCGGCCCCGCCCCCTCCCCACCTCCTGAACCGCCACTACACCCGCAAGCACGGCCCCGACGCCTACTACGGCAACCCGGAGCCGGCGATGCCGTGACTTCGGGAAGGGCGTGCGCACGCCGTAGTTACCGGCTGGTTCTTCTTTTTAAGTCTCAAGCGGTCATGACATACTCACCGGCACCTTGGCCCCGGCCGTCCACTGACCGTTTGTGAAAGCGATTGCCAGTGAGTCCGAGAAGCTGTCTGTCCTCCTGCGACGCACGGAAGGCGGCGTCGTAGTGGGGCGTCCCGAGCGACCGCTGGACCCCGACGCCGGTCCCGTGCAGCGGTTCGCCCACGAATTGCGATCGCTACGCCAGGAGGCCGGCTCCCCGTCCTACCGCTCGATGGCCCAGCGGGCCCGGCTCTCGGTGACCGCCCTGTCGCGGGCCGCCTCGGGTGAACGGCTGCCGTCGGTCGCGGTGGTGCGTGCCTACGCGCAGGTGTGCGGGGCGGATCCGGACGTCTGGGCCGACCGGTTGAAGGCGGTGGCCAAGGAGACGACGGCGCGTGCCGGGCAGGAGGGCGAGTCGCCGTACCAGGGGCTGGCCCGGTTCGAGTCGGGTGACCAGGACCTCTTCTTCGGCCGGGAACGGCTGACCGAGGAGGTGGTGGGGCTGGTGCGGGAGCACCGGTTCGTGGTGGTGCTCGGCGCCTCCGGCAGCGGGAAGTCCTCGCTCCTGCGGGCGGGACTGATACCCCGGCTGCAGACCCTGGCGCGCGAGGCGCACTGCGAACCGGAGATCCGGCTGATCACGCCGGGGGCTCGGCCCGCCGCCACCCACGGCCCGCTCCTGACACCGCGACACGACGGGCGGGAACGCCTCGTGGTGGTCGACCAGTTCGAGGAGATCTTCACGCTCTGCCGCGACCGCTCCGACCGGTGGCGGTTCGTCGAACAGCTGCTGACCGCCAAGGACCCCGCCGGCGGACTGCGCGTGGTCATCGCCGTGGGCGGCACCTTCTCCGACCGGTGCGCCGAACACCCCGGTCTCGCCGAGGAGTTACGCCACACCGCGCTGACGGTCCGGCCGATGAACCGGACCGAACTGCGGGAAGCGGTCGTCGGACCCGCCACGCCGCGGGCCTGCGCGTGGAGCGGGAACTGACCGCGCGACTGGTCGAGGAGGTCGTCGACCAGCCCTGCGCCCTGCCGATGCTCTCCCACGCCCTGCGCGAGACCTGGCGGCGCCGGCGCAGCGGGGTGCTGACCCTGGCCGCGTACGAGGAGGCGGGCGGCGTCCACGGAGCGATCGCCGCGGCGGCCGAGCACGTGTACGGGGGGCTCTCCGACGGCCAGGCCGAGGCCGCCCGGCGGCTCCTGCTGGCGCTGATCAACCCCGGTGAGGGCACCCCCGACACCCGCCGCCCGCTCCGGCGCGCCGATCTCCGGGAGTGGCTGGACCCCGAGGTGCCCGTCGTCCTCGAACGGCTGGTCCGCGCCCGCCTCGTGACCCTCGACGAGGAGAACGTCGAACTCGCCCACGAGGCCCTCATCACCGGCTGGCCCCGGCTGCAGCGGTGGATCGAGGAGCACCGGGAGCGGATGCGCGAGCACCGCCACCTCAGCGAGGCCGCCCGTGACTGGCAGGAGCACGGCCGTGACCCCGGCATCCTGTACCGAGGTGCCCGACTCGCCGTCGCCGACGTGCTGTTCGGCCGGGGCCGCAACGACGACGACCTCACCGGCCGCGAACGGGCCTTCCTCAGCGCCTCCCGCGTCGCCCACTCCATGGAGCGCTGGACGGCCGGCCGTATGCGCAGCCGGTTGCGGCGCCTGACCGTCGCCCTCTCCTGCGTGGTGGCGGGAGCGCTGGTCACCGGGCACGTCGCCTGGCAGGAGCATCGCGCGGCCGACATGGCACGCACCCGGGCCGCCGCCCGTGAGGCCGCCGCCCTCGCCGGCCGCGCCCGGGCGACCGACCCCCGCACCGGCGCCCTCCTCAGCGTCGCCGCCTGGCGGCTCGCCCCGACCGCCGAGAGCCGCGCGGCCCTCCTCACCGCCCTCGCCGAACCCGAACTCGACGTCTTCACCGGCCCGGTCCAGGGCGGGGAGGGCCGCGTCTTCCTCACCGACTCCGGCCGCACCCTGCTCACGGTGGGCGGTGGCCGCTGGTCGGCCTGGGACGTGGACACACACCGCCGGACCGGTTCCGGCCCGCTGCCGGACGTACCGGTCACGGCGGTCAGCCCGGACGGGGGGCGCTGGCCCTCGCCGGTGACGGCGACCAGATCTTGTGGCATCTGCCCGTGAAGCGGGACGACGTGGCCGATGACCGTACGGCGGCCGATGACGGTACGACGGTTGAGGACCGGACGGTGGCCGACGACGGCACGGCGGCCGATGACCGTACGGCGGCCGACGACCGCACGGCCACCGGTCGGCGTACGACGGCCGGCCCCGTCCTCGGCTTCGGCGCGGGTGGGAACAGCTATGTCGTACGCGGCTCCGGCAAGCGCCCGACGGCGCAGGTGCGCGCCCTCGCGGACGGCAGGCTGCTGTTCGAGACGGCGGCGACGGCGGCCGGTACCGCGCGTTCGCCGCGTGCCGGGCAGCCGACGGATGGCATGTACGCGGCGGACGGCTCGTATGCGACCCGAGCCACGTACTCGGCCGTAGCCGCGTACCCGGTCTCCAGTGCCGACGACCGGCTGGTGGCCGTCTGCCGGCCGGGCAGGCCGCTCGCGGTGTGGGACACCGTCAGCCACCGTGCGCTGCGCGGAGCCTGGCGGAGGGCGCGGACACCGGACTGCTCGTCCACGGCCTTGGTCTTCGACCGGGGCGGTACGCGGCTCGCCGCCGTGTCGGACACCGGGATACGTGTCTGGGACACCACCTCGGGGCAGCGACTCGCCGCCCTCACGGTCCCGGAAGTCCGGCACCTCGCCTTCACGCCGGACGGGTCCTTCCTGGCGGCGGGCCCCGACGAGACGACGGTGTGGCGGATCTCGGCACCGGACGCGCCGGTGTTCCGCCACGCCCTGGCCGACGGACCGGTCACCGCCCTCGCCTGGGACCCCGACAGCCCGACACTGCGTTACCTGGCCGGCGGCACGGTCCACTCCCTCGACGTCTCGGCCCCCCTCACCTCCCGGTGGCGCGACCGGCCGCTCGACGACGCGCTGCTCAGTCCGGACGGCCGCCTCCTGGCCACCGCCGAACGGTCCGCCGACGGCTACCGCGTCCGCCTGCGCGACACCCGCGACGACCGCCTCGTCGCCGAACTGCCCATGCCGGAAGGGGCGTTGGGTCGTCCCCTGATGGCCTTCAGCCCCGATGGCAGCGCTCTCGCCTACGGCGTCACCGCACCGTCCGACGCCCTGTCCGACTCCGCGTCCGACTCCGCGTCCGACACCCTGTCCGACGCACCGTCCCTCGCCGCGTCCCTCGCCCGGTTCGTCGTCTGGGACGTGCCGCGCCGCCGCACGATGTCCGCACTCGCCCTCGGCGCCCCGTCCGCGTCCGCGACCCCACCCGTCGTCCGCTCGATCGCGCTCACCCCGAAGGGCCGCCGCCTCCTGGTCTCCCTGGCCACGCCCACCGGATCGCTCACCGGACAGGTGTGGGACACCGGAAGCGGGACGGTGACGGCGGGGCCGGACGCCCTCGCCGCAGCCCTGAAGGAGTCCCTGTCCGCCGGTTTCACCGGCCGCCGGACGGCGCTGCCCTTCGGCCTGGACGCCGAGGTGCCGCCGGACGAGGGGGACGGCTCGGGCGTCCTCGCCCTGAGCGCCGACGGCACCCATCTGGCGACCGGCGGGGCCTTCGGCACGGTCACGCTGTGGGGCGGCGGCACGAACCGGCACCGGGAAGCCGTCCTTCCCGCGATTCCCGCCACGCCCGGCTGCGCCCACTGCGCCCGGATCACCGCCCTGGCCTTCAGCCCCGACGGCCGTACCCTCGCGGTCGGTTACGGCTCCGGCGACCTGCGCCTCTGGGACGTACCCACACGGAAGCCCCTCGGCGGCAGCCTCAGCACCCCGGGCGAGGCCATCGACTCCCTCGCCTTCAGCGCGGACGGAGGTCACGTCCACGCGGGCAGCGGTCACGTCCCCGTGCAGAGGTACGTCATCGACCCCGCCCGCGTCGCGGCCCGCCTCTGTGCCCGTACGGGAACGACCCTGAGCGCCTCCGAGTGGCGCGCCTATCTCCCGGACGTGCCCTTCCGCCGCGTCTGCGACCCGTCCGACGCGGGCGCGGGCGCGGAGATGGAGGCGGGCGCGGAGGCGGAGGTGGACACGGCCGTGGAGGCGGACGCCGTCGCCGAGCCCACCCCCGGAATGAGCGCGGCCCGCACCGCCGCTCCGACCCCGAAGACCGCTCCGGACCCGGCACAGGCACCGCCCCGCAGCACGCCGTCCGGGAAGAAGACGAAAAAGACCCGTCCCGCACCGGAGAAACAGGACCGGCCGGTCTCCGAAAAGGCCTCCAGAGGCTCGGACGAGGAAGCCGGTGGACGCCCGGACAAGGAAGACCCGGGCAGCTCCCGTTCGCGGCGTCCGCAGGACAAGCGCGGCGGACGTCACTGAAGCGGTCGCCGATTACCGGCTGCTTACCGGTTGCCGGACCCCAACCCGTACGCGGCTGTCCCGTTCGTCGGGGTTACGCGACGGTAGCCCCCTCGGTCGAGTTGTTTACCCCTCTGACCTGCATGGATCAACAACCCCACGCCCTCCAGAGTGGACCCCCGAACGGCTCGACATCACCAGGACAGCGCTTCGCCCGAGCGCCGTCAGGATTCGGCATTTCCCGAATTCCGGCGGTGCCGTTCGGCATTTTCCGTGCGAAATTAAGAGGCGTTTACGCGGATTTAATTTCAGCAAATCCTGGAATCCTGTTGACCATTCCGGAACCCGCCTCGATAGTTATGCCAGTCGCCGGACGGACCCCCTTCCGCCGGCACCCAACCCCCCTCGTGGAGTTATCGATGCAATTCGTGCGCCGTAACAACAGCTCCGCCAACCGCTTCCTCCGCGCAGCCGGAACCGTCTCCGCCCTCACCCTGGGCGCCTCGCTCCTGGCCGCTCCCCAGGCCATGGCCGCCAGCAGCCCCACCACCAAGGAACTCCTGAACGCCTGCAGCTGGGCCGACCTCTGCGAGTTCCACCCGCAGAGCTACTCGGAGTACACCGGCCCGCGCCACCAGGTCGGCGCCACCGCGTACAACTGCGGGTCCCAGACCAACCAGAAGAGGATCGACTGGTCGGACACGACCGCCACGACCAACTCGGTCGGCGTCGCGGTCACCGTCGGCGTCAAGTTCTGGGAGGTCTACGAGGCCTCCGTCGAGGTCAGCTACCGGCACGACTGGACCACGTCGCACACCGACACCGAGAGCCACACGATCAACATCCCGTCCGGCTCCAAGGGTTGGATCGAGCGCGGCACGTCCAAGCAGAAGGCCAAGGGCTGGTACGAGATCCACTTCGGCAAGCGCTACTACGGCCACTACATCTGGTACGTCAACAACTACGAGTCGTCCGGCTACAACTCCAGCAACCCCAGGAACGGCTACGTCAACTTCAAGGACACCAAGATGACGGCGGCCGAGCGCGGCGCCCACTGCTGAGGCGCACCGTCGACCGCGGG
>NZ_AEJC01000093.1 GCF_000317595.1 Streptomyces ipomoeae 91-03 | reverse complement strand
CAGGTGGTGTGGCTTGGTAGCACGCTCGTCGCGGATCATGGCCCACAAGACGTTGACGCGACGGCGCGCGAGCGCCAGCAGCGCGTGCTTGTGGCCTTTCCCCTCGGCGCGTTTGCGTTGGTAGTACGCCTTCGAGGCCGGGCAGCTCTTCAGGCTCGACAGGGCCGACAGGTACATCGCGTTGAGCAGGCCGCGGTGGAAGCGGCGTGGTCGGCGGAGGTTGCCGCTGACGCGGCCGGAGTCGCGTGGGGCCGGGGCCAGGCCGGCGTAGCCGGCGAGCCGGTCGGCGCTGCCGAAGGCGTCCATGTCGCCACCGGTCACGGCGAGGAACACAGCGCCCATCAGCTTGCCCATCCCGGGCAGGCTCACGATCACTTCGGCGTGCGGGTGCTCGCGAAACCGGGCCTCGATCAGGGCTTCGAGTTCTGCGATCTCCTCATCGAGGGCCATCACCCCCTTCGAGAGGCGCACCACCATGGCGGCGGCCAGCTGCTCGCCGGGCAGGGCCGTGTGCTGGGCCTCGGCAGCCTCCACAGCCGCTTTGGCCAGTGCGGCAGCTCCGCGGACCTTGCGGTTTTTCAGCCACGCCTCGATGCGCTTCACGCCTGCGCGGCGGATCGCCGCCGGGGTCTGGTAACCCGTCAGCAGCAAGACCGGACCCTTGTTGGTCAGGTCCAGCGCCCGCTCCAACGCGGGGAAGATCTCCAGGAGTTGGGCACGGAGCCGGTTGATCTGCCGGGTGCGGTCACAGACGAGGTCGGTGCGGCGGGTGGTCAGGGTGCGCAGGTCGACGGCGATCTCGTCGCCAGGCCGCAGCAGGCCCAGGTCACGGCGCATGCGGGCTTGGCCGGCGATGACGAAGGCGTCTTTGGCGTCCGTCTTGCCCTCGCCCCGGTAAGAGGCCGATGCGCGGTGCACGGTCAGGCCGGTGATGTAGACCATCGGCTGGCTGTGGCCGAGCAGCAGTCCGATCAGCAGGGCGGCGCCACCGTGGTTGAGGTCGACGGCCCACAGCACGTCTTCGTCGAGGGCCAGGACGTCCCCGATCAGTTCCAGCAGGGCCGACTCGTCGTTCAGGACCCGGCGGGACAGCAGCCGTTCGCCGTCACTGTTGATCACCACGCAGTGGTGATGTTCCTTGCCGATGTCCACTCCGGCCCATATCCGGGGCACGGTCACCTCCGCCAGCTCGTCGCGCGTTCACAGCCCAGCAGACGACCTCGCCGACGTTGCCCTACGCAGCGATCGAGTCGCATCTCCCAATTGGCGGTCGAGTCGTCGCGGGGCTCCGGGCGGCCAAGCCTTTCCAGCCATCTCACGGCGCCGCCATGACAGCCATACCCAGAGCCCCTGGGTCCCGCTGATCTTACGAATGACCAGTTCGAACCCAACAATCAAG
>NZ_AEJC01000092.1 GCF_000317595.1 Streptomyces ipomoeae 91-03 | reverse complement strand
GTACCCCACCTGGGCGCACCCTTCGCGCCGTACGCCCCGCGCGCACCGTAAGGACCGCGCGCACTGTAGGCACCGCACGCCCCCAACGCACTCCACTCGCCGTACGCGCCCCGCACCGCGTACGCCCCCCGCGCCCCCTCACAGGTAGTCCTCCAGCCGTGCCACCGCGTACCCCTCGGCGGTCACATGGTTCAGGAACCGGCGGATCATGTCGGGCATGGTGCCCTTCCAGTGCTTCCGGCCGCGGAAGTGGCTGAGGACGATGTCGCCGGGGCGGAGTTCGCGGTCCCCTTCGCGGTACTCCCAGCGGTCGACGAAGACCTCCTCGTTCCACAGGGGGACGGCTTTGACGCCGCAGGCCTTGGCGGCGCGCAGGGTGTGCCTGTCGTAGCTGCCGTACGGCGGCCGGAAGAGCGTGGGCCGTTCGCCGTACCGCTTCTCGATCACGTCCTGCATGCCGCAGATCTCGCGCTTCTGGGCTTCGTAGGAGAGGGCGGGCATGTAGCGGTGGTTGAGGGTGTGGTTGTCGAGTACGACACCTCGGTCCCGCATGTGTGCGAAGTAGCCGTAGTCCCCCTTGATCAGGTAGTCGCTGAGGAACGCGGTGTACGGGATCCTCAGTTCGCTCATCATGCGCAGGAAGGCGGGGTCCTTCTCGGCGCCGTCGTCGATGGTGAGGAAGACGACCTTGTGGCGGGTCGGAACGGTGGTGAAGACGGGCGGCAGTCCGTCCTCGACATGGTCGTCGACCTCGAAGCCCTTACGGGTCCTGAGGAGCGGCTTCCTCTCCGGAGGCGCGGGCGGGGTCAACGGCGGCTCGGCCAGCCTCCAGCGCTTCGCGGCGGCGACCCGCGCGGCGTGCGCACGGCGCAGTTTCGCGGCGTACGCGCCGAGGGCGCGCGCGGCGGGGGCGACAAGGCGCTGCCGACCGGGTTGGCCGTGGACCGGGGAAGCCGTCCCGCGTTTCCGGGAGCCGCTGGGCTCACCCTCCGAGTCTCCCCCGGCGCACCCCGACACGATGGCCGCGACGGCGAGTACGGCGGCGCCTCCTCGGAGGGCGCCGCTCCCCCTCCGGGTATTCGACCAGTTGGCCCCACCCACACCCTTTTCGTCATTTTGTCGTACTAGTTGCATGGCGCCGCATCCTCGCAGCACACCCCCTCCCCACCGCCCCGACACCGCCAACGACCCCGCACCATCCCCCGACCGGCGCACACGCCACCCGACCGGCAGGCACCGCTCGACCGCCGCCTGTCGCGCCCGCTGCCGTCGGCTGCCGCCCGCACCCACCCCTCGCCGTCCCACGCCCCCTCCCCCTGGCCGACAATGGCCCCGTGAACGACCTCGACCCCGACGCCTTCCTCGCCCCTCTGCTCACCCCCGAGGGCCGCGCCCTGCTCGACGAGGTGCGCGGTACCGAACCGGCGCGGGAGTTGGCCGTGGCGACCCGGTTGCGGCGCGCGTACCCGGCGGAACTCGTCACGGCGGCGATGACGCAGGCGCAGCTGCGGCAGCGGGCGGTGGCGAAGTTCGGGGCGGCGGACGCGGAGCGGATGTTCTTCACGCCGAACGGGGTCGAACAGTCGACGCGGGCGAGTGTGGCGACGTACCGGGCCGAGTGCCTCCACGCGCTGGGCGTACGCTCCGTCGCCGACCTGTGCTGCGGGATCGGCGGTGACGCGATCGCGTTCGCGCGCGCCGGGATCCGTGTCCTGGCCGTCGACCGCGATCCGCTGACCGCGGCGGTGGCCCGCGCCAACGCCGACGCGCTCGGCCTCGCCGATCTGATCGAGGTGCGCGAGGCGGACGTCACGGAGGTGGACACGGCCGGGTACGACGCCGTGTTCGTCGACCCGGCCCGGCGCTCCTCCAAGCGCGGCCGGATCTTCGACCCGGAGGCGTACTCCCCGCCCCTGTCCTGGGCCGTGTCCGCCGCGCTCGAGGCACCGCTCGGCGTGCTGAAGATCGCGCCCGGCATCCCGCACGAGGCGATCCCCGCCGAGGCCGAGGCCGAGTGGATCTCGGACGGCGGAGACGTGAAGGAGGCCGTGCTGTGGTTCCGGCCGAACGGGACGCCGGGGGCACGGCGGGCGATGCTGCTCCCCTCGGAGGCGGGCATCCGGGCCTCGCCCGACACCATGCTGCCCGACCCCTCGGTGCGGCCCGTGGGGCGCTATCTGTACGAGCCCGACGGCGCCGTCATCCGCGCCCATCTGGTCGCCGAGGTCGCCGCGGACCTGGACGGCGGGCTGATCGACCCCACGATCGCGTACATCACCGCCGACGAGCACCACGTCACCCCGTACGCCACCGCCTACGAGATCACCGACCGGCTGCCCTTCAACGTCAAGAAGCTGAAGGCCCTGCTGAGGGAGCGGGAGGTGGGGGTCCTGACGGTGAAGAAGCGGGGGTCGGCCGTCGAACCGGAGGAACTCCGCAGGAAGGTCAAGCCCCAGGGCCCCAACTCGGCGACGGTCTTCCTGACCCGCGTCGCGGGAGCCCCGACGATGCTGATCGGGCACCCGGTCCGGTAGCCGCCGAACGAGTTCAGTCGCCCCCGACCGACTCCGCACGCTCCCGCAGCATCCCCCGCTCCCGCTCGTTGCGCGCCAGCGCCGCCGCGCGTTCGAACTCGGCCCGGGCCTCCGTCGTACGCCCCAACCGCTGGAGCAGGTCCCCTCGGACGCTCGGCAGCAAGTGATAGTCACGCAGGGCGGGTTCGGTGGTGAGGCGGTCGACGATCTCCAGGGCGGGGCCGGGACCGTCGGCCATCGAGACGGCGACCGCGCGGTTGAGTTCGACGACGGGGGACGGGGAGCGGGCGGCGAGAAGGGCGTAGAGGGTGGCGATCTTCGGCCAGTCGGTCTCCTCGTACGTGTACGCCTGGGCGTGGCAGGCGGCGATGGCGGCCTGGAGGGCGTACGGGCCCGGGGTGCCCGGGGCGAGGGCGGTGGCGCGGGCGAGCGCGGTGAAGCCCCGGGCGATGAGGAGGCGGTTCCAGCGGCGGCGGTCCTGGTCCTTGAGGAGGACGGGCTCGCCGGACGGGCCGGTGCGGGCGGCGGAACGTGACTCCTGCAGCTCCAGCAGCGCCACCAGGCCATGCGCCTCGGGTTCCTTGGGCATCAGCTGGGCCAGCACGCGCGCGAGGCGGAGGGCGTCCTCGCACAGGGCGGGGCGCAGCAGGTCGTCGCCGGCGGTGGCCGCGTAGCCCTCGTTGAAGATGAGGTAGATGACCTCCAGTACGGAGCCCAGCCGAGCCTCGCGGTCGGGGCCGTAGGGCACCTCGAAGGGGACGTTCTTCGCGGCCAGGGTCCGTTTGGCGCGGACGATGCGCTGGGCGACCGTCGTCTCCGGGGCGAGGAAGGCGCGGGCGATCTCGGTCGTCGTCAGACCGCCGAGGAGGCGGAGGGTGAGGGCGATCCGGGCCTCGGCGGAGAGCACCGGGTGGCAGGCGGTGAAGACGAGACGGAGCAGGCCGTCGTCGATGTCGTCGGGGTCGGACGGCTCGTCCAGGTGGTGCGGGTTCGCCTCCAGGTCCCGGCCGACCTCCGCCAGCTTGCGCGCATACCGTTCCCGGCGTCGTACGAGGTCGACCGCGCGGTGCTTGGCCGTGGCCGTCAGCCAGGCCCCCGGATTGTCCGGGACCCCGTCCCGCGGCCACTGCTCCAACGCCGCGACCAGCGCGTCCTGCGCCAACTCCTCCGCGATACCGACGTCCCGCACGATCCGCGCGACCCCGGCGATGATCCGGGGCGCCTCCATCCGGAAGACGGTCTCAACAGCGACACCAGCAAAGCCGACCGGACTCCCGACGGCGCCGGAGTCGGCGAGGCCGGCGTCAACGGAGCCGGTGCCGGCGTCGGCGGGGCCGGAGTCGGCGGGGCCTGGGCCGGCGCCGGTGGGGCCGGAGTCCGTGAGGCCGGCGTCGGCGGGGTCTGGGCCGGGCGGGGCGGTGCCGGGGGCGGTGGGCTGTGGGGTCACAGCCCACCATCAGACACCCGTACGGGGCTTCGGACCAGCGAACAGGAGCGTCAGCCCCCGAGGCCGTCAGGCCTCCTGGATCTCCCGCACCTCACACGTCACCGTCCAGTACTCCTCGTGCACCTTCAGGAACCGCTTGGTCCACTCGATCGCCTCGGCCATGTCCTTGCACTGCATGAGCGCGTAGCCGCCCACGACCTCCTTCGTCTCGGTGAACGGCCCGTCGGTGACCGACAGCTCGCCGCCCTCCCAGCGCACCCTCTTCCCCTGCGCACTCGGCATCAGCCCACCGGTGTCGAGCATGACCCCCGCCTTGGTGATCTCCTCCAGCAGATCCCCCATCCGCTGCATCAGCTCGGGGCTCGGCCCCTCGGGGGGTGCGGTCTGCTCGTCGATCCTGACCATCGACAGATAGCGCGGCATGATGACTCCCTCGTTCTCGTCTTCTTCGTCTTCGTTCGATGTCGCTACGGTCGGCAGGGCTTCTCCCTGCCTCTCACCCTCGCGTCGAACGGGAGCCACCGGGATCGACACGAGCGACCGAAGTTCCCCGAAGTTTTTTCTCACCCCTTCAGCGACGCCCACAGCTCGCTCGCCTCCGGTTCGTCCGCCACCACGCGGTTGCGGTCGTACGGGGCCGTGACCACCGGCATCGTCACGGTCTCGGTGTCGTCCGACGACAGGCCCTTCAGGCTTTCGGCGAAGGTCATCAGTTCGGTGAGGGAGTCCAGGCCGGTGTCGGTGGTGAGGCTGCCGGTGATCGCGTCGGCGACCTCGTAGAGCTTGGTGGGATCGGTCGGCAGATTCGTGGACGCGATCTGGTCCAGCAACGCCTTCACCAGCTTCTGCTGAAGGCCTATTCGGCCGAGGTCGCTGCCGTCGCCTATGCCGTGGCGGGTGCGGGCGAGGGCCAGGGCCTGTTCGCCGTCCAGATGGTGGGTGCCGGCCTTCAGCTCCAGATGGCTGTCCTCGTCGTCGATGTCCTCGTCCGTGGTGACCGTGACGCCGCCGAGGGCGTCGACCAGCTTCGCGAAGCCCGAGAAGTCGATCTCGATGTAGTGGTCCATGCGGACGTTCGTCATCGACTCGACGGTCTTCACCGCGCACACCGGCCCGCCCACCGCGTACGCGCTGTTGAACATCGCGTTGTACGCCACCGACGTCGAACCGCCCGACTCCAGGGGGCAGGACGGACGGGTGACCAGAGTGTCGCGGGGGATGCTGACCACCGTCGCCTCGGTGCGGCCCTCGTCGATGTGGACGACCATCGCCGTGTCGGAGCGGGCGCCGGAGTCCTCGCCGCCGCCGAGTTCGGCGTTCTCCTCGCCGCTGCGGGAGTCCGAGCCGAGGACCAGGATGTTCAACGCGCCGCTCGGCAACGGCTCGGTGTCGGCCGACGCCGAGGGCGATGCCGTCGACGGGGTCTTCGCGGGGCGGTCGTCGCCGAGCGCGCTGTTGATGTCGACGCTCTTGATGTTGCCGTTGAGCTGCCAGAACGCCCAGCCCGCCCCACCCGCGCCGAGTACGAGGACGCCGGCGAGCGTGCACCCGGCGATCTTCAACCACCGCGACCGCCGGCCCAGCCGTTGCTCCAGCCGTTGCGGCCGTCTGTCCGCGCCCCCGTTGTCGTCCTCGTACTCGTCTTCTTCACCAGTCACACACAGGAACGTACGTCCGAATTATTACGAGGAGGAACCACCCGTCGCCTTTCCTTCGGAAATTCTCAGCTTTCTCAGCCCAACGTCACCGTCGGCACCGGATTGCTCCCGCTCCAGGACGCGTTGAAGCCGAAGGTCACCGAACCGCCGTTCGACACGCTGCCGTTCCAGGAGGCGTTGACGCAGCTGACGGTCGCGCCGCTCTGGGTGCAGGTCGCGTTCCAGGCCTGACTGATCTGCTGGCCCGCGCCGAACGTCCAGTTGACGCGCCAGGAGGAGAGGGAGGCGCCGGAGCAACTGATCGTGACGTTGCCGGTGAAGCCGGTGTTCCACTGGCTCGCCACGCGGTACGCGGCCGTGCAGCCGTCCGGGACCGGCGGTTCGGTCACCGTGCCGCCGAGCGCGGTCACGATGCCGTAGTACGCGGGTTTCGGCGCGTAGTTCTCGTCGTACGGGGTCGCCGCGCCCTGCCCCGGGAAGGTGTCCGGGATCCAGGAGTCGGAGTCGGTGAAGCCCCAGACCGTGACGCCGGTGCAGCGGGTCACCGCCACGCACGCCTTCACCACGGTCTCGTACTCGGTGCGCTGCTGGGCCAGCTTCGCCTCGGTGGCCGGGAGTTGCATACGGATGTCGAGTTCCGTGATGGCGACGTCCACACCCAGGTCGGCGAAGCGCTGGATGTTCTGCTGCAAGGTCGACGGCACTTGGCCGAGGATCAGATGGGCCTGGAGTCCCACCCCGTCGATCGGGACGCCGCGCGCCTTGAGGTCCCTGACCAGGTTGTACAGGGCGGTGCTCTTCGCGTTGACGCCCTCGACGTTGTAGTCGTTGATGTAGAGCTTGGCGGCCGGGTCGGCGGCGCGGGCGGCGGTGAGGGCCTGGGCGATGTAGTCGGCGCCGAGGCCGTTGTACCAGAGGGTCTGGCGGTAGGTGCCGTCCTCGTTGAAGGGTTCGTTGACCACGTCCCAGGCGGCCAGGCGCCCCTTGTAGCGGCCGACTTCGAGCGCGATGTGGTCGGTCATGAGCTGGCCGAGCTGGGCGGACGTCCAGGTGCCGTTCGTCAGCCAGCTCGGGTTCTGGCTGTGCCAGACGAGGGTGTGGCCGCGTACGTCCTGGTCGTGGGCCTCGGCGAAGGCGACGATCTGGTCGGCCTCGGTCCAGTTGAAGTTGCCCCGGGTGGGCTCGACGGAGCCCCACTTCATGGCGTTGCCGGGGGTGAGCCAGTTGAACTCCCGGCCCGCGATCTCGCCGTAGGTGCCGGTGAGCTTGGAGCCGGTCACCGCGGTGCCGATGGCCTTGCCCTTGGCCGCGGCGAGATCCCGCAGCGGCGGATCGGCCGCGTGGGCGGCGGGAGCCGCGACGAGCAGGGCACCGAGCGCGACGACGCCGGTCAGCAGGGAAGTGAGCGATAAGCCTTTTCTCAGAGATCTCATTGCGGGTGCCTCCGAAAGTTTCGGCCGTGCAACCGATTGGCTTCGGAGCAGTGTGGGGGGCGACGGAACACGCGTCAATACACGGAACACCCGTCAATGCAGCGCCACGGCCAACCCCTGATACAGCGGCACGGCAAACCCTCGATACAGCGGCACGGCCAACCCCGATACAGCGGCACGACTCCCCTAAACCGCCGGAGGCACCCCCGTACTGCTCCGCACCACCAAGCTCGTCGCCAGCTCCACCCGCGTCGCCGACGACGCCCCCTCCTGGCGCCCCAGGTCGAGCACGAGCCGGGCCGCCGCCTCGGCCATCTCCATCAGCGGCTGTCGTACGGTCGTCAGCGGCGGCCCCACCCACCGGGCGACCGGCAGATCGTCGAACCCGACCACGCTCACGTCCTCGGGGATGCGCAGCCCCAGTTCGCGGGCGGCCTCGTACAGGCCGAGCGCCTGGAGGTCGTTGCCGGCGAAGACGGCCGTCGGGCGGTCGGGGTGGCGCAGGAGTTCCAGGCCCAGCCGGTATCCGGTCTCGTGGTGGAAGTCGCCGGCCCTGATCAGGCTCTGGTCGACCGGCAGCCCGGCGGTCTCCAGCGCGGCGCGGTAGCCGTCCACGCGGGCGCGGCTGCAGATCATCCGCGAGGGGCCGCTGATGGCGCCGATGCGCCGGTGGCCGAGCTCGATCAGATGCCGGGTGGCGGCCAGCCCGCCCTGCCAGTTGGTGGCACCGATCGAGGGCACGTCGTCTCCGGGGTCGCCCGCCGGGTCCATCACCACGAACGGGATGGAGCGGCTGGTCAGCAGCGCGCGCTGGGACTCGTCGAGCCCGGACAGCACGAGGACGACCCCGTGCGGGCGGCGGGCGGCGACCTGGTCGGCCCAGGTGCGGCCGGGGGTGAGCCGGCCCGCGCTCTCGGAGAGCACGACGCTCAGCCCCTCCTCCCGGGCCACGTTCTCGACGCCCCGGATGACCTCCATCGCCCAGGCGCTCTCCAGCTCGTGGAAGACCAGGTCGATGAGCGGGGAGCGGGTCGCCTCGGCGCGCCGGCGCCGGTAGCCGTACTCGCGCAGCAGCTCCTCGACCCGTGTGCGGGTCGCCGGCGCGACGTCCGCGCGACCGTTGAGCACCTTCGAAACAGTCGGAGCCGAGACCCCGGCCTGCCGGGCGATCTCGGCCAGCGTCGCGGTCTGCGTGGACTGCGACGCACGCGCTCTTGTCTGGGTTTCTTCGGACTTCGCGGGCTTCATGGGCGGGATCGTATCCCTGCGCGCCCCCTTGACGAACCCTTTCGACGGCCATACGTTCCCGGAACGTTCGAGGAAACAGCCGAAACATTCGCCTCGACCAGCTCATCAGCGATACCCGTACTCGCTCATCCGCAAGGCCCGTACTCACTCGCCCGAAACGTTCGTGAGAGGTGCTGTCATGGAGTCGAACAGAGGCCGGACGTTCAGCAGACGCTGGGTGCTCGGCGCCGGCGCCACCTCGCTGCTCACCGCCGGAACCACCGGCCTCACCGCCTGCGGCTCCGGAAGTTCCGCGGGCGGCGACGGCAAGACGGTCACCGCGTTCGTGTACGGCGACGACGCGGTGAAGGTCCAGCAGGCCGCTGTGGACCGCTTCAACAAGTCGGCCGCGGCGAAGAAGGCCGGCGGCACCGTCAAGCTGCAGAAGGTCCCCGGCTCCGACTACTCCCCCAAGCTCCGCACGGCCATGGGCTCCCCGAGCGCCCCGGACGTCTTCTTCAACTGGGGCGGCGGCTCCATCAAGGCGTACGAGGAGGCCGGCAAGCTCGTCGACCTCACCGACATCATCGAGGGCGACCCGGTCCTCAAGAACGGCTTCCTGCCCTCGGTGCTCGCCGCCGGCGACCTCAAGGGCCGCCACTACGGCATCCCGATGCGCGGTATGCAGCCGGTGATCCTCTTCTACAACAAGACCGTCTTCGCCGAGCACAAGCTCCAGCCACCCACCACCTGGGACCAGTTGCTGGACATCAACGCCAAGCTGAAGAGGGCGAAGATCACCCCGTTCGCGCTCGGCGGCTCCGACATCTGGCCGGACCTGATGTGGCTGGAGTACCTGGTCGACCGCATCGGCGGCCCCGGGGTCTTCAAGCGCATCCAGGACGGCGACGCCGAGGGCTGGGGCGACCCGGCCGTCCTCAGGGCCGCCGAGCTGGTCAAGGAACTCATCGACGACGGCGCCTTCGGCTCCAAGTTCACCTCGGTGTCGTACGTCAACGGCGGCGCCCCCGCGGTCTTCGCGCGCGGCAAGGCGGCCATGCATCTGATGGGCTCCTGGGAGTACTCCACACAGCTCGGCAAGTTCCCGGACTTCGCCAAGAAGAACCTGGGCTGGGCCGCCTTCCCGAGTGTCGAGGGCGGCACGGGCGACGTCCGCGACGTCGTCGGCAACCCCACCAACTACTGGTCCATCAACAGCCGTACGAAGAACAAGGACCTGGCGATCGGCTTCCTCAAGGAGTGCGCGTCGAAGGCGTACGCCCAGGCCCTCATCGACAACGGCGATGTCCCGACCACCTCGAACGCGGCCGATCTGCTCTCCTCCGCGCCCAACCCGGAGTACGCGAAGTTCCAGTACGACATGGTCCAGCAGGCCCCCGCCTTCACCCTCTCCTGGGACCAGGCGCTCGGCGACGCGCTGGGCACCAAGATGCACACGGAGATAGGCAAGCTGTTCGCGGGGCAGTCCTCGCCGAGCGAGTTCGTGGCGGCGTGCAAGGGGTTGAAGTGACCGCGACGGTCGAGAAGGCCCCGCCCGGCGCCCCGCGGAAGGCGAGCCGGGTCGGCCGCCCGCACGCCGCCTGGGCCCTGCCCGGCGTCCTCTTCTTCACCTTCTTCGCCGTCGTCCCGATGGCCCTCGCCCTCTACCTCTCCTTCACCAGCTGGGACGGCCTCGGCGACCCGCGGCCGGTCGGGCTGGAGAACTGGCGCAAGCTCCTCGACGACCCCCGCCTCACCCAGTCCCTGGGGCTGACCGTCGTCCTGACCATCGCCAGCTGGGCCTTCCAGACCATCGTGGCGCTGCTGCTCGGTGTGTGGGCGGCGGGGCGCCAGCGCAACCGGGCGGTCCTCTCCGCGATCTTCTTCGTCCCGTTCCTGCTCTCCTCCACCGCCATCGCGATCCTGTTCTACGCCCTCCTCGACCCGAACTTCGGCATCATCCAGAAGGACACCCTGGGCTCGCAGAGCGGCGCGTTCCTGGCGATCGTCTTCGTCGGCGGCTGGCAGTTCATCCCCTTCCACACCCTGATCTACCAGGGCGGGGCCCGTCAGATCCCGGAGGTGCTCTACCAGGCCGCCGCCATCGACGGCGCGGGCCGCTACCGCCAGTTCTTCTCGATCACACTCCCGCAGTTGCGGCACACGATCACCACGTCCACGGTCCTGATCGTCGTCGGCTCGCTGACGTACTTCGAGACCGTCCTGATCCTCACCAAGGGCGGCCCCGGCACGGACACCGCGATCCTGCCGTACCTGATGTACGAGGCGGGCTTCAAGACGTACGACTTCGGCTACGCGAGCGCCATCGCCACCTTCCTGGTCCTCGCCGCGACGGGCCTCTCGCTCGTGCTGGTCCGGCTGACGGGCTTCGGCGCCATGCGCAGCACCCGCGAAGGGATGTGACGGAGTGTCACACGATACGTTGCCGCGCCCGACGCGGACCCGGGGGCCCGCGGAGCACCGGCAGGCCCCGGCCGCCCGACGCCCACGCCACTGGACGAGGCGGGCCAACCCGGTGGCGGGCCTCGGCGCCTTCCTCTGGCTGATCGTCGTCCTGATCCCCATCTACGCGATGCTGTCGGCCTCCCTCACCGGCGCCGACAAGGCCCTCACCGGCAACCCCCTGCGCCCGCCCGCCGACCCGACTCTCGACAACTACAACACCGTCCTGAACAGCGGCTTCGGCCATCTGCTCGGCAACACGGTGATCGTGGCGATCGCGGTCGTCGGCATCGTCCTGGCCCTCTCGATCCCCCTCGCCTACGTCGCGGTCCGCACCCGCGACCGCTGGTCCACTGCCGCTTTCCGCCTGTTCCTCCTGGGCGTGGCGATCCCGGCCCAGGCGGTCGTCGTCCCGTTGTATTTGCTGATCGCGAAACTCGACCTCTACGACACCCTGCTCGCCGTCATCCTCCCGACGGCCGCCTTCGCGATGCCGGTCTCGGTGCTGGTCCTGGTCGGCACCCTGCGGGACGTGTCGGAGGACCTGTACGAGGCGATGGCCCTGGACGGCGCCTCACCGCTGCGGATGCTGTTCCAGCTGACGATCCCGCTGGCCAAGGGCGGCATCAGCACGGTCGTCATCTACTCCGCGCTGCAGGCCTGGAACGGCTTCCTCTTCCCGCTGATCTTCACCCAGTCCGACGGCCCACGCGTCCTCACCCTCGGCCTCTTCAACTACGTCAGCCAGTTCGGCGTCAACATCCCCGCCCTGCTCGCCTCGGTCGTCCTCTCCGGCATCCCCATCTTCGCGGTGTACCTGGTGGCACGCCGGGCGCTGGTGGGCGGTCTGATGGGCGTGGGCGGCAAGTGACCGGCCATGGCTTCCGAAGTGGCGCAACCGGCTCCCGCAACGCACCCAAGCCGCTGAAACTCACCGACCCCGACAGGAGTTTCATGACCACCCCTTGGCGTGACCGCGCCCTGCCCGCCGCCGACCGGGTCGAGGACCTGCTCTCCAGGATGACCCTGGAGGAGAAGACCGCCCAGCTGTACGGCGTGTGGGTGAAGAACGACTCGAACGGCGAGGACATCGCCCCCGACGAGCAGGGCATGACGGAGTCGTTCGACTTCGACGAGCTGATCACCCGGGGCCTGGGCCAGCTCACCCGGGCCTTCGGCACGGCCCCCGTCGACCCGGCGCTGGGCGCGCAGGCACTGGCCCGCGCCCAGCGCCGCATCATGGCCGCGAACCGTTTCGGCATCCCGGCCGTGGCCCACGAGGAGTGCCT
This sequence comes from Streptomyces ipomoeae 91-03, assembly GCF_000317595.1. GTDB lineage: Bacteria > Actinomycetota > Actinomycetes > Streptomycetales > Streptomycetaceae > Streptomyces > Streptomyces ipomoeae. The sequence goes on along the minus strand of NZ_AEJC01000092.1, from coordinate 32,345 downwards.
GGCCGGCTTCACGACCTGGCGTGCGACCGCGTACCCGGTCCCCCTCGCCTGGGGCGCGTCCTTCGACCCGCCCCTCGTGGAGGAGATGGCCCGGCGCATCGGCCACGACATGGCCTCGGTCGGTGTGCACCAGGGACTGGCCCCCGTCCTGGACGTGGTCCGCGACCCGCGCTGGGGACGGGTCGAGGAGACGATGGGCGAGGACCCGTACCTGGTGGGCACGATCGGCTCGGCGTACGTCCGGGGCCTTGAGTCAGCCGGGATCGTGGCCACGCTGAAGCACTTCGCCGGGTATGCCTCGTCCGTCGGCGCCCGCAACCACGCGCCCGTACGAGCGGGGGTGCGGGAGTTCGCGGACGTGACCCTGCCGCCGTTCGAGATGGCGTTGCGGGAGGGCGGCGCCCGCTCGGTGATGGCGGCCTACACCGAGACGGACGGCGTCCCGGTCTCGGCGGACCCGCGCCTCCTCACCGAACTCCTGCGCGAGCAATGGAAGTTCACCGGCACGGTCGTCTCCGACTACTTCGGCGTCGGCTTCCTGGAGACCAACCACCGCGTCGCCGGGAGCCGTGCGGAGGCCGCCCACGCGGCCCTGGCGGCGGGCATCGACGTGGAACTGCCGACCCTGCGCTGCTACGGCGAGGCCCTGGTGACGGCCGTGCGCGCCGGTGAGATCCCCGAGTCCCTGGTGGACCGGGCCGCCCGCCGGGTCCTGCTCCAGAAGTGCGAGCTGGGCATGCTGGACGAGGACTGGGCTCCGGAGCCCGCCACGGCCACGGTCGACCTGGATCCCCCGGCGAACCGCGCCCTGGCCCGGCGCCTGGCCGAGGAGTCGGTGGTGCTCCTGGACAACCCCGACGACGTACTACCCCTCGCCCCGGACATCAGGATCGCGGTGGTGGGTCCCCGCGCCGACGACCCGCTGGCCATGCTGGGCTGCTACTCCTTCCCCTCCCACGTCCTCCCGGCCCACCCCGGCACCCCGTCGGGCATCGAGATCCCCACGGTCCTGCGGTCCCTCCGCACCGAACTCCCCGACGCGAAGATCACCCACGCCCCCGGCTGCGACGTCGACGGCGACGACACCGGCGGCTTCCCGGAGGCGGTCGCGCGGGCGACGGAGGCGGATGTCTGCGTGGCGGTGCTCGGCGACCGCGCCGGCCTCTTCGGCCGGGGCACCTCCGGCGAGGGCTGCGACGCGGAGGACCTACGGCTCCCCGGCGTCCAGGCGAAGCTGCTGGACGCGCTGGCGGCCACGGGCACCCCGGTGGTGCTGGTCCTGCTCACCGGCCGCCCGTACGCGCTCGGCCGCTGGAACGGTCAGCTGGCCGGGGTGGTCCAGGCGTTCTTCCCCGGGGAGGAGGGCGGCCCGGCGGTGGCGGGAGTGCTGTCGGGCCGCGTCTCCCCCTCGGCCCGTCTGCCCGTCAGCGTCCCGCACCGCCCCGGCGGCCAGCCCTGGACCTACCTCCAGCCGCCCCTCGGCCTGGTCGGCACCGCCAGCAACCTCGATCCGACGCCGCTGTACCCGTTCGGCCATGGTCTGTCGTACACGAAGTTCGCGTGGGAGGACTTCACCGGCGGGGACGAGCCGTCGGAGATCCCCACGGACGGCACGTACGACGTCTCACTGACGGTCCGCAACACGGGCGACCGCGCGGGCGCCGAGGTCGTCCAGTTGTACCTGCACGACCCGGTCGCCTCTGTCACCCGCCCGGATGTCCGCCTGATCGGCTATCAGCGGCTGGAGTTGGAGCCGGGCGAGGCCCGTCGGGTCACCTTCCACTTCCATACGGACCTTTCGGCCTTCACCGACCGATCCGCCCGAAGGGTGGTCGAACCGGGCGCGCTGGAACTACGGTTGGCCGTATCCAGCACGGACGTACGGCACACGGCCCGGCTGAACCTCACAGGACCGGTAAGGGAGTTGGGGCCCGACCGTCGGCTGCGCTGTGAGACGGAGGTGTCGGACGTGGAGTGATCCGGCACCGGGGAGCACGGGGGGTGCGGTGATCCGGTACATCAATCACGAGTTCAGGGCGGCTGTCCCGGCGTGGATCGCCGTGGTCTGCGCGATGGGGGTCTTTCTCGCCGTCCGCGGGAACGCGGGGCTGCCCGACTGGTGGTGGCGCACCGTCTCCCTCATCGTCGCGGTCCAGGCTCTGTGGCTCCGTCTGCGGGGAACCCGGCTCAGGTTCTTCAGCACGGCACGGTACTTCGACGAGGCGCTTCCCCGGCCGGTCCCCTACGGCACCTGGTCCACGGACCACTGGGGGGTGTTCCATCGCCCCCGGAGCCCGTTCGCCGTCCGCCCTCTCGTCCTCATGGCCCTCGTGCTGCCCCTGTCCCTCTTCTGGGAGCCCTATCCGATCCTGGGCCTGCTGTGGGTGGCGCTGGACTGGACGAGCCTCGGTCTGGTCGCCGCCCGCTGGGAGTTCGAGAACCGAGCGCTGCTGTGGCTCGGGCGGCAGGGAAGGGACCCGGCGGAGTACTACTACACGCCGGTCAGCCCTCGCCCACCGACTCGAACCGCCACCGATGCACCGCCCGGCTGACCAACTCACCGCCCGGCTCCGGCAGTTCGGGCAACTCGGCGTCGTACGCCGCGTTCCACCACGTGACGACCAGCACTCGGTCCTGGGGCGCCCGGAACGTCTCCCGGCGCAGGAGCCGCCCGCTGTCGGGCAGCTCCTGCGCCCGGGCCCAGGCGAGGAGTTCGGCGCCGCGTCCCTCGACGGCGCGGGCCTCCCACATCAGGGCGACGGTCATGAGTACAGGTTGTCCTTCGCCATCTCGTGCACGTGGTCGTGGCCGCCCCTCTGCCCGTGCAGATGCTCAACCCCGTTGGCCGTCCCCGGCACATGCGGATCCGTGACCGGCAGTGAGGAGTCCGCCGACAGGTCCCAGTCCGAGGCGGCGCGCCCCCGGGCGACCATCTCGGCGCCGAGCGCGGCGACCATCGCCCCGTTGTCCGTGCACAGCTTGGGCCGCGGCACCCGGAGCCGGATGCCGGCCGCCTCGCACCGCTCCTGTGCGAGCGCCCGCAGCCGGGAGTTGGCGGCGACGCCCCCGCCGATCATCAGGTGGTCCACGCCCTCGTCCTTGCAGGCCCGCACCGCCTTGCGGGTCAGTACGTCCACGACCGCCTCCTGGAAGGAGGCCGCCACATCACGCACCGGCACCTCCTCCCCCGCCGCCCGCTTGGCCTCGATCCAGCGCGCCACGGCGGTCTTCAGCCCGGAGAAGGAGAAGTCGTAGACGGGATCGCGGGGCCCGGTCAGACCGCGCGGGAACGCGATCGCGTTCGGGTCTCCCTCCCTCGCGTACCGGTCGATGACCGGCCCGCCCGGGAACCCCAGATCCAGCACGCGCGCGATCTTGTCGAAGGCCTCGCCCGCCGCGTCGTCGATGGTGGCCCCCAGGGGGCGTACATCGGAGGTGATGTCGGTCGAGAGCAGCAACGACGAGTGCCCACCGGACACCAGCAGCGCCATCGTCGGCTCCGGCAACGCCCCGTGCTCCAGCTGGTCCACACAGATGTGCGAGGCGAGGTGGTTGACGCCGTAGAGGGGCTTGCCGAGGGCGTACGCGTACGCCTTGGCCGCGGAGACACCCACGAGCAGGGCACCGGCGAGACCGGGACCGGCGGTGACGGCGATGCCGTCGAGGTCCTTGGCTCTCACCCCCGCCTCCTTCAGTGCCCGGTCGACGGTCGGGACCATCGCCTCCAGGTGGGCACGGGAGGCGACCTCGGGCACGACGCCGCCGAAGCGGGCGTGCTCGTCGACGCTGGAGGCGACGGCGTCCGCGAGCAGTGTCGTCCCTCGGACGATGCCGACGCCGGTCTCGTCGCAGGAGGTCTCAATGCCCAGGACCAGGGGCTCGTCAGTCATTGATCTCGGTTCCTTGTACGGATGACGGCCCGGCGGCGACGCCGCCGTCGGACGCGGTGTCGAGGCGCATCACGAGGGCGTCGACGTTCCCCGGTTGGTAGTAGCCGCGGCGGAAGCCGATCGCCTCGAAGCCGAAGCGTTCGTACAGCTTCTGCGCGCGGATGTTGTCGACCCGGCATTCGAGCATGACCTGGGCGCACTCGAAGGAGGTGGCGGCCCGCAGCAGCTCGGTCAGCAGCAGCGCGCCGAGGCCGGTGCCCCAGTGGTCGCGGGCGACGGCGATGGTCTGTATGTCGGCGACGTCCCCGGCGGCGGCCAGTCCCCCGTATCCGACGATCCGCCCGCTCGCGGGGTCCTCGGCCACGACGTACCGCCGGGTCGCCTCCGGCCCGCGCGCATGGGCGAGGTCGGACCAGAACATGCCCCGGGACCAGGCGTCCTCCGGGAAGAGGTCCTTCTCCAGCTCCAGTACGGGCTCGATGTCCCACCAGCGCATCTCGCGCAGCACCGCGGTCGTCACTTGGGGGTGACCACCTTGTAGTTCTTGGGCACCTGCGCGTCGGGCCGGCGCAGATACAGCGGCCGGGGCGCCGGCAGTTCCTCACCCGCGGCGAGCCGCTCGGCGGCCAGGGAGGCGAGGGCGGCGGCGGAGACGTGTTCGGGTCCACGGGCGTCCACGAACGTATCGGGATAGAGCAGGGCTCCGGCCCCCACGGCAGGCAGCCCGCTCACCACGTCGGCGATGTCACCCGGCCGATCGACGGCCGGCTCCGTCACCCGCGCACGAGGACCGTCGTACTTCGCCCAGTAGACCTCCTTCCGTCGGGCGTCGGTCGCCACGACGAAGGGACCCTCGACGTCGGACGCGTACGCGAGCCCGTCGAGCGTGCACAGTCCATGGACGGGGACGCCGAGGGCGAGCCCGAAGGTGTCGGCGGTCATCAGCCCGACACGCAGCCCGGTGTACGGTCCGGGCCCGATGCCCACGACGATCCCGGTGACGGCGTCGAGGCGGGTGCCCGCCTCGGCGAGGACCCGGTCGACGGCGGGCAGCAGCAGTTCCCCGTGCCGACGCGCGTCCACCTGACTCGACGCGGCGACGACGTCCGTCCCGTCGTGCAGCGCGACGGTGACGGCTGGGGTGGCGGTATCCAGAGCGAGCAAGAGCACGCAAACAGCCTACGGCGCTTTGGACCGGGCCACGGCCGACCGGGGGGACCGGTCGGCTGCTGCTACCGTCACAGCACAGACGTACATCAAGGGCGTACGTGGGTACGAGAGGTGGGCACACAAGGTGGCCAGTAGCAGCTCGGGATTCGTGGCCGGGCTCACCGCGGCGGCCGTCGCCGCAGTCGGTTTCCTCACCTACCAGGCATCGGCGAACGTGCCGGACGACCTGGGCAAGCCGTCCGCCTCCGAGTCCCCGGCAGCCAAGAAGTCCAAGGCACCCACCGAGGGGAAGAAGGACGAGACCGAGGCCGTCCCCGAGAACTCCGGCACCGGCGAACGCGTCGTCTACTCCCTCGACGAGGACCGCGTCTGGCTGGTCGGCGCCAACGAGAAGATCACCCGCACTTTCGAGGTCACCCCCAGCACGGTCGACCCCACCCCCGCGACGTACACCGTCACCTCCCGTTCGGCCGCCGTCACCGGCTCCGACGGCACCCCCATCGAACACGTGGTCCGCTTCGCCGCGGTCGACGGCGTCCCCATCGGCTTCAGCGCGGCGGTGGACGGCTCCACGCCCCGGCCCGACCCCACCACCAAGACGGGTGGCATCCGCGAGGCGCGGGCGGACGGCAAGGCGATGTGGGAGTTCGCGAGGATCGGCACGAAGGTGGTCGTGGTCGAGTAGGGAGCGCAGTCGAGCAGGGGGCGCATGGAAGCGCCGGCCGGCCCCTTGGGGGCGCGGGAGCCGGGAGCTCGAACACCTGCGGATCCTCCCCGACCAGCCCCCACCGACCCGCAGCGCGCCCACCCCGACCGATCCCCCTCCCGGAGCGCTACGCGGCCTTGGGCCGCCGTCTCCGCACAGGGCGCCGCTCCTCGGTCCTCACCGGTGGAGCGGCGGGCGGAGCCGGAGGCGTGGACACGGCCTTCGCCGCCGCACACGAAGCCAACAGGTCCCGCATCGACACCCCGCCCACTCCAGAGGGCTTACGTTCCGCTGCCGACATGGACGCCTCCTGGTGCCACCGGCGAACCAAGTTAGGTAGACCTAACCAAGGACTGGTTACCATGTGACCACGCCGAACACGCCCGACGCAACACGTTGCCGACACCTTGTCGGAACCCACACACGACCAGGGGCAACCTGGCTCAGGCCGACAGCACGCCCAGCTCCACCGAGGCCCACCGCTCCCCGAACCCGGTGACCGTGACATGCCGTACCTCGTCGGTCTCCGGGAGTCCGGGGGCCGTCCCCCGGAGGGGTGCACCGCCGACGGCCCGGTGGATGACGACATTCAGCCGGTCGTCCGTCAGCTCCTCGACCTTCCCCTCGCCCCACTCCACCACGATCACCGAATCGGGCAGCGAGACATCGAGATCGAGGTCCTCCATCTCGTCCAGCCCGCCCCCCAGGCGATAGGCGTCGACATGGACGAGCGGCGGCCCGTCCCCCAGGGACGGATGCACCCGGGCGATGACAAAGGTCGGCGAGGTGACGGCCCCCCGCACACCCAGCCCCTCCCCGAGCCCCCGGGCCAAGGTCGTCTTGCCGGCCCCCAGCTCGCCGTTGAGCATCACGAGGTCGCCCGCCCGCAGCAATTTGGCCAGACGGCGACCCAACTCCGACATCTGCTCGGGGGAATGGACGGTGATCTCGTGGGACGGCGCGGGCTCACCCGGGCCGTGCGGTGCTGCTGGCGCTTCCATAACCACTTACGGTAGCCCCCGCGGGCACGGCACCCGCGCGGGTGAGCAGGTCGGCGAGCCGGTCCGTGACGACCTCGGGGTGCTCCAGCATCACCAGATGCCCGGCGTCCGGCACGAGCACCAGTTCGGCTTCCGGTAGCAGATCGGCGATGACCTCGCTGTGCTCACTCGGCGTGACGAGATCCTTGACCCCGGCCAGCACGAGCACCGGCAGCTCGGCGAACGCCGCGAGCGCCTCGGTCTTGTCGTGGTCCGTGAACGCCGGATAGAACTCGGCGACCACGTCGATCGGCGTGCCCTCGATCATCCGCTCGGCGAACCGCGCCACCGCCGGATCGACGTCCCGGGACGCGAACGAGTACCGCTTGATGATCCCGGCGAACAGATCGGCGGTCGCCCGCCGCCCCCGCTCCACCAGCGCGGCCTGCTGCCCCAGCGCCCTGAGCACGCCCGGCAGCACCCGCCGTACGGCGTTCACGCCCGCGACGGGCAACCCGAAGTTGACCTCGCCGAGCCGCCCCGACGACGTACCGATGAGGGCGACGGCGACGACCCGCTCCCTGATCAGCTCCGGGTACTTGTCGGCCAGCGCCATGACGGTCATACCGCCCATGGAGTGCCCGACCAGCACGATGGGCCCCTCGGGCACGGCCGCGTCCACGACGGCCTTCAGATCGCGCCCGAGCTGGTCGATGGAGACCGGCGTCCCGTCCTGCACCTGGCCCGCCCCGCGCCCGGAGCGGCCGTGGCTGCGCTGGTCCCAGTGCACGGTCCGTACGACACCGCGCAGCGCGGCCCGCTGGAAGTGCCAGGAGTCCTGGTTGAGGCAGTAGCCGTGGCTGAAGACGACGGTCACCGGGGCGGGCGCCTTGCGGCCGAAGAGCCGGCGCCTGCGGCCGGCCGGTCCGCCCTCCGGCTCGACGTCGTCGACCTCGTAGTACAGCTCGGTGCCGTCGTCGGCGTACGCCTTGCCGGGGGTGCCGCGCAGCGCGCCGTACGGGCCGGTGGAGTCGAGCGCGAGGCGGGCCTTCCTGCGCATGCCGCGCCCCACCGTGAGCCGTTCTATGGCGACCCCGGCGGCGGCGCCCGCGGCGACGACGCCTATCGCCGCCCCCGCGATTCCGGCCCGGCGCCAGATCCCATCGGCGGAGGCGGCCGTGGCAGCCGCGCTCGCGACGGCCTCCACGGCCCCCGCGCTGCTTTCGCTCACGTACCGCTCCTCTTCGCCGACATTCCGTTCCCGCCGCTGCGCACCCGTACGGAGTTACCCGCCCGGTTCGTCTTTCACTTACTCGTGTTCAGGTCTTCACGTTCAGGCGCATGCACGCTTTCAGGCGTCTTCACGCGTGTGTGATCGCGCACTCGTGCCCCGCCCGTGATCCGTACTCACGGATGGGGTGCCGTCGCCCGCTCACTCACCCGTGTGGACGTAGACGCGCGGCACGCGAGTTCCGATCCGGGTGACGATCTCATACCCGATGGTTCCGGCCGCCTGCGCCCAGTCCTCGGCGGTCGGCTCGCCCGCGTCGCCCGTGCCGAACAGCACGACCTCGTCCCCCGCGGCGGGTTCGTCCCCGCCGAGGTCGACGACGAACTGGTCCATGGCGACCCGGCCGGCGACGGTCCGCCACTTGCCGCCGACCAGGACGGGGCCGGTGCCGGAGGCGTGCCGGGGGACGCCGTCCGCGTAGCCGACGGGGACCAGGCCGAGGGTGGTGTCTCCCGGGGTCACGTAGTGGTGCCCGTAGCTGACGCCATGGCCCCCGGAGACATGCTTGACCAGCGCCAGCGAGGCGCTGAGCCGCATCACCGGGCGCAGTCCGAGGTCGGCGGAGCTGCCCAGCTCGGGGCTGGGCGAGATGCCGTAGACGGCGATCCCGGTGCGTACGAGGTCGAAGTGGGAGTCGGGGAGGGTGAGGGTGGCGGGCGAGTTGGCGATGTGCCGCACCTCGGGGCGCACGCCCTGCCCTTCGGCGTACGCGACCATCTCGCGGAAGCGGGCGAGCTGGGCGCCGATGGACGGGTGCCCCGGCTCGTCGGCGCAGGCGAAGTGCGACCAGAGCCCGGTGACGGCGACGACCCCGTCGGCCTCCGCGCGCAGCGCCGCGGCGACCAACTCGGGCCAGTCATCGGGCTGACAGCCACTGCGCCCGAGCCCGGTGTCGGCCTTGAGCTGCACACGCGCGCGTACGCCCGCCTGCCGCGCCGCCTCGGTGACCTCCCGCAGGGCCCACAGATCGCTGACGGAGACGTCGAGGTCCGCCTCGACGGCCTCCCGCCAGGGCCCGCCCGGTGTCCAGAGCCAGCACATGATCCGCCCCGGCAGCCCCGCCGCCCGCAGCGCCAGCGCCTCCTCCGGCGTGGCCGTCCCCAGCCAGGTGGCCCCCGCCTCGACCGCCGCCCGCGCACACCGCACCGCCCCATGGCCGTACGCGTCCGACTTGACCACGGCCATCAGGGCAGCACCCGGCGCCAGCGCGCGCAACGTCCGCACATTGGCCCGCAGGGCATCCAGATCGATCTCGGCACGGGCCCGCAGGGTCGCGGCCGGGAGGGGTTCGTTCTCAGTCATGGCACGGCCAGTGTCTCAGAGAGCACGGGCACCCCACCGGCGCGCCCTGAAGGGGAGCGAGGCCGTATCGATACGCGGCTCCGCCGCGTGGGCGCGAGCGCCCACGGACAACCCATGTCCGCCGCGCACGAAAGCCGCCACCCCGGACAACCCGCGTCCGCCACGCGGGGAAGCCGCCACCCCGAACCCGGATCATCGCCCCGCCCGCTTCCCCCAGACGAAAACCCGATCCCCCGTCTTCAAGGCCTCCCACAACGCCCGAGCGTCCGCCACCCGCAGATTCACACACCCCATGGACCCGATCTCCGTGTAGAGGGACCCGTACACCGCGTGGAACGCCTGCCCCCCACTGAAGAACTGGCTGTACGGCATCGGCTGGTGATACAGCGTCGACCAGTGGTTCTTGTGCCGCCAGTAGATCCGGTGCCATCCACCCCGAGTCGGGTAACCCGTGCGCCCGCTTCGAATCGGGGCCGGCCCGAACACCACCTTCTTCCCCTTCTGCACCCACGTCAGCTGCGTCGTACAGGTGACCTTGCCCCGCGCGACGGCCTCGGCCTCGCCTAGCGGCACGGACTCGATGAGGTCGTACGTCCCGGCCACCGCGTCCATCGGCTCCACCGCCTCCTCCTCGGTGCTCGGCGTGTACACCAGCGGCGGCAGCACCTGGTCGGGTGTGTCGATCTGCACGGCGACGGCACGGAACATCAGTCGGCTTGTCATGCGATCAGCGATACGTGTCGCCCACGCGCGCGTGAATGCGCCGCGCGTACGGTCACCCGATATGCGCGGGGGAAGTCACCCGATATGAGGGCTCACCTGGTGCCGCACTGTCACGTACAGTCACATTGGATACACGGCAAGTCGCAGACCATCACACCGGCAGCCGGCACACCGGAACGACACAGGGGTTGATATGTGCGGAATCGTGGGATACGTCGGCTCGAAGTCCGCGCTCGACGTGGTCCTGGCCGGTCTGAAGCGGCTGGAGTACCGGGGGTACGACTCGGCGGGCGTGGCCGTGCTGGCCGACGGGGGCCTGGCCGCCACCAAGAAGGCCGGGAAGCTGGTCAATCTGGAGAAGGAGCTGGTCGGCCGCCCGCTGCCCACCGGCTCCACCGGCATCGGCCACACCCGCTGGGCCACCCACGGCGCCCCCACGGACGCCAACGCCCACCCGCATCTGGACAACGCGGGCCGGGTGGCCGTCGTCCACAACGGCATCATCGAGAACTTCGCCGTCCTCCGCGCCGAGTTGACCGAGCGCGGCCACGACCTGGCCTCCGAGACGGACACCGAGGTGGTCGCCCATCTGCTCGCCGAGGAGTTCTCGTCGTGCGACGACCTCGCGGAGGCGATGCGGCTGGTGTGCCGTCGGCTGGAGGGCGCGTTCACGCTGGTCGCGGTGCACGCGGACGCGCCCGACGTGGTCGTGGGCGCCCGGCGGAACTCCCCGCTCGTGGTGGGCGTCGGCGAGGGCGAGGCCTTTCTCGCCTCGGACGTCGCCGCGTTCATCGCCCACACGCGGTCGGCGATCGAGCTGGGGCAGGACCAGGTGGTGGAGCTGCGCCGGGACGGCGTGACGGTGACGACCTTCGACGGCCGCCCCGCCGACGTGCGCTCGTACCACGTCGACTGGGACGCTTCGGCGGCCGAGAAGGGGGGCTATGACTACTTCATGCTCAAGGAGATCGCCGAGCAGCCCAAGGCGGTCGCCGACACATTGCTGGGCCGTATCGACGCGTCGGGCTCGCTGACGCTCGACGAGGTCCGGATCTCCGCCTCGGAGCTGCGCGAGCTGGACAAGGTGGTCATCGTCGCGTGCGGTACGGCGTTCCATGCCGGGCTCATCGCCAAGTACGCCATCGAACACTGGACGCGTATCCCGTGCGAGGTGGAGCTGGCCAGCGAGTTCCGTTACCGGGACCCGATCCTCGACCCGCACACCCTGGTGATCGCCATCTCCCAGTCCGGCGAGACCATGGACACCCTGATGGCCCTCCGGCACGCCCGCGAGCAGGGCTCCAAGGTCCTCGCCATCTGCAACACCAACGGCTCGACGATCCCCCGAGAGTCGGACGCGGTGCTGTACACGCACGCCGGCCCGGAGGTCGCGGTCGCCTCGACGAAGGCGTTCCTCACCCAGCTGGTGGCCTGCTATCTGGTCGCGTTGTACCTCGGCCAGGTACGCGGCACGAAGTGGGGCGACGAGATCCAGGCGGTGATCCGAGACCTCTCCAGAATCTCCTGCCAGGTCGAACGCGTACTGAAAACCATGGAGCCGGTACGGGAGTTGGCGCGCACTGTCGCCACCAAGAACACCGTGCTGTTCCTGGGCCGCCACGTCGGCTACCCGGTGGCGTTGGAGGGCGCCCTGAAGCTCAAGGAGTTGGCGTACATGCACGCGGAGGGCTTCGCGGCGGGGGAGCTGAAGCACGGTCCGATCGCCCTGATCGAGGAGGGCCTCCCGGTGGTGGTCGTGGCCCCGTCCCCCCGTGGCCGCTCGGTCCTCCACGACAAGATCGTCTCCAACATCCAGGAGATCCGCGCGAGGGGCGCCCGCACGATCGTCATCGCGGAGGAGGGCGACGAGGCGGTGGTGCCGTACGCCGACCACCTGATCCGCATCCCGGCCACCCCGACCCTGCTGCAGCCGCTGGTCGCCACGGTCCCCCTCCAGGTCTTCGCGTGCGAGTTGGCGACGGCGAGGGGCAACGAGGTGGACCAGCCGAGGAACTTGGCGAAGTCGGTGACGGTGGAGTAGCGGAGGGGGCGGGCGAGCGGACGGGGGCCGGGCGGGGCGAGCGGACGGGGGCCGGGCCTCTTTCGGTCGGCGGGGACCGAAGCCTGGTCGGGGGCCCCGTAGGGTGCAGCCCATGCCCATCATCGGAGTCGGCATCGACGTCGCCGAGATCGACCGCTTCCGCGCCTCCCTGGAACGCACCCCCAGCATGGCCGAGCGCCTCTTCCTCCCGAACGAACTCCTCCTCCCCAGCGGCGAACGCCGAGGCATCGCCTCCCTGGCGGCCCGCTTCGCCGCCAAGGAGGCCCTGGCCAAGGCCCTGGGCGCCCCCGCCGGCCTCCACTGGACCGACGCGGAGATCTACGTCGAGAACTCCGGCCAACCCCGCCTCCGAGTAACCGGCACGGTCGCGGCCCGCGCCGCCCAACTGGGCGTCAAGTCCTGGCACATCTCCCTGAGCCACGACGCGGGCGTGGCCTCGGCGGTGGTGGTAGCAGAGGGCTGACCCCACCCCACCCGGCTGCACACCCGCCCCTCCGCAAGGCAGACTCACCCCATGCGCTCAGCCCACCGCGTAGAAACCGTCCGCACAGCCGAACGCACCCTGATGGCCCGCCTACCGGACGGCGCCCTCATGCAACGCGCGGCCGCGGGCCTGGCCGCGGCCTGCGCGGACACCCTCCCCCGCGTCTACGGCAGCCGCATCGTCCTTCTCACCGGCAGCGGCGACAACGGCGGCGACACCCTCTACGCAGGCGCCCGCCTGGCCAAACGCGGCGCAGGAGTAACGGCCGTCCTGCTCAACCCGGACCGCACCCACCCCGAAGCCCTGAAGGCCCTCCTCCGAGCAGGCGGTACCACGACCACCCCCACCCCCCACACCACCGCAGCGGACCTCATCTCCAGGGCCGACCTCATCCTGGACGGCATCGTCGGCATCGGCGGCAAGGGCGGCCTCCGCCCCGAAGCCGCCCACCTGGCCGACCTCACGGCCGCCTCCCCCGCCACCGTCGTAGCCGTCGACCTCCCCAGCGGCATCGAACCCGACACCGGCGAAGTACACGGCCCGGCCATCCACGCCGACCTCACCGTCACCTTCGGCACCCACAAACCGGGCCTGCTCGTGGACCCGGCCCGCGCGTACGCCGGCTCGGTACGCCTGATCGACATCGGCCTCGGCAGTACCCTCCCCGCCACCCCCGACCTGGAGTCTCTCCAGCACGCCGACGTGGCCGCCCTCCTCCCCCGCCCGACCCCGGAGAGCGACAAGTACCGCCGAGGAGTGGTCGGCATCGCGGCGGGCTCGACCCGCTACCCCGGCGCCGCCGTACTCGCGGTCGCGGGCGCCCTGCGCGGCGGCGCGGGAGCCATCCGCTACGTGGGCACGGCACGGGAAACCGTCCTCGCCCGCTTCCCGGAGACCCTGGTGTCGGACAAGGGCCCGAAGAAGGCGGGAAGGGTGCAGGCCTGGGTCGCGGGCCCCGGCGCGGGCGACGACGCGACCCCGATCGCCGAGGCCCTCTCCACCGACGTCCCCGTTCTCCTGGACGCCGACGGCCTACGCCTCGCCGACCGCGAAACGGTCCGCGCCCGCACGGCCCCCACCCTGATGACCCCCCACGCCGGAGAGGCGGCGGCCCTCCTGGGCGTCTCCCGCGAAGAGGTCGAGGCATCCCGCCTCACCGCCGTACGGGACCTGGCCCGCGCCTACGACGCCACGGTCCTCCTCAAGGGCTCCACCACCCTCGTCGCCACCCCCGACGACACCACCCCGATCCGCGTGAACCCCACCGGCACCCCCTGGCTGGCCACGGCCGGCAGCGGCGACGTCCTCTCCGGCCTGGCGGGCTCCCTCCTGGCCGCGGGCCTCACCCCCCTGGACGCGGCGAGCGTGGCGGCGTACCTCCACGGCCTGGCGGGCCGCTACGCGGCACAGGGCGCCCCGGTCGGCGCCCACGACGTGGCGGAGGCGATCCCGGCGGCCTGGCGGAACATCACGGCGTGAGCGCCGAACGGCGGACGGCGTCCCCCCTCGGGGTCGCCGACGCGCGCTCACCGAAGCAGGCGAAAGCCTCTTCCGTCAGGAACCCGAAGCCCTGGCCATCCTGACGTCGAGGGCGTCTCGGGCCGAGAGGCCAGGCCGTACCTTCGACAGGAGCACACCATGCATGATCGTGACTGGTACGACGACAGTGACCACCACAGCGAGGTCCAGCGGGCCCAGCGCGCGGCGCGGGCCGGCTGGGCGGTGATCGCCGGCGTGACCGGGCTGCTGGGCCTCGCCCTTGTCGCCCTGATCGTCCTCACCGTCGTCGTGGCCGTCGCCCTCGGCTACGCCACGGCGGTCATGGACTAGCGTCCGGGCTCACCGGCAGCCCATGAACGAGGACCCGACTCGTCGGCGGTTCACAGACCCGGGACCCCGACTCGTCGGCGGTTCACAGAGCCGGATCCCACCTCACCAGCGGCTCACGGCCCCGGGCCCCGCCTCATCGACGGCTCACTCGCCCTCCTCGATCCGGTCGATCGCCTCCCGCACCATCTCCAGATACTCGACCTCCTCGCACCGCGGCTTGCTCCCCATCCGGTACGTGTCGATCGCGTCGTTCAGATACTCCCCCAGGTCCTCGTCCGGCAGATCGGCGGCGAGCTCGCTGCACACCCGCCCGCGGAACTCGGCGTCACCGGGCGCGGACCCCTGTCGTAAGGCGCCCCGCAACCGAACGACGTCCCGTATGCGCACACGCATGGCAAAAGCCATCTCAGGCCCCCATTTCCCCCTGGTCGATCGGCAGGCGGCTCCCTCCCGACCGCCTGGACGCTAGTCCTGCCCGCACCCGAGGTCCATACCTTCCCCACAGTTCCCCCACAGCGAAGGGCAAACCCTCTACCCTGTCCCGCCACGCCATCGCCCCCGCGTGACGGATCCCACCCCGCCACCCCGTTCGCACTCCGTTAACAATGGACTGTGATCTCACCGGTCTCCTCGTTGCCGCGGAGCGCCCACCGGCCCAGGCCGGAGGCGACTCCCTACGTCGACCTCACCCGTGCCGAGTGGAGCGCGCTGCGCGACAAGACGCCGCTGCCACTGACCGCCGAGGAGGTCGAGAGGCTGCGCGGCCTGGGCGATGTCATCGACCTCGACGAGGTACGGGACATCTACCTGCCGCTGTCCCGCCTCCTCAACCTCTACGTGGGTGCCACGGACGGCCTGCGCGGCGCCCTGAACACCTTCCTCGGCGAACAGGGCTCGCAGTCCGGCACCCCGTTCGTCATAGGCGTCGCCGGCTCCGTGGCCGTCGGCAAGTCCACCGTCGCCCGGCTGCTCCAGGCCCTCCTCGCCCGCTGGCCCGAACACCCGCGCGTCGAACTGGTCACCACGGACGGCTTCCTGCTGCCCATGAAGGAGTTGCAGGAGCGCGGCCTGGTCTCCCGCAAGGGCTTCCCCGAGTCGTACGACCGCCGCGCGCTGACCCGTTTCGTCGCCGACATCAAGGCCGGCAAGGACGAGGTGACGGCCCCCGTCTACTCCCACCTCATCTACGACATCGTCCCCGACCGGCGGCTCACGGTCCGCCGCCCCGACATCCTCATCGTCGAGGGCCTGAACGTCCTCCAGCCCGCCCTCCCCGGCAAGGACGGCCGCACCCGCGTCGGTCTCGCCGACTACTTCGACTTCAGCCTGTACGTGGACGCCGGCGTCGACGACATCGAGCGCTGGTACCTCAGCCGCTTCAAGAAGCTCCGCCAGACCGCCTTCCAGAAGCCGGACTCGTACTTCCGCAAGTACACCCAGGTCTCCGAGGACGACGCCGTCGACTACGCCCGCACCCTCTGGCGCACGATCAACAAGCCCAACCTGGTCGAGAACATCGCCCCGACCCGGGGCCGGGCCACCCTCATCATCCGCAAGGGCCCGGACCACAAGGTCCAACGCCTCAGCCTGCGCAAGCTGTGAGGCCGTGATCCGTACACGGAACCCGTACGCGTAACGATGGCCTGTTAGAAAGACGTCATGCTGCATCTGCGCCTGATCACACCGGCCGACAAAACCGACGACGTGGTACGCCTGATCGAGAAGACGGTCGGGACGACCCACCTCGTCGTCATGACGGGCGCCGCCCGCACCCCCGCCGGAGACCTCGTGCTGTGCGACGTCGCACGCGAGGCGGGCGACGAACTGATCGGCGCGCTACGGGCGTTGGAACTGGACAAGTGCGGTTCCATCGCCGTCGAGAACATCGACCTGGCGCTCTCCGAGCGCGCCGACAAGGCCGAGGCGGAGGCACCGGGCGAGGGAGCGGACGCGGTGCTGTGGGAGCACCTGGCGGACGCCACACACGAGGAGTCGACGCTCTCCATCACCTACGTCGCCTTCCTCACCCTCGCCACGATGATCGCGGCGTGCGGCGTGGTCCTCGACAACGCGATCCTGATCGTGGGCGCGATGGCGGTCGGCCCCGAGTTCGGCCCGCTGGCCGGCTTCAGCACGGCCATGGTCCAACGCCGACCACGTCTCGCGCTGCGCTCCCTGATCGCCCTGATCGTGGGCTTCGCGGTGGCGATGGCACTGACGGTCGGCTTCAGCCTCTTCATGGACTCGCTCGACCTGTTCAGCAGGGAGCAGTTGGACGCCGGCCGGCCCAACACGGCCTTCATCTACGCCCCCGACGCGTTCTCCTTCGTCGTGGCGGTCCTCGCCGGCATCGCCGGCACCCTCTCCCTGACCTCGGCCAAGTCGGGCGCCCTGGTCGGCGTGGCCATCTCCGTGACCACCGTCCCGGCCGCCGCCAACGCGGCAGTCGCCCTGAGCTACGGAGACACGAAACAAACAGTGGGCTCGACGGAGCAACTGCTCCTGAACCTCCTGGGCATCGTCCTCGCCGGCACCCTCACGCTACTGGCCCAGAAATGGCTCTGGGCCACGCAGCGTCAGCGCAACAGCGCCTTGTGACAGACGGGTCCCCACAAGGGACCGCGGGGCCTGTGCTGATGTGCGGCTCCGCCGCGTGCGCGCGAGCAACCAGGACGAACCCGCGGCCCGCCCAGCACAGACCCCCGCCCGAACCCGGAACCAGCCACCTACCCGAGCGCGGACTTCACCGCATCGGCAAGCCGTCCGGCCACAGACCGAGCCTGCTCGATATCGGCCGCCTCGACCATCACCCGAACCAACGGCTCGGTCCCCGAAGGCCGAAGCAACACCCGCCCGCTGCCACCGAGCTCCCGCTCTGCCTCGGCCACGGCGGCGGCCAACTCCGCGGACGTCCCCACCCGCGTCCGATCCACATCCGGCACGTTGATGAGCACCTGAGGCAGCCGCTCCATCACGCCCGCCAGCTCCTTGAGCGTGCGCCCGGTCTGCGCGACCCGAGCCGCCAGCAGCAACCCGGTCAGCGTGCCGTCCCCGGTGGTGGCGTGATCCAGCACGATCACATGCCCGGACTGCTCGCCCCCGAGGGCGAACCCGTGCTCCTTCATCTCCTCCAGCACATACCGGTCCCCGACCGCGGTCTGCACCAGCCGCAGCCCCTCCCGCTCCAACGCCAGCTTGAAGCCGAGGTTGGACATGACGGTGGCGACGACCGTGTCGGAGCGGAGCACCCCACGCTCCCGCATGGCCAGCGCGAGCACCGCGAGGATCTGGTCCCCGTCGACCTCGCCGCCCTCGTGGTCCACGGCGAGGCAGCGGTCGGCGTCCCCGTCGTGCGCGATACCGAGGTGGGCCCCGTGCTCGATGACGGCGGCACGCAGCTTGTCGAGGTGCGTGGACCCGCATCCGTCGTTGATGTTGAGCCCGTCCGGCTCGGCACCGATGGTGACGACCTCGGCACCGGCCCGCTTGAACACCTCCGGCGAGACCGCGGCAGCGGCACCGTGCGCCTCGTCGAGGACGACCTTGAGCCCGTCGAGCCGGTTGGGAAGGACGGACAGCAGATGATCGACGTACCGCCCGAACCCTTCGTCGTACGAGTTGATCCGCCCGACACCCGCCCCGGTGGGCCGGTCCCAGGGCGCCCCGGTCCGGTGCTCCTCGTAGACGGCCTCGATCTTGTCCTCCAGCTCGTCCGCGAGCTTGTGCCCGCCGCGGGCGAAGAACTTGATGCCGTTGTCGGGCATGGCGTTGTGGCTGGCGGAGAGCATCACGCCGAGGTCGGCGCCCAGCTCGCCGGTGAGGAACGCCACCGCCGGGGTGGGCAGCACGCCGACGCGCAGCACGTCGACGCCCGCGCTGGCGAGGCCGGCCACGACGGCGGCCTCCAGGAACTCCCCGGACGCTCGCGGATCCCGCCCGACCACCGCCACCGGCTTGTGGCCTTCGAACGTGCCCGCCTCGGCGAGTACGTGCGCCGCCGCGACGGAGAGTCCGAGCGCCAGCTCGGCCGTCAGATCCGCGTTGGCGACACCGCGCACGCCGTCCGTGCCGAAGAGTCGTCCCACTGTGGTGTCCTCCGAATTGCTGAGAATGTGCGGCTCGTACCAGATGGTCCCGCACCGGGCTGTCCCATCCCGGGTGTCCCCGAGTGTCCCGGTACTTCCCGGACCAAGTACATCCCCTGAGACCGTCCTCCCCCTGCCGGGGTTGTATGGACAGTCTGCGCTTAAGCCTGCGATAAACACTCGCCCCTGCTACGCAAACCGCCCCGGCGGCACGGGTACGTGCCACCGGGGCGATGCGTGCGAAGCGCGCGGTGCAGCGAAGCGGCGTGATTAGCGCTTGCTGTACTGCGGAGCCTTGCGGGCCTTCTTCAGACCGGCCTTCTTGCGCTCGACCGCACGGTCGTCACGACGCAGGAAGCCGGCCTTCTTGAGCGGGCCGCGGTTGTTGTCGACGTCGGCCTCGTTCAGCGCGCGGGCGACACCGAGACGGAGCGCACCGGCCTGACCGGAGACGCCGCCACCGGCGATACGCGCGATGACGTCGTAACGGCCCTCCAGCTCAAGAACCTTGAACGGCTCGTTGACTTCCTGCTGGTGCACCTTGTTCGGGAAGTAGTCCTCGAGCGTACGCCCGTTGATCTTCCACTTGCCGGAGCCCGGGACGATCCGGACGCGGGCGATCGCGTTCTTGCGACGGCCCAGGCCGGCGGCCGGCTGCGGCTCGCCGAAGCGGGACGCGAGGGACTCGGAGGTGTACTCGCCCTCGACGGGGACGTCCGACTCCGTGGTGTAGCTGTCGATGTCGATCTCTTCGAACGGCTGCTCGGCAGTGGTCTCGGCCACGATTCTCCTCAGATTCTCTTCAGTCTTAGGGGTGGCCGGACTTACTGCGCGACCTGGGTGATCTCGAACGGCTGCGGCTGCTGCGCGCCGTGCGGGTGCTGGTCACCCTTGTAGACCTTCAGCTTCGAGAGCATCTGACGGCCCAGCGAGTTCTTCGGGAGCATGCCCTTGACGGCCTTCTCGATGGCCTTCTCCGGGTTCTTGTCCAGCAGCTCGTCGTAGCGGACGGAGCGCAGACCACCCGGGTAGCCGGAGTGGCGGTAGGCCATCTTCTGGGTCCGCTTGTTGCCGGACAGGTGCACCTTGTCCGCGTTGATGATGATGACGAAGTCACCAGCGTCGACGTGGGGGGCGTAGATCGGCTTGTGCTTGCCGCGGAGCAGGGTCGCTGCGGTGGTGGCGAGACGACCCAGGACCACGTCCTGAGCGTCGATGACGTGCCACTGGCGCGTCACATCGCCGGGCTTGGGGCTGTACGTACGCACGGTTCGTAGCCTTCGCTTCTTCAGTGAGGTTCCTGACAAGGTCACCGAAGACGATCACGACAGCCCTGACCGCACAGCGGTGACGCAAACCGCGTGCTGGTCGCTGGTCATCGGCCCGGTGGACCGGTGTAAGGCCTCTCACGTGAGAATGAGCAAGCCAATACACATAACGAACCTTGAGCTTAGCCGCGCATGCCCGACCGGGTCAAAACGGTGCGCTGCCGCTGCCGCCGGGGCCGGGCCGGGGATCGCGACGCCCATTGATCCACTTCGCCCATGGGTTCGATACGATCCGGCCTCACGTGCCGCGAGGCGCGTGATCAGACATGCAACCTGCACAAACGGGGTCCACATATGAAGTTCCGCAAGAGCATGCTCGCGTCGATGGTGGCGGCCGGTGTCGCGCTGACGCTGGGCACCGCGGGGACGGCGTCCGCATCGAGTTACTACTCGGTGCCCGGCGGTCAGGTGAAGTTCACGTCCAAGGGCGAGATCCTCAAGGTCTGGGACACCAAGGCGGGCAAGACCGGTCTGTACGTCTCCGTCTACGACCTGTCCGCGAAGAACCCGACGATGGACTGGTGCAACGTCAAGGGCAAGGGCAAGAGCAAGACCTGCGACATGAAGTTCAAGAACGGGCACAAGCTCGAGATCAACGTCTTCTCGTACACGAAGCTGAACGACCACAGCACGCGCAAGCTCGTCGCCGGCTGGAAGGACAAGGCGTAACCACCAGCACACGCCGTGGGCCCGAATCCTCAGTCAGGGATGCCGTTGGTTGATCCGGGCCCGCTTGCTTCGCCCCGTCGCCATGCGTCGGGGCGAAGTGCTGTCCGAGGGCTGTCCGGCTCAACTCCCCGTAGACACTCACCAGTACGCCCCTTCACCCGTCTAAAATGCGGCCCATGAGCTTTGGGCAGGGGGGGTCTCAGTGGAGCCCCGGGGGTTCCCGCAATCCGTGGGACAATCAGTGGAATTCCACCAATAACCAGACCCCGGACTGGGCGTCACTCGCCGAGCAGTCTGAAATACGCAACAAACGGCGCAGACTCCTGATGATCGTCGGCGGCGCCCTCGCCACGGTCGGCATAGGCGTCGCCGTGGCCGTCGCCGTCGTCAACACCGACAGCGGCAACACAACGGCGAACGGCCCGAACGACCTCCCGGCCACGGCGGACATCCCGAGCGCCAGCGCCAAGACGGACCCGTCGTTCGCACCGACCTCGGCCCCGCCCCCGCTGAACCCGAAGGACTTCATCTCCAGCGCGAAGAAGGACAAGGCGCCGATCAGCCCGGACATCCTCTTCCCAGGCTCCCAGCTGACGACGCAGGACGACAACGTCTATCTCAAGGGCCCCACGGCCTCGACGAAGGACTGTGCCTCGGCCGTCCAGGGCGCCCTCGACAAGCTCCTGACCAAGAACGACTGCACCCGCTTCATGCGCGTGACGTACTACCGGGACAAGATCGCGGTCACGATCGGCGTCGCACTGTTCGACACCGAGGCCAAAGCGGACAAGGTCAAGGCGGACTGGGACAAGAAGAGCACCCTCGTCTCGCTCTCCGGCGAAGGCGTCCCCACCTTCTGCCGTACGACGGTCTGCCGTACGACCGCCAACTCCTACGGCCGTTACGCCTACTTCACCGTGTCCGGCTTCACCGACGGCAAGGACGTCACGGAGAAGGACAGCTCCGTCTTCGCCGCCGGCGACGCCCTCGGCAAGCACACCTTCGAGCAGATCCGCCGCCGGGGCGAGGCCCAGGCTGCCGCCGCGGCCAACGAGCAGTAACCCGCGTCCGGCCGCCCGGGGTCAGCAGCAGCCACCGCCCCCGGGCACCCCCGGCAGGCTCCGCCGGTTCCGCGCCTCCTTGCTCCGCGCGGCCAGCAGCTCGTCCGCCGGGTACCCGACCTCCTCCAGGGTCAGCCCGTGCGGTCGTACGACATGCACGGCGGAGTCCCGTACCCCCGCGGCCAGCACCTTCGCGGGCCAGTCGGCCCCACGGTGTCCGTCCCCCACGAACAACAGCGCCCCGATCAACGACCGCACCATGTTGTGGCAGAAGGCGTCGGCCCGCACGGTGGCGGTGATGATCCCGTCCTCGCCCCGCACCAGGCTCAGCTCCTGAAGCGTACGAATGGTCGTGGCACCCTCACGCCGCTTGCAGTAGGCCGCGAAGTCATGCTCGCCCAGCAGCCCCCGCGCGGCCTCGTTCATGGCATCCACATCCAGCGGCCAGTCGTGCCACAGCACGTGGTTGCGCAGCAGTGGATCGACACCGCCGGGATTGTCGGTGACGCGATACGCGTACCGTCGCCAGACGGCCGAGAACCGCGCGTTGAACCCACTGGGCGCCTCCCGCAGCGCCCACACCCGCACGTCCCTGGCCAACCGCCCCGCCAGCCGCTTCAGCAGCTTCCCGTGGTGCTCGTCCCAGACCTCCCGAGGCAGATCCACATGCGCCACCTGCCCCCGGGCATGCACCCCGGCGTCGGTCCGCCCGGCTACGGTCAGCTCAAAGGTCTCCCGGGACCGCGTGACCGTACGCAGAGCCTCCTCGATCTCCCCCTGCACGGTCCGCTGCCCCCGTGCCTGCTTGGCCCACCCGGAGAACTCGCTCCCGTCGTAGGACAGGTCGAGACGGATACGGACGTAACCGGGCTGTACTTCGTCACTCACCCCTGGATCCTCTCAGGTACACAAAAGCGGGTCCGCCCCCGGAAGGGGACGGACCCGCTCAACGCAAGGCAGAGCCTCAGGCGTCCTTGGACTCCTCAGCCGGCGCCTCGGCCTCGGCCTCGTCGGCCTTGGTGACGTCGACCTTGGTCTCCTCGGCCTTGACCTCAGCGGCAGCCTCGGCGTCCTTGGCGGCACGCTTGGTCGCGGCCTCGGCCTCACCGGTCGCCTGCTGCGCGACGGTCAGCGCCTCGACCAGCTCGATGACAGCCATGGGCGCGTTGTCGCCACGGCGGTTACCGATCTTGGTGATACGGGTGTAGCCACCCGGACGGTTCTCGTAGCGCGGGCCGATCTCGGTGAAGAGCGTGTGCACGACGCCCTTGTCCGTGATGACCGAGAGCACCTGACGGCGGTTGTGAAGGTCACCCTTCTTCGCCTTGGTGATCAGGCGCTCGGCGTACGGCCGCAGCCGACGGGCCTTCGCCTCGGTGGTGGTGATACGACCGTGCTCGAAAAGGCTCTTGGCGAGGTTCGCAAGAAGCAGCTTCTCGTGCGCGGCGCTGCCGCCCAGACGGGCACCCTTGGTGGGCTTCGGCATTTTCTTTCTCCTTGGTATCTGCCCCGGCCGTATGAGGTACCGAGGTCAGGGCCCGATGAGCGGATGCTCACCGGCAACAACCAGCGCCCCGTAAGGGGCGCGGGGAACTGCGCGACCAGCCACAGCGGTCGCGCAGCCTAAAACGAACCGCCGAACCGAGCTGTCAGTACTGCTCGGTCTCGACGAACCCGGCGTCCGCGTCGTCGTCCGCGCCGAACGCGTCAGCCGCGGCGGTCGGGTCGAATCCGGGCGGGCTGTCCTTCAGGGCCAGGCCCATGCCGGCCAGCTTCGCCTTGACCTCGTCGATCGACTTCGCACCGAAGTTACGAATGTCGAGCAGGTCGGCCTCGCTGCGCGCAACGAGCTCACCCACGGAGTGGATGCCCTCACGCTTGAGGCAGTTGTACGACCGAACGGTGAGCTCCAGCTCCTCGATCGGCAGCGCCAGATCGGCGGCGAGAGCGGCGTCCGTCGGGGACGGACCCATGTCGATGCCCTCGGCGTCGATGTTGAGCTCACGGGCCAGACCGAACAGCTCGACCAGGGTCTTACCGGCCGACGCCATGGCGTCACGGGGACGCATGGCCTGCTTGGTCTCGACGTCGACGATCAGCTTGTCGAAGTCGGTGCGCTGCTCGACACGGGTCGCCTCGACCTTGTAGGTGACCTTGAGAACCGGCGAGTAGATCGAGTCGACCGGAATACGCCCGATCTCCTGGCCCACCTGCTTGTTCTGCACGGCGGAGACGTAACCGCGGCCACGCTCGACCGTCAGCTCCATCTCCAGCTTGCCCTTGCCGTTGAGCGTGGCGAGGACGAGGTCGGGGTTGTGCACCTCGACACCGGCCGGAGGCGCGATGTCGGCGGCGGTGACCAGACCCGGGCCCTGCTTGCGCAGGTACATCACGACGGGCTCGTCGTGCTCCGAGGAGACGACCAGCTGCTTGATGTTGAGGATCAGGTCGGTGACGTCCTCCTTGACACCCGGCACGGTGGTGAACTCGTGCAGGACACCGTCGATCCGGATGCTGGTGACAGCCGCACCGGGGATCGACGACAGGAGCGTACGACGCAGGGAGTTGCCGAGGGTGTAGCCGAAGCCCGGCTCCAGCGGCTCGATCACGAACCGGGAGCGGAACTCGTCGACGACCTCTTCGGTCAACGAGGGACGCTGAGCGATCAGCATGTGTGGATCAGATCCTTCTGTCGTGGACGCCCGCTATTTGACGCCCGACGGAAACCGCACCCATGAAAAGCGCGGGTACTGCAAGGGTACGGGCGATACGGCCCCTTCATGGAGCCGTACCGCCCGAACCGAGACCGAATCGGCCAAACGCTTGTTAGACGCGCCGACGCGGATCATCTCTGCCGACGCGGAGAGAGTCGTCGCGCCCGACGATCAAACGCGACGACGCTTCGGCGGACGGCAGCCGTTGTGCGGGGTGGGCGTGACGTCCTGGATGGAGCCGACCTCGAGACCGGTCGCCTGGAGCGAACGGATGGCCGTCTCACGACCCGAGCCCGGGCCCTTGACGAACACGTCGACCTTGCGCATGCCGTGCTCCTGGGCGCGGCGGGCAGCCGACTCGGCGGCCATCTGCGCGGCGAACGGCGTGGACTTGCGGGAGCCCTTGAAGCCGACGTGGCCGGCGGAGGCCCACGAGATCACGTTGCCGGACGGGTCCGTGATCGAAACGATCGTGTTGTTGAACGTGCTCTTGATGTGCGCGTGGCCGTGAGCGACGTTCTTCTTTTCCTTGCGGCGCACCTTCTTGGCAGCGCCCTGACGTCCCTTGGGGGGCATCTATTTACTCCTACGGGAGGTGGTCGGTCCTACAGCGAAGACCGCTGGACGGCGAGTGTCGCTGCGGACTACTTCTTGCCCGGCTTCTTCTTACCGGCGATGGCGCGACGCGGGCCCTTGCGGGTGCGGGCGTTGGTGCTGGTGCGCTGACCGCGGACGGGCAGGCCACGACGGTGACGCAGGCCCTGGTAGCAGCCGATCTCCACCTTGCGGCGGATGTCGGCCTGGATCTCACGACGGAGGTCACCCTCGGTCTTGATGTTGTTGTCCACGTACTCGCGGATCGCGACGAGCTGCTCCTCGGAGAGGTCGCGGACGCGGGTGTTCGGGTCGACGCCGGTCGCCGCCAGCGTCTCCTTCGAGAGGGTCCGGCCGATGCCGAACACGTAGGTGAGGGCGACCTCCACGCGCTTTTCGCGCGGGATGTCAACACCGGAAACGCGTGCCATTCAATGGCTCCTGGTGATCTTCGGAGGTCTTCCACAGAGCCGGTTCCCGGCCGCCGTATCAGGTACGAACCGGGTCCCCGGCCTCCGAACCGGGGGTGTCGGACCACTCAGAGGTGATCCGGGCCCTGCGTATGAACAAATTCAGCTCGCGTCGCGCGAATCCCTGCGATATCGATGCAGAGGGAGCGGTCGAACGTGCGTCAGCCCTGGCGCTGCTTGTGGCGCGGGTTCTCGCAGATGACCATGACCCGACCGTGACGGCGGATCACCCTGCACTTGTCGCAGATCTTCTTGACGCTCGGCTTGACCTTCATGGGGTGAGGTTCTCCGGGTCAGTGCCACCACCCGTGTCCCGAGAGACCGGGGCACGGAGTGCGGAGGCAAGATCTACTTGTAGCGGTAGACGATCCGGCCACGCGTCAGGTCGTACGGAGACAGCTCCACCACGACCCGGTCGTCAGGGAGGATGCGGATGTAGTGCATACGCATCTTGCCGCTGATGTGTGCCAGGACCTGGTGGCCGTTCTGGAGCTCGACCTTGAACATGGCGTTCGGCAGAGACTCGACGACAGTGCCCTCGATCTCGATGGCACCTTGCTTCTTGGCCACGCTTCGCCCTTCGAATCGACTACCTTGATCGACTCTCCGCGACCGTATGAGGACACACGGGCACACCAGAGCCGACGAGTCAGTCTACGTCAGGCCTTCCGGAAACACGAATTCGGCTATGCCTGCCCACCACAGAAGATCGATACGCCGGATACGGAAGCGCTCGGCGACGATTGCTCATCCCACCGGATCGGGAGCCGCCGTAATCCCGTACTCGGCCAGCTTCGCCTTCCCGCCGTCGGGGGCGGTGAGCACCAGCGGCCCAGCCTCCGTCACCGCCACCGAGTGCTCCCAGTGCGACGACCACGTGCCGTCCGTGGTGACCACGGTCCAGTCGTCCGCCAGGACCTCCGTCTTCGGCGTCCCCAAAGACACCATCGGCTCGATCGCGAGACAGAACCCCGGCACCAGCTTCGGCCCCTTCCCCCGCCGCCGGTCGACATAGTTCAGCAGATGCGGATCCATGTGCATCTCGGTCCCGATGCCGTGCCCGCCGTAGTCCTCGACGATCCCGTACTTCCCGCCCCCCGGCTTCGGCTGCCGGCGGATGTACGTCTCGATGGCCCGCGAGACGTCGACGAGCCGGTTGCCCTGCTTCATCGCCGCGATCCCGGCCCACATGGACTCCTCGGTCACCCGCGACAGCTCGATCAGCTCCGGGGCGTGCCCGGAGCCGACGAAGGCGGTGTACGCCGCGTCACCGTGCCAGCCGTCCACGATGGCACCGCAGTCGATGGAGATGATGTCCCCGTCCTTCAGGACGACGTCCTCACTCGGGATCCCATGCACCACGACCTCGTTCACGGAGGTGCAGATGGTCGCGGGGAAGCCGCCGTACCCGAGGAAGTTCGACTTGGCCCCGTGCTCCTCGAGCACCTTGCGGGCCACGTCGTCGAGGTCCTTCGTGGACGCGCCCGGCACGGCCGCCTCACGAGTGGCCGCGTGGATGGCGGCGACGACCAGCCCCGCCTCGCGCATCTTGGCGATCTGCTCGGGGCTCTTGATCTGCACCATGGGGGCCTGCGCTCTCCGTCTTCCGTGACTGTGAACTCTTGGGGTTGCCTACACAACAGTACGGCCGCGGCGCCCCTCCAGGGCACCGCGGCCGACGTACCGCAGACGGCTTACTTGCCGTCGTCCTCGCGCTTCAGCGCGTCCATCGCGCGCTGGGTGACCTCTTCCACCTTGCCGAGCGCCGAGATCGTCACCACGAGGCCCTGGGCCTTGTAGTAGTCGATGATCGGCTCGGTCTGGGTGTGGTAGACCTCCAGCCGCTTGCGGACGGTCTCCTCGGAGTCGTCGTCACGCTGGTACAGCTCGCCGCCGCAGACGTCACAGACGCCCTCCTGCTTCGGCTGCTTGTACGTGACGTGGAAGACGTGCGAGGAGTCGTTCCGGCAGATGCGGCGGCCGGCGATCCGCTTGACGACCTCTTCCTCGGGGACCTCCAGGTCGAGGACCGCGTCCAGCTTCATGCCGGCCTCGTCGAGCGTGGTGTCCAGCGCCTCGGCCTGCGAGACGTTGCGCGGGAAGCCGTCGAGCAGGAAGCCGTGCTCCGCGTCGGGCTTCTCCATGCGGTCCTTGGCCATCCCGATGGTGACCTCGTCCGGCACCAGGTTGCCCGCGTCCATGTAGGACTTGGCGAGGTTGCCGAGCTCCGTCTTCTGGCTGATGTTGGCCCGGAACAGGTCGCCCGTGGAGATGTGCGGGATGGACAGGTTCTTGGCGAGGAACGCGGCCTGCGTTCCCTTGCCCGCACCCGGCGGCCCAACGAGGACGATTCGCATCAGCGGAGGAACCCTTCGTAATTGCGCTGCTGGAGCTGGCTCTCGATCTGCTTCACCGTCTCCAGACCCACACCCACGATGATCAGGATGCTGGTACCACCGAACGGGAAGTTCGCGTTCGCCCCGAAACCAGCCAACGCCATCGTCGGCACAAGAGCGATCAGGCCCAGGTACAACGAACCCGGCCAGGTGATCCGGTTGAGCACATACGAAAGGTACTCAGCGGTCGGCCGGCCGGCCCGGATGCCCGGGATGAAGCCACCATACTTCTTCATGTTGTCCGCGACTTCTTCGGGGTTGAAGGAGATGGCCACGTAGAAGAAGGCGAAGAAGACGATCAGGAAGAAGTAGAGAGTGATGTGTACGGGCGCCGCGGTGTCCGCCAGGTTGGTCTGGATCCAAGTGGCCCAGCCGGCCTGAGAGTTGGCGAACTGGACGATCAGCGCCGGGATGTAGAGCAGCGACGACGCGAAGATGACGGGGATCACACCCGCCTGGTTCACCTTCAGCGGAATGTACGTCGAGGTACCGCCGTAGGACCGACGGCCGATCATGCGCTTCGCGTACTGGACCGGGATACGGCGCTGGGCCTGCTCGACGAAGACCACCAGCGCGACCATGACCAGGCCGACGGCGATGACGGTGCCGAACTCGATCCAGCCGTCCGCCAGGTCGCCCTGCTCCTTGATGGCCCACAGAGCGGACGGGAACGTCGCGGCGATCGAGATGAACATCAGGATCGACATGCCGTTGCCGATGCCGCGGTCGGTGATGAGCTCACCGAGCCACATGACGAGGGCCGTACCGGCGGTCATGGTGATGACCATGACGATGGTGGTGTAGATCGAGCGGTCCGGCACGATCGAGCCGGCCAACTGGCAGCCGTTGAACAGCGAGCCGCTGCGGGCGGTGGCGACGAGACCCGTGCCCTGGAGAATGGCCAGGGCCACCGTCAGATAACGCGTGTACTGTGTGATCTTCGCCGTGCCGGCCTGGCCCTCCTTCTTCAGGGCTTCCAGGCGCGGAATCACCACGGTCAGCAGCTGCAGAATGATGCTCGCCGTGATGTACGGCATGATGCCGAGCGCGAAGATCGTGATCTGCAGCAGCGCGCCACCGCTGAACATGTTCACCAGACCGAACAGACCCTGGTTGGTACTGGCCTGGTCGATGCAGAACTGCACAGCGGTGTAGTCGACGCCGGGGATCGGGACATGCGTGCCGATCCGGTAGACCACGATGATGCCGAGCGTGAAGAGCAGCTTCTTGCGCAGGTCGGGCGTCTTGAACGCCCGGGCGAACGCGGTGAGCACGGTTCCTCCTGCGACCCCCGCGACGCGCGCGGTAGGGACTAGTCGTTTTCAACAGGGCCCGGTGGGCCGAACGATGTTTTCTCCCACCCCGACACCGAACGGCTTTCCTCGCGCGGGCACAGGTGGACCTCACGGACTCTAACAGTGCCTGTGCAGCCAGGTGAAGTTCGCTTGCCCGTCAACCAAGCCAAGATCTCCCCACGTCAACAGGATCCGTCGGCTGTTCGATTCCCGTGACTCGATCGGAACCGTCCGCCGAGCGCCCCGGAGTATCGGAGAAGTCGCCTTTTCCCAGGTCGGCCCGGGGCTCCCGAAAGGCCAATGGACACATGCGGATGCCCTGGTTTACTTTCTTGCGCCGACCCATGATCATCAAGACGGTTCGCCACGGGGAAACACACACGCGGAAATACCCCCATGGACACTCTGACGGACGCGTGTCTCTGCCGGACACGTGCCTCTGCCGGAGAACACGCCGAAGGCCGGGCAGCTCCCCCGGAAGGGAACTGCCCGGCCTTCGTACGTGCTGCGCGGGGTGGCCGCCCGGGCTCAGACGAGCTCGGTGACCGTGCCGCCGGCGTTGGTGATCTTCTCCTTGGCGGAGCCGGAGACGGCGTCGACCGTCACCTGCAGCGCCACGGAGACCTCGCCCTGGCCGAGGACCTTGACAAGGCTGTTCTTGCGGACGGCACCCTTGGCGACCAGGTCGGCAACGGTGACCTCCCCACCCTCGGGGTAGAGGGCGGCGAGCTTGTCCAGGTTGACGACCTGGTACTCCGTCTTGAAGGGGTTCTTGAAGCCCTTCAGCTTCGGGAGACGCATGTGGAGCGGCATCTGGCCACCCTCGAAGCGCTCCGGAACCTGGTAGCGGGCCTTGGTGCCCTTGGTACCACGACCGGCCGTCTTACCCTTCGAGGCCTCACCACGACCGACACGGGTCTTGGCGGTCTTGGCACCCGGGGCGGGACGGAGGTTGTGGATCTTGAGCGGGTTCTGCTCCGCCATGATCAGTCGACCTCCTCGACCGTCACGAGGTGGCGGACGGTGTGCACCATGCCGCGGAACTCGGGGCGGTCCTCCTTGACGACCTGCGTGTTGATGCCCTTGAGACCAAGGGAGCGCAGGGTGTCACGGTGGTTCTGCTTGCTGCCGATGTAGGACTTGACCTGCGTGATCTTGAGCTGCGCCATGATCACACACCCGCCCCGGCACGCGCACGCAGCAGAGCCGCGGGGGCGACGTCCTCCAGCGGCAGACCACGGCGGGCCGCGATCTCCTCGGGACGCTGCAGACCCTTCAGGGCCTCCACGGTCGCGTGCACGATGTTGATCGCGTTGTCGGAGCCGAGCGACTTCGACAGCACGTCGTGGATACCGGCGCACTCCAGGACGGCACGCACGGGACCACCGGCGATAACACCGGTACCCGGCGAAGCCGGCTTGAGGAGAACGACACCGGCAGCCTTCTCACCCTGGATGGGGTGCGGGATGGTGCCCTGGATACGGGGGACCTTGAAGAAGTGCTTCTTGGCCTCCTCAACGCCCTTGGCGATGGCGGCCGGCACCTCCTTGGCCTTGCCGTAACCGACACCCACGGTGCCGTCACCGTCGCCCACCACGACCAGCGCGGTGAAGCTGAAGCGACGACCACCCTTCACAACCTTGGCGACGCGGTTGATCGCGACGACGCGCTCAACGTACGCGGTCTTCTCGGCGGCAGCTGCGCCGCCGTCACGGCCCTTCCGGTCCCGCCGCTCGCCGCCACCGGCACCGCCACCGCGGCGCTGGGGTCCAGCCATTGGATTTACCTCTCTCTTTTCCGCTAGCTACGCAGCGAGCTCAGAACTTGAGCCCGGCCTCGCGGGCGGCGTCGGCCAGGGCCGCGATGCGACCCGCGTACCGGTTACCACCACGGTCGAACACGACGGCCTCGACACCAGCGGCCTTGGCACGCTCGGCGACCAGGGCGCCGACCTTGCCGGCCTGGGCCGACTTGTCGTCGTCGCCACCACGGATGGACGCGTCCAGGGACGACGCCGACGCAAGGGTGTGACCCTTGAGGTCGTCGATCACCTGGGCCACGATGTGGCGGTTCGAGCGGGTCACGACCAGGCGGGGACGCTCAGCCGTACCGTTGACCTTCTTACGGATACGGATGTGGCGCCGCTTGATGGCAGCACGCTTGTAAGCGTCGCCCTTAGCGATCTTCGTACCGTATGCCATGGCTTACTTACCCGCCTTTCCGACCTTGCGGCGGATGACTTCGCCCTCGTACTTGACACCCTTGGCCTTGTACGGGTCGGGCTTGCGCAGCTTGCGGATGTTGGCCGCAACCTCGCCGACCTTCTGCTTGTCGATGCCCTCGACCTGGAATCGGGTCGGGGTCTCCACCTTGAAGGAGATGCCCTCGGGCGCCTCGACGGTGATCGGGTGGCTGTAGCCGAGCGCGAACTCGAGGTTCGAGCCCTTGGCCTGCACGCGGTAACCGACACCGCTGATCTCGAGCTTCTTGACGTATCCCTGGGTCACACCGGTGATCATGTTCGCCACCAGCGTGCGGGACAGGCCGTGCAGGGCCTTGCTCTGCCGCTCGTCGTTGGGGCGGGTCACCGAGAGGGTGCCGTCCTCGCCCTTGACGATGTCGATCGGCGCGGCAACGGTGTGGGTCAGCTCGCCCTTGGGGCCCTTGACCTTGACCGTACGGCCGTCGATGGTGACGTCCACGCCGGCGGGAACCGGGATGGGGAGCTTGCCGATACGCGACATAGCTGTTTCCTCCGTTCCCTTCCGTTACCAGACGTAGGCGAGGACTTCCCCACCCACGCCCTTCTTCTGCGCCTGCTTGTCGGTCAGCAGACCGTGGGACGTGGAGATGATCGCCACGCCGAGGCCGCCGAGCACCTTGGGCAGGTTGGTGGACTTCGCGTACACCCGGAGACCGGGCTTGGAGATCCGCTTGATGCCCGCGATGGAGCGCTCACGGTTGGGGCCGAACTTCAGCTCCAGGACGAGGTTCTTGCCGACCTCGGCGTCCTCGACCTTCCAGCCCGTGATGAAGCCCTCCTGCTGGAGGATCTCCGCGATGTGCGACTTGATCTTCGATGCCGGCATCGTCACGGAGTCGTGGTATGCCGAGTTCGCGTTACGCAGACGCGTGAGCATGTCTGCGATCGGATCAGTCATGGTCATGAATTGGCCTTCGGCCTCTCTCGCCGGGGTTTCCTGGTGCGCCATCCCTCTCCCCGATCCGAGACGGGACGGGTGCGGCGCGGTGGACCTACGGCGTAGTAAGTCGTAAGGGCGACTGTCAGGCGCCC
>NZ_AEJC01000091.1 GCF_000317595.1 Streptomyces ipomoeae 91-03 | reverse complement strand
TCGGCCCGGAGGGCCCCCGTACGGTCACTTTCGCCACCCGGCTCGGTTCCCTGGAACGCCCCTCGGACCTCGCCGAACGTCTCCCGAAGGCCCTCATCCACCGCAATGTCCCCGGCGAACCCGTGCACGCCTTCCTCCGCGACTTCGACCGCGCCTGGGCCTCGGCCGCGCCGTACGCCTCGTACGGCGCCCGCCAGCGGTGGATCCGCACGATCCAGGACCTGACCGCCGACTGGCCGATCCTGGACGGTCCGTCGCGCTGGCGTCAGGGCGAAGTCACGGTGACCTGGGAGGCGTTGGCGCCCCGGCTGTGAGCCGAGGTTGTCTCCACCACTCATTCGCATACGTATTCCCATTCGGTGACGCAGCGCAACATTTCCGTGACGCACGGGAACGATCTCTCTGAGCCGTTCGTCACACAGTCGGTGGCGCTGCCATGCGAGAAGAAGCGAGGGGAAGCCAAGGGGGGCGAAGGGGTGGGAGTTCTTGCCCGCCTCTGTCGCAATGAGCGACGACATGGCACGATCACCCGGACGTCGGAAGTTACTGATGGTTAATCAGTTCTGTTCTGTTGGGTTTGGGGGCAAGGGGCATGGCAACCGGCAAGCGGAGCCTGGCCATGGCGGCCGTGGCCCCGGGCCCTTACTCACGTATGGACCGGCCCTCTTACGATCACGAGCACCACACGTCCTCTTCGGGAGCCCCTTCAATGAAGACGATCGACGAACTCCTCGCCGAGCCAGTCGCCGGCAAGCGGGTCTTCGTCCGCGCCGACCTCAACGTGCCGCTGGCCGGCACCACCATCACCGACGACGGCCGCATCCGAGCCGTTCTGCCCACCGTGAAGGCGCTGGCCCAGGCGGGCGCGCGGGTCGTCGTCGCCTCGCACCTGGGCCGCCCCAAGGGCGCCCCGGACCCCGCCTTCTCGCTCGCCCCGGCAGCCGCCCGCCTCGGTGAACTCCTCGGCGCCGACGTGGCGTTCGCGACGGACACGGTCGGCGAGTCCGCCACGTCCACCGTCGCGGGCCTCACCGACGGCCAGGTCGCCGTCATCGAGAACCTGCGCTTCAACGCCGGTGAGACGTCCAAGGACGACGCCGAGCGCGGCGCGTTCGCCGACCAGCTCGCCGCCCTCGTCGACGTCTACGTGGGCGACGGCTTCGGCGCGGTCCACCGAGGGCACGCCTCCGTCTTCGACCTGCCGGCCCGGCTGCCGCACTACGCCGGGTATCTGATCGCCACCGAGGTCGGCGTCCTGAAGAAGCTCACCGACGACGTCCAGCGCCCCTATGTGGTCGCCCTCGGCGGCGCCAAGGTCTCCGACAAGCTCGCCGTCATCGACGAACTGCTCGGCAAGGCCGACCGCATCCTCATCGGCGGCGGCATGGCGTACACCTTCCTCAAGGCCAAGGGGCACGAGATCGGTGGCTCCCTGCTCCAGGAGGACCAGCTCGCCGCGGTCACCGAGTACCTGGAGCGCGCGGAGAAGACCGGTGTGGAACTGGTTCTGCCCGTCGACGCGGTCGTCTCGTCCGAGTTCCCCGACCTGAAGAGCAAGGCTCCGGCCAACCCCACCGTCGTCGCCGCGGACGCCATCCCGGCCGACCAGATGGGTCTCGACATCGGTCCGGAGACCCGCAAGCTGTACGCCTCGAAGATCGCCGACGCCGCCACCGTCTTCTGGAACGGCCCGATGGGCGTCTTCGAGCACCCCGATTTCGCCGAGGGCACCAAGTCGGTCGCCCAGGCACT
Organism: Streptomyces ipomoeae 91-03; assembly: GCF_000317595.1. Classification (GTDB taxonomy): domain Bacteria; phylum Actinomycetota; class Actinomycetes; order Streptomycetales; family Streptomycetaceae; genus Streptomyces; species Streptomyces ipomoeae. The sequence continues at coordinate 20,387 of NZ_AEJC01000091.1, read as the reverse complement.
CGTCGACTCCAAGGCCTTCACGGTCGTCGGCGGCGGAGACTCCGCCGCGGCCGTGCGCATCCTCGGCTTCGACGAGAACGCATTCGGCCACATCTCGACCGGTGGCGGCGCCTCCCTCGAATACCTCGAGGGCAAGACGCTCCCCGGCCTCGCCGCACTGGAGGACTGACCCTCAATGACTGCTGTTGAAAAGGGCCGCACGCCCCTGATGGCGGGCAACTGGAAGATGAACCTCAATCACCTGGAGGCCATCGCCCACGTCCAGAAGCTCGCCTTCGCCCTGGCCGACAAGGACTACGAGGCCTGCGAGGTCGCGGTCCTGCCGCCCTTCACCGACCTGCGCTCGGTCCAGACCCTGGTCGACGGCGACAAGCTCAGGATCAAGTACGGTGCCCAGGACCTCTCGGCCCACGACTCCGGCGCCTACACCGGCGAGATCTCCGGCCCGATGCTGGCCAAGCTCAAGTGCACGTTCGTGGCCATCGGACACTCCGAGCGCCGTCAGTATCACAACGAGACCGACGAGATCGTCAACGCCAAGGTGAAGGCCGCCTTCAAGCACGGCCTCACCCCGATCCTGTGCGTCGGCGAGGAGCTGGAGGTCCGTGAGGCGGGCAACCACGTCTCCCACACCCTCGCCCAAGTCGAGGGCGGCCTCAAGGACGTCCCCGCCGAGCACGCCGAGACCATCGTGATCGCCTACGAGCCCGTCTGGGCCATCGGCACCGGCAAGGTCTGTGGTGCCGAGGACGCCCAGGAGGTCTGCGCGGCCATCCGCGGCAAGCTGGCCGAGCTGTACTCCGAGGAGATCGCCGACCGGATCCGCATCCAGTACGGCGGTTCCGTCAAGGCCGGCAACGTCGCCGAGATCATGGCGCAGCCCGACATCGACGGCGCCCTGGTCGGCGGTGCCTCCCTGGACGCCGACGAGTTCGTCAAGATCGTGCGCTTCCGGGACCAGTGAGTAGGCCTTAGCGGCTTAACGTCGTACCCTTGCGGGGGGCCGAGGCCCAGTAGGTGAGCGTGGAGCTCACCGACCGGTCCCGGCCCTCCCGTCGTCTATCCAGATCCGAGGAAGTTGGTCCAGCCGTGGTTATGGGGTTCTCGATCGCCCTGATCGTCTTCAGCCTGCTGCTGATGCTGCTGGTGCTGATGCACAAGGGCAAGGGCGGCGGCCTCTCCGACATGTTCGGTGGCGGTATGCAGTCGTCCGTCGGCGGCTCCTCGGTCGCCGAGCGCAACCTCGACCGGATCACCGTGGTGGTCGGTCTGCTGTGGTTCGCGTGCATTGTCGTACTCGGCATTCTGATGAAGGTCAACAACTGACCGGCAGGTCCGACGTAAGGCAACGCGTCACGGACGCACCAATCCGCACGTAAAGCCCCATGCCGGGTACGCGACTTCGAGCGCGGCCTATCATGGGGCTTGCGTCTGGGGTGGGATGTAACTCCAATCACTGGACGCGCGTTGGGCCTTACGTAGACTAAGGCGCTCGCAGCGAAGCGAAACGCCGACGCGCTTCGCCGCACCATTACGCAGGGAGTTACGACCGTGGCAAGTGGCAACGCGATCCGAGGAAGCCGGGTCGGGGCGGGGCCGATGGGCGAGGCCGAGCGCGGCGAGTCCGCCCCCCGGCTGCGCATCTCCTTCTGGTGCTCCAACGGGCACGAGACCCAGCCCAGCTTCGCCAGCGACGCGCAGGTCCCCGACACCTGGGACTGCCCGCGCTGCGGATTTCCGGCCGGACAGGACCGGGACAACCCACCGGACCCACCGCGCACCGAGCCCTACAAGACGCACCTCGCCTATGTGCGGGAGCGGCGCAGCGACGCGGACGGCGAGGCGATCCTCGCCGAGGCGCTCGCCAAACTGCGGGGCGAGATCTAGGAGTTGACACCGGCCGGGTACCGAGGGGTGCCTGGCCGGAGGCGTTTGGGGCGTGTGGCTCGCGATTCCCGCGTTCTCCCTGGTCAGCCTGATTGTCAGTGGTGCCCTCTACGGTTTGTGCATCGACGAATCGTGTGTGGGGGGACGCATGACCGGGACCGGGGGATTCGGAAGGCTGTGGAGCGCCGCCGTGCTCTCCAGCTTCGGGGACGCGCTGCGGACGGCCGCGCTGCCACTGCTCGCCGTGACGCTGACCGACGAGCCGCTTCTCGTCGCGGCGGTCACCGCCTGCGGCTATCTGCCGTGGCTCGTGTTCGGATTGCTCGGTGGGGCCGTCGCCGACCGGGTGGACCAGCGGCGGGCCATGTGGATCGTGGACGTGGTGCGCGGCCTGCTGGTCGCGGTCTTCGCGGCGGCCGTGGCGCTCGACCACGCCTCGATCGCCCTGCTGATCGCGCTCGCCTTCGCGCTGACCACCCTTCAGACGCTGTTCGACAACGCGGCCACGGCCCTGCTGCCCGCGCTGGTGCACCGTGACGCCCTGGGCGGTGCGAACGCCCGGCTGATGACCGGGCAGCGGATAGCGGGCGGGCTGGTGGCGGGGCCGCTCGTCCCGCTGCTCATCGCCGCCGGGGCCGCCGTCCCCTTCGCGGCGGACGCCGTGACCTTCCTGGTGGCCGCCGCGCTCGTGACCTCACTGCGGGTCGCCGTACCCGAGCGTGCGCCCAGACCCGCCGGGAGTACCCTGCGGGCGGAGATCGCCGCCGGGCTGCGGACGCTGTGGCGGGAGAGGGGCCTGCGGGGGCTGTGCGCCGCCACCGCACTGTGCAACATCGGTATGGGCGCCCTCATCGCGACGATGGTGCTGCTGGTCACCGGGTGGCTGGACGCCGGCAACGCCGGGTACGCGGCGGCGATGATCGCGTACACGGTCGGCAGTCTGGCCGGGGGAGTGGTGAACGGGAGGCTGGTGGCCCGCGCCGGTCGGGTGCGCGCCGTGTTGCTGGCCGGGGCGGTGCAGACCGGGGCGCTGATGGTGATGGGCTCGGTGCGGAGTCTGGCCGCGCTGGTGGCGGGCCTGGCTGTCTTCGGTGCCCTGGGGATGGTGTGGAACGTCAACACCACGACCCTGATGCAACAGCGCGCCCCCGCCGACATGCTCGGCCGCGTCAGCTCCGCCTTCCGGACCCTGGGGGTGGCCGGGGCACCCTTGGGCGCCCTGCTCGGCGGTGCCTGCGCCACCGCCTGGGGGCTGAACACCCCGGCGTTGCTCGCCGCCGCCTTCTTCGTCCTGTCCGTCGCCGCGCTGATACCGGCGCTCAAGGCGGACGTATCTGTTGTTGAGCCGGACGACGAGGGCACGACAGCTCGTGTTACGTCGTGATCAATTAGGTTGGGACCGGCAGCGGGGCGAGGCACGCAGGCAGGACCAGGTAGGAAAGAAGGCTGAAGTCCGAGATGAACGCAGAAAGCCGTACCAGGCTCAACCAGACGCCCGAGTGGACGGCGCTGGCCGAGCACCGGGAGCAGTTGGGTGAAGTGCAACTGCGCGAGCTGTTCGCGGCCGACCCCGGGCGCGGCGCCGGGTACACGCTGGAGGTCGGCGATCTGCACGTCGACTACTCCAAGCACCTGGTCACCGACGAGACACTGCGGCTGCTGCGCGAGCTGGCCGCCGCGACCGATGTGTTCGGGCTGCGGGACGCCATGTTCCGCGGCGAGAAGATCAACACCACCGAGGACCGGGCGGTGTTGCACACCGCGTTGCGCGCCCCGCGTGACGCGGTGATCGAGGTCGACGGCGAGAACGTCGTGCCGGCCGTGCATGCGGTGCTCGACAAGATGACCGACTTCGCCGAGAAGATCCGCTCCGGCGGGTGGACCGGGCACACCGGCCGGCGCATCAAGAACATCGTCAACGTCGGCATCGGTGGCTCCGACCTGGGCCCGGCCATGGCCTACGAGGTGCTGCGCTCCTACACCGACCGCGACCTGGTGGTCCGCTTCGTGTCGAACGTGGACGGGGCCGATCTGCACGAGGCGGTACGGGATCTGGACGCGGCGGAGACCCTGTTCATCATCGCCTCGAAGACGTTCACCACCATCGAGACGATCACCAACGCGACCTCCGCGCGCGAGTGGCTGCTCGGTGAGCTGAAGGCCGGCCCCGAGGCGGTCGCCAAGCACTTCGTGGCACTGTCGACCAACGCCGAGAAGGTGTCGGACTTCGGCATCGACACCGCCAACATGTTCGAGTTCTGGGACTGGGTAGGCGGACGCTACTCGTACGACTCGGCGATCGGGCTGTCGCTGATGATCGCCATCGGCCCGGACCGCTTCCGGGAGATGCTTGACGGGTTCCGGATCGTCGACGAGCACTTCCGCACCGCGCCCGCCGAGTCCAACGTCCCGCTGCTGCTGGGCCTGTTGGGGATCTGGTACGGCAACTTCCACGACGCCCAGTCGCACGCGGTGCTGCCGTACAGCCACTACCTGTCCAAGTTCACGGCGTATCTGCAGCAGCTGGACATGGAGTCCAACGGCAAGTACGTGGGCCGGGACGGGATTCCGGTGGAGTGGCAGACGGGGCCGGTGGTGTGGGGCACGCCCGGTACGAACGGGCAGCACGCGTACTACCAGTTGATCCACCAGGGCACGAAGCTGATCCCGGCGGACTTCATCGGCTTCGCCGAGCCGGTCGCCGAGCTCGCCGACCCGCTCAAGGCCCAGCACGACCTGCTGATGGCCAACTTCTTCGCCCAGACCCAGGCGCTGGCGTTCGGCAAGACGCCGGACGAGGTGCGGGCGGAGGGGGTGCCGGAGGAACTGGTGCCGCACAAGACGTTCAAGGGGAACCACCCGACGACCACGATCCTGGCCAAGGAGCTCACCCCCTCGGTGCTCGGCCAGCTGATCGCGCTGTACGAGCACAAGGTGTTCGTCCAGGGCGCCGTCTGGAACATCGACTCCTTCGACCAGTGGGGCGTCGAGCTGGGCAAGGTCCTCGCGAAGCGGGTCGAACCGGCCCTGACGGAGGGTGCCGACGTGCCGGGCCTGGACGCGTCCACCAAGGCCCTGGTCGCCAAGTACCGGCAGCTGCGCGGGCGGTAGCCGTAGCCGTACAGGGGTGGGGAAGCGGGCGGCCGCGCGACGTCCACTTCCCCACCGGTCCCGGTGCCGCCGAGGGCCGGTCGGACCTCGCTGCCCCGGGGCACCCGGGGTCTCGCCGCACTTCAGTGCGACGGGTTGCCCAAGGCCCGCCCCGGCCTCAGTGCCCCAGCCCGGCGCCCCCGTCCACGGGAATCACGGCGCCGCGTACATAACCGGCGTCGGCCAGGAAGGCGACCGCGTCGGCGACCTCCTCGGGGGTGCCGAGACGGCCGGCGGGGGTGGTTCGCAGGAGTTCGCGGCGCTGTTCGGGGGTGAGGGCGCGGCTCATGTCGGTCTCGGTCAGCCCGGGGGCGACGACGTTGCAGGTGATGTCGCGGGCGCCGAGTTCCTGGGTCAGTGACCGGGCGAATCCGACCAGGCCCGCCTTCGCCGCCGCGTAGTTGGTCTGGCCGGGGGCGCCGTGCAGGGCGGCCGTGGAGGAGAGCAGGACGATACGGCCGTGGCCCGCGCGGAGCATGCCGCGCACCGCGCGCTGGGCGACCCGGAAGGCTCCGGTGAGGTTGGTGTCGATGACGGAGGTGAAGTCCTCCTCCGTCATCCGCACCAGCAGCCGGTCATGGGCGGCGCCCGCGTTGGCGACCAGCACGGAGACGGGCCCGTGCGCCGCCTCGGCCTCCTTGAAGGCCTGGTCCACCTGCTGGCTGTCCGTCACATCACACCGAACGGCGAGGAATCCCTCGGCCGCGGGTGGCGCTTCGCCGCGGTAGGTGACCGCGACGCGGTCGCCCGCCGCCGCGAAGCGACGGGCTATGGCCAGGCCGATGCCCCTGTTTCCGCCGGTGACGAAGACCGAGCGGGCCGTCGCCTGTCTCATCGTGCTGTCCCTCTCCATGCGTGCGACCGCTCTGCGGGCGCTTGGTTTCCGGCTGCCCTGTGGGCTGTCACGCGGTTTCCACCTGCTCGTCGGCCTGTGGCTGTCGCTCGGGGGCGTTCTGCGGTCGGGCCGCCCGGGTGCGCAGTCCGACGACGGAGACGGCGAAGCCGACGAGGGCCAGGGCGGCGACGGAGAGCGTGGCCGCGTACATGGCGTCGAGGAAGGCGCGGTCAGCGGTGGCCGCCAGGTCGGGCAGGCGGAGGGAGTCGGCCAGTGAGCGGGCGGCCTCCGCGGAGGCGCGGGCCTGTTCCTCGGCGGCCGGTGGGAGGCCCTGGGCGGCGCCGGGCAGTTCGGCGTCGGCCATGCGCGCGCGGTAGACGCCGGAGAGGATCGAGCCGGCCATCGCCACGCCGAGGACATTGCCGACCTGGCGGGTGACGTTGGTGACGGCGGAACCGGCACCCGCGAGATGCGGTGGCACCCCGCTCATCATCACGGCCGTGACCGGGGTGCCGACCAGACCCATGCCGAAGCCCTGGATCCACAGCAGCGCGGCGATGACCCAGATCGGGGTGCGTCCGTCGAGCCAGGCGTAGGCGATATAGGTGAGGGCGGTGGCCAGGACCCCGGCCGCGACCGTCCAGCGGGGCGTCAGCCACCGGCTCGCCGCCGGGGAGGCCTGGCTGCCCAGCACGATGCCGATCGCGGCGGCGATCATCACTGTTCCGGCGTCGGCGGGGGAGAGACCGCGCGGGCCCTGGAGATAGAAGGCCGCGTAGAACAGGTGTCCGGCCAGGGCCATGAAGGCGATCAGCAGGACCACGCTGCCGGCTGTGAAACCGGGCTGCCGGAAGAGCCGCAGGTCCAGGCTGGGGGTGGGGGAACGGTGCTGACCGGCGACGAAGGCGGCGAGTAGAGCGCCGCCCAGTGCCAGGGGCAGCAGCACATGGGGGCCGTACCAGGTGCGGCCGTTGCCGAGTTCGATGATGCCGTAGACCAGACCGCCGAGGCCGAGCACCGACAGGGCGAGGCCCGGCAGGTCGAGCACGCGGCGGCGGGAGCCGCCGAGGTCGGGGACGACGATCACGACCGCCAGCAGACACAGGGCGACGATCGGCACGTTGACCAGGAACACCGAGCCCCACCAGAAGTGGCTGAGCAGGGCGCCGCCCGCGACGGGGCCGACGGCGACGCCGAGGCCGCTGGACGAGGACCAGATGGCGATCGCCCGGGTGCGTTTCTCCTCCGGGGTGCTCTGCATGATCACCGTCAGGGTCGCCGGCATCAGCAGGGCACTGCCCGCGCCCATGAAGGCACGCGCCACGATCAGCCAGACCGGGCTGCCCGCGAACGCGCCCGCGCCGGACGCCGCGCCGAACAGGGCGAGGCCGGCGAGCAGGGTGTTCCGGGGGCCGAAACGGTCGGCCAGCGCGCCGCCCGCGAAGAGTGTGCCGGAGAGGACCAGGGTGTAGGCGCCGGCCACCCACTCCAGTTCGGCCGGGGTCGCGCCCAGGCCGTTCTCCGGGTCGGCGAGGGTGGTGACGGCGACGTTGAGGATCGAGGTGTCCAGCCAGATCAGCATCTGGGCGCAGACCACGACCAGGAGGATCGGCCATGTGCGGGACGGGGCGGCGGCCTGCCCGAGCATGCCGCTGGCCTTGCTCATCGGGTGCCTCTTTCGTGCTCGGCGGCTGGTGCTGGGCGGGGCGGGGGCGCGCTTGCCGGCGCTCGCAGGGCGCCGCTCCCTGTGGGACGGGTGCCGCCCCAGCGGCACGATTGCCCGCAGTCGGGGAGGAGGGCCCACGCGTTCACTCCTGGCCCAACCCGTCTCGCCAGCTCGGTCGGGTCGGTTTCCAGCCCAGTGCCGTGCGGGCCCGGTCGTTGGTGGCGCCGTGGGCGGAGGTGAGTTGGTGGGCCATGAACCAGCCGAGCAGGCGGGGGGCGAGGGCCGCCGGGACCGTGCGGGGGGACGGGGCGGCGAGGACGCGGGCGAAGTGGGGCAGCCACTGGGCGGCCGGGACCGGGTCGTCGTCCGTCACATGGAAGACCCCGGTGGCGTCTGCCTCGACGGCCACCACGGCCGCTCCCACCGCGTCCTCCACATGCAGGAACGACATGATCCCGGAGCCGTCGCCGGGCAGCGGGAGCCGTCCGGCCAGTACGGACTGCGCGGTTCCGCCACCGTGACGGGAGTACGCGGTGCCGGGGCCGTACAGCGTGCCGTAGCGCAGCACCACGCCCGCGAGATCGCTGCTCAGCACCTGCCGTTCCAGCTCGGCGACGGCCTGTACGGTCGAGGCCCAACCGGGGTCGGGGGCGTCCACGTACAGCGGCGCGTCCTCGTCGAGGACCGGCTCACCGGCCGGGGTGGCGGCGAAGGCGATGGACTGGGCGACCAGCCGTCGCGCACCGGCCGCGCGGGCCGCCTCGATCAGGTTCGCGGTGCCCTCGGTGCGCAGCCGCGCGGTGAGGGCGAAGGCGCCCGGAGGGTCGTCGCGCAGCATGCGCAGCGCCGACATCTGGTGGACGACCACCTCGGGCCGGGCGGCCGACACCGCCGACAGCAGGGCGTCACGGTCGAGGGCGTCCGCGACCAGGACCTCGTCGGCCTCGGGGACCCGGCCCCGCGACTCCTGCCGTACCAGCGCGCTCACCTCGTGGCCCCGCGCCCGCAGCGCGCCCACCAGCGGATGTCCGACCACTCCGGTGGCCCCGGCGACAAGAACCCGCACGGCTCAGCCCTCCCCGCCCGCGGTGACCGGTGTGGCCACCCGCATCAACAGCCGGCACGCCTTGTCGCCGTCCCGCAGACAGCTCTCGGCCCGGTTCTCCGTCAGCGTCACGCCGAGCCCCTCGGACCAGCCGGCGTGGATGGCGGTGCAGGGGCAGCGGTAGCCCTCCAGGGAACCGGCCATCCGGACCATGGTGATCGCGAAGTTCCGCCGCAGGGTGAGCACGATCAGGTCGTCGTCCTCGACCTCGGTGGAGGCGTTCCGCAGCTCCGGCGGGAACATGCGGTCACCGCAGTCGTCATACCGGCGGCGCAGCTCCTCCAGGTCCTTGCGGCCGTCACCCGTCGCGGGCAGCGGGCCGGACATCCGGGCCACGCGCTGCCCCACATGGAGGGCGACCTTGCGCAGCGCCTCCGCGTTGATCTCGTTCGCGGCCTCCTGCCCGAACCGCGCGGCCACCCCCTGGTACCAGTTGGCGTCGTGCTGCCACCACAGCCGGTACGCCTCCCCGGCCCGGGCGCGGTGGTTGACGCCGTCGGCGTCCGTGTGCGTGCTCATGCGTGCTGCTCCTTGGCGGCGACCGCGTCGGCCGAATCGGCGGCGAACCTGTCGCGCATCACTCGTTTGAGAACCTTGCCGGTGGCACCCTTGGCCACGTCGTCGGGCTTCATCCGCAGGGCCCGGGACAGGGGAGGGAATCCGGCGTTCGTCAGGACGGTGTTGACGCGCTCCGTCCACACCGCGTCGCCCTCGCCGCCCTCCGCGCCCGCGTCGCCCGCGTCGTCCTCCGCGACCTCCGCGCCCGCGTCGCCGTCCGCGTCCGCGAGCTGCAGCAGCGCGTACGCCTCGGCCTCCCCGTCGCCGTCCCAGTCCGCCCGTACGCCGTCCGGGGCGACCCCGACGACCGTGCAGTCGGCGAGGCCGGGCAGCTCGGCCAGGAGCAGTTCCTCGGTGCGGGTGCTGAAGACGATCCCGGCGCGGGTGCGAATGGCGTCCGGGGCCCGGTCGAGGTGGTAGAAGTTGCCCTCCTCGTCCTGGTGGGCGAGGTCGCCGGTGAGCCAGTAGCCGCCCAGCCGCATCCGGTTCCAGGTCACCGAGTCGTTCCAGTAACCGGGGGTGAGCGTCGGCGACTTGAGTCCCAGCCGGCCGATCTGCCCGGGCGGCAGCGGGGTGCCGTCCTCGGCGAGCACGGCGGCCTCGGCGAAGCTGATCGGCTTGCCGACGCGGCGCGAGTACGCCGAGGTGTCCTTGGTGTGCCGGTTGTGGAAGACCGAGTAGCCGGCCTCCGACGAACCGAGCCCGTCCACGAAGACCGACCCGTCGACCCGGACGCGCTTCAGATCCCGGCCGACCTCGATGTGCCCACCGTGCTGGACGAGCGCCCGGATGTGCGCCTCGTGCGCCGCGTCACCGGTGTTGAACCACACCTGCACGCTCGACAGATCACGGGCCGTCAGATCCTCGGCGGCCATCTCGCCGAACGTCCCGGCGAAGGCGAGCACCGTCGTCGGCCGGAACTCCTCGATCGCGTCCAGCACATCGGTGCCGCGCTGACTCGACAGCAGCTTGATGTCCGCGCGCAGCAGCAGGCAGTACAGCAGCGTCGCCACCATCGCGTTGTGCGCACCCGGCAGCCCCACCAGCGTGCGCTCCATGTCGGTGCCGGTGGAGTAGCGCAGCCGGTGCAGCTGCGCGTACATCAGCGTCCGGTGGGTGTGCGGCACGCCCTTCGGCAGACCCGTGGTGCCGGAGGAGTGGGAGATGAGCACCGGGTCGGTGGGGTCGTGCCGGTACGGGTACGACGCGGGCAGCGACGCGCGGTGCTCCGGCCGGATCTCGGCGGCGGTCACACAGAAGCCCAGCCCCGAGTCCGCCAGTACCTCGCGGTGCTCCTCGTCCGTGAAGGCGCCCACCGCGCCCTGCCTGCGGATGTACTCCCGGGCGATCTCCGGGGACAGATTGCCGTTGACGAACGACGGGATCGCGCCGAGCGCCGTGAGCGCCAGGAAGTTCACCGCGAACTCGCCCGCCGAGTAGGAGTGGATCGCGACCGGGTCGCGCGGGCGCACGCCCCGGGCCGCGTACCAGCCCGCGTACGCCTCCACCACCTCGTTCAGCTGTCCGAGCGTCAGTACCTCGGGGCGACTGCCGTCCGGTGCCCGCCACTTGCCGTCCGTCCGCAGCACGGGCTCGTCGAGCGGACGGTCGTACGCCTTGATCCGGTGCAGGACGTTGCCGGCGCCGAGTTCGCTGTCGGAGCAGATCCGCGCCCGCTCCTGCCTACTGATGAGCATGGGTCTCTGTCTCGTTTCGTTCCGGGGGCCGTTCGGCGGTGAGGAGGAACGCGGGTGTGCGAGGTGCGGTGACCAGGACATGGCTGCCGCCGTCCCGCAGCAGCCGCCGGTGCGCGGCGGCGAGATCGAACAGGCCCTGGACGCTGCCGGGGTGTGTGGCCGGGGGCGTCGGGCGGTCGCCGTCGTACGCGGCTGTCGGTGCCGTCGGCTCGTACGTGTCTGCGGGTGCCGTCGGCTCGTACGTCTCCGCCGTCGCCGTTGTTTCCGTCGAGCGGATCGTCACCGGTGCTCCGGTGTCGGGGCGGCCGAGCAGCACGGCCACGGCCAGACCTGCGGTCTCGGGGAGGTCCGGCACCGGGAGGCCGCGCTCGGCGGAGAGTTCCCGGTACGCGGCGGCCAGTCGTTCGCCGCCGCCCAGCTCCACGCCCACCACCAGGACCCGGTCCAGCTCAGGGTCCTCAAGGAGCAGGTCCGCCATGGCCAGCAGCTCGGTCACCGGGTCGTCGAGGGTGGACAGGCTGAACATCTGCCCCGTGATCCCGAACTCCCGGCTCATGTGCCCCAGCACGGAGTTGGCGGTGGCCTGCATGAACAGCAGCGGGTTGTGGACGCGGCCGGAGACCACCCGCCGGCTGGCCAGGTCCGCGGTGGTGGTGTCGCCCATCAGGCTCGCCAACGCCACGGCGGTACGGCCGCCGTCACCCGGGCGCTCGGTCAGACACCGCGCCGCGACCTCGTACGCCAGGGGACTGAACGCCGACTCCACGAAGCCGGGCAGCCTCGGCAGCACGATGTCGCCGTCCCGCCCGGTGTCGTGGCTCGCGGTGGCGGTGGTGAGGATGCCGAGGGGGGAACGCAGGGTCGTCTTCTCGGCCGACCGGGCTGTCCCCGCTGCCGTGACCGTCTCGCCGCTCCCGGTCATCTCGGCCTTCCCGCTCTCGTCGGCCTTCTCCGTCGTCGTCACGGCCGCTCCAGGACGAGTGCGGTGTTGGCGCCACCGAAGGCGGCGTTGATGGTGAGGGCGCGGTGGAGGTCCACCTGGCGGGGCTCGTTCGGCACGTAGTCGAGGTCGCACTCCGGGTCGGCGCTGGTGTAGCCGGCGGTCGGCGGGAGTACGCCGTCCATCAGGGCCAGCATCGTGATGACGAACTCCACGACGCCCGCCGCCTCCAGGAGGTGCCCGGTGGTGCTCTTGGTGGAGCTGACCGGAATCGACTCGGCGCGCTCGGCGAACGCGGCCCGCAGCCCCTTGGTCTCGGCGCCGTCGTTGTACTTGGTGCCGGTGCCGTGGGCGTTGACATAGCCGAGCGACGCCCCGTCCGGGTCACCGGCCCGCCGCAGCGCCTGCCGTGCGGCGAGGGCGAGACCGAGGCCCTCGGGGTGCGGCTGGGCGATGTGGTGGGCGTCCGTGGCCGCGCCCCAGCCGACGATGCCGGCCAGCGGCCGGGCACCGCGGCGCCGGGCGTGCTCGGCGGACTCCAGTACGACGGCCGCGACCCCGTCGCCGAGCAACAGCCCGCTGCGGTCGGCGCTGAACGGGCGCACCATGCCGTCGCGGGACAGCGCCCGGCCGGAGTCGAACTTGCCGAACGTCTCCTCCTCCACCAGATAGCCGCCGGCGCAGACCGCGACGTCGATCCGGCCGGAGGAGATCAGCCGACAGGCGTGGATGATCGCGGCGGCCGAGGCGACACAGGCGTTGGTGAAGGTGAGCCGAGGCCCACTCAGCCCGAGTCCCCCGGCCAGCAACTCGGCGAGCTGCGCGGGCACGGCGTCGGCGACACGATCCACGGCCCCTGCCGCGCCCTCCGGCCATGCCGTGCCCTCCGGTCCTTCCGCGCCGGCCTCGGACTCCGCCGCGTCCCGCCAGTACCGCGTGACGCTCGTGCAGTCACCGGCGATGCCGAGGAGCACCGCCGCGTCCGTGCCCTGCGGCAGGCCCGCCATGTCGAGGGCCTCCGTGCCGCACTGGGCGAGGGCGTGGCGCAGGGCCCAGTCCTCGACCGCGTCGGGGCCGTCGGGGGCGGCGCCCGCCATCGGCGTACGGTACGGGCCGGTGTCGAACCGGGTGGTGGGGACGAACGAGGGGACGCCCGCGAAGACCCCGCGCCGAAGGGCCTCGGCGCCCGTGCCGAACGCGGTGCGGACGCCGAACCCGGTCACCGTCACATCACCGGTCAACGGGGGTCACCCCCTTCCGGCGCGGTCGGCCGGGCGGTGCTCAGGAACTCGGTGAGCCGGCGGAGCGAGGTCAGCCGGTCGATGTCCTCGTCGCCGGGCTCCACGACCAGGCCGTACCGCTCCTCCACCACATGCAGCAGCCACACCAACCCGAGGGAGTCCAGGATCAGTTCATCGTCCTCGGTGAGGTCGTCGGGCACCCCGGGGAAGATCTTGCGGTCCGACAGCAGTTCCCGGACGGTGTCGGTGGTGATGACGGACGACGACGCGGCGGCTTCCCTGCCGGGCGCGGTGGCTTCCCTGCTGAGGGGCGCGGTGGCTTCCGCGCTCATGTCTTCGCACCGCGTCGGACGACCTCGGCGACGAGCCCGCCGAGGGTCAGGGAGGCCAGCGGCTCGATGTCGGTGTCCGGGATCTCCACGCCGAACCGCGACTCCAGCCGCAGCGTGAGCTCGATCAGGCTCAGCGAGTCCACCTCCAGCCCGCCGACGGTCACCGGGCTGTCGTCCGTGATGCCGTCCCGGCTCGTCAGGATGTTCATCTCGTCGATGACCGACGTCAGAACGAACTCGCGGATCTCGTCTTCCAAGGTTGACGTGCTCATTGATCGCCATCTCCAGGTGAAATGTCGTGCGATGGGTAGTGCGAGAGGTGTCAGTGGGTGCCCGTCGCCGTCCGCAGGGTCTCCGCCTGGCGGAGCAGCTTCCCGTTGGAGGTGCGGGGCAGGGACTCCAGCAGGTGGATGACGCGGGGCAGCTTGTAGTCGGCCAGCCGCTCCCGGCACCAGCGCAGCAGCTCCGCCGTGGACGGGGTCTCGGCCCCGGTGGCCACCGCCACATACGCCTCGGTGACGTGCTCGTGGACGACGACGGTCTGCTCGACCGCCGGGTGCTCGCGGAGCACCTGCTCGACCTCGGTGAGGTCGACCTTGAGGCCGCCGATGACCACGAGGGAGTCGGCCCGGCCCCGTACGGTGACCGCCCCGGTGGCGTCGACGGTGGCCCGGTCGCGGGTGTGCAGCCAGCCGTCCTCGTACTGGGTGCCGCCCGAGTCGAACAGGTACGGCGACTCGGCGAGCGCGACGTCGAGTTCGCCGTGGTGCTCCCGGACCACCACGCCCGGCGCGGGCCGTCCGACCGACGGCCGCAGCGTGCCGGCGGCGTCGATGGCGACTATGCCGGTCTCGGTGGTGCCGTAGGCCTCGCCGACCGTGACGCCGTACCGCTTGGCGAACCGGTCGGCGATGTCGGGCGGCATCAGCTCGCCGCCCGAGATCGCGGTCCGCAGGTCGGGCAGAGCGGGGGGTTCGACGGCGACGGAGAGCAGCTCGTAGTGCATCGGCACCCCGAACAGGGCGGTGATCCGGTGGTCCGCCGCGGTCCGCAGGATGTCGCGGGCCGATACGCGGGGCGCGAAGACCACGGAGACACCGGTGGCCAGGGAGTGCAGCAGCCCGCCGATCAGACCGAAGCTGTGCGCGGTCGAGCTGAGCAGCAGCAGCCGGTCGCCCTCGCCCGGCATACCGGGGACCTCGTCGAACGCCGCCACCTCGGCGGCCAGCGACTCGGCGGTCCTGCCGATCACCTTGGGCCGCCCGGTGGAGCCCGAGCTGAACTGGACCAGCCGGTGCCCGGTGGCCGCCGGGCGCCCGGTCCTGCGGCGCTCGGTGGCGACCTCGTACTCGCACCGGAAACCGAACGTCGCCCGGACGTTCGTACCGGCGGAGACCATGAACTGCGGTCGGCAGGTGGCGCACAGCGCCTCGACCTCGGCCGGTTTCAGCCGGAAGTCGAACAGCATCACCTGCGCGCCGAGCCGCCACAGCGCGAGCAGCACCTCGACCTGTGTGAAGCTGGGCGGTGTCCGCAGCCCGACCGTGCTGCCCGGCCCGATGCCGTATCCGGCGAACACGGCGGCCTGCTTGGCCACCCGCTCCCGCAACTCCCCCCGGCTGACGGTTTCCTGCTGGTGCGTCAGATAGGGAAGTGCGTCGTCCCGCGCGTCGAACAGCCGCTGGACCAGAGGGCCCATGCCCTCCTCTGCCACCGCCGAACCCGCTGCGACTCCGGCCATGAGGTCTCAGACCTCCTTGCAGAACTCGCCGATGGGCAGGCCCACATGGCGCTTGTCCGTGGCCAGATAGCCGAGCAGTTCGTCACCCGCCTGCAGTTCGGTGACGTTGAGGACCTTGCCGCCCGGGCCGAGCACCCGTACATGCCAGTCGTCCTGCACGGTCAGGCTGACCAGTCGCCCGTCCTCGGCGTGCGTACGGATCTCAAGGAGCGGCCGGGACTCCAGCTTGGCCCTCCCGACCACCACCCGCCGGGTGCGGCCGTCCGCGCCGACCGCCAGCAGGGCGCTGCCGGAGCCGACCTCGCTGAGGTAGTTGGTGCGGTTGTCGGGGCCCAGCGTGTACGAGTGCAGGGCGCCGGCGTTGACCCGGAACGGCCGGGTCGGCATGTACGGCAGCGGGTGGGTCTCGCTGCAGCAGAGCACGAACCCGGAGGAGTAGGAGCCGACGAGGATGCCCTCGTCCTCCTCGAAGTGCGAACAGGTGTCCACACAGACCCGGTCACCGAGCCCGACGTGCCGAATGCTCTCCACGGTCAGCGTCGACAGCTCCAGCTGCGGAGTGGACGCCTGAAGCAGCCGGGCCAGCGCGAACACCTCGTCGGCGGTGCGCGGCGCGTAGAGGATGCCGTCCGAGCCGCGTTCGAGCACGTCGAAGACGATGGCCGCCTCCTCCAGGTCACCGACGACGGTCACCAGCTTGCCCTCGGCCGACTCGGCCGCCGCGAGCACGATCTCCAGCGGGATCTTGGTCGGGTCGGCGAAGTGGATCACCGTGTACGGCAGCGCCATCGCGCCCGCGCACGACAGCTGGAGCGTCCGGTCGTCGCGTACGTCGACGAAGCCGGCGACGGGCGTCGCGGTGGCCGCCCGGTTGTCGGCGGCGAGGGCGTCCAGCTCGTCCTGGGTGGTGAACTTCCGCAGCAGGACGTCGATCGCGGAGCCGCCGGCCGCCTCGGTACCGGGCTTGGCGTCGGCCGTGCCCTTCGTCTCCTTGTCGCCCTTCTCGTTCTTGTCGCTCTTCTCCGGCTTCTCATTGGCCTTCTTCACGGCCGCCGGGGCCGGCGCTCCGGTGGCCAGCACCCGGGTGACGGTCGGCGGCAGGGTGCCGAGCAACTCGGCGTCGGCGGAGACCACTCCGGCCATCCGGGCGTGGACGGCCGCGTCCACCACCGCCTGGAGCTGCGGACGGGGGACTTCACGGAGATCGATCCACGCGAACCTCATGCGACACCTGCCACGATCGTCGAGTAATGGGAAGAGGGGGTCATGCTCATGCCATCCGTGGTCCGGTTGTTGTCGCCGTGCACGACCGCGGCGAGCCGGGACACCAGGGAGGCGGGGGAGGGGGAGGAGAAGATCCGGCGGCCGACGGCCAGCCCGCTGCAGCCGGCGGCCATCACGGCGGTGCCGTACTCGATGAGGTCGGAGCCGTCGGGCGGTCCGCCGGCCGCGAGGACGGGGATGGGGCTGTGGGCCACGACTTCGGCCATCCGGTCGAGTGGCAGGGCGACGGAGGTCTTCACCAGGTCGGCGCCGAGGTCGGCGGCGACGTTCACGATGTGCGCGAGGAGGGCGGGATCGTGCGGGTTCTCGATCCGGGGCCCGCGCGGATAGACCATAGCGATCAGCGGCATGCCCCAGGTGTCGCAGGAACGGGCCACCGCCCCCAGGTCGGCGAGCTGCCGTCCCTCCGTGTCCGAGCCGATGTTCACATGGACACTGACCGCGTCCGCGCCGAGCGCCACCGCCTCCTCGACATCACCGACGAGCACCTTGGCGTCGACGTCGGCGGAACAGGCCGTACTGGCGCTCAAATGCACCACGAGCGCGCAGCCTTTGAGAAGCTCCGGGCCGAGAGTACGGGCGCGCCCTTTGTGCACGATGATTCCGTCGGCTCCACCGGCCACCAGCGCCCGCAACAGCTCTTCCCACTGGCCCGGAGGGGCGACCGGGCCGTCCGAAACGCTGTGGTCGAGTGGTATGAGCAAGTGCCGATCGTCACCGGCCGCCGAAAGTCTTCTTAAACGTAATGGCTTGCCTGTTTTCAGCATGGGTAAAGAGCCTTCCCGGCCCGGAGGCCGCATTTAAGAAAGCCGAATCGCGGCATCGCGTTGCGGTCTCCATGGCCGAAAAACGATGGTCGTAGAACTTTCAAGTTCCCCGGGGCGTCAGCATTCCGCGCGTGATCGTCGGTTGGCAAGGCGTAGCCGTGGGGGAATTTTTATGTGGGCAATTGCATGAATATTGACAGCGGTTTGACAGGGGGCTGCGGGTTGACGGCGTGACGGGGTGGTGTTCGTGGGTTGTTATGCGGCAAGTGGTGAGGTGGTGTATGTGATGCGCTCTGGGGTATTTCGGGGGACCTGTCCCACCCCATAGGGGCATCGCATACTTTATTGCCGTTGTATCGAGTAAATAGCCGCCGATTCTTCCGCCGGGTCCTGCCCGCCCCGTCCGGTAAACCGGACGAGACATCTCCTCGAAAGCTTTCGCGGGGTCTTCCTCGGCGAGCTCGGCCGAGCTCGGGGGAGCTTGTCGGAGGTTGTCGAAATCGAATTTCGCGGCTTAGGGTGACAACCGCACTCCGATTCCTGTTACATGCGTGGCCGTCCCCATCTGGGCCCGGACCATTCGTGTCCGGGCGTACCGGAAGTGAGCCCCCCATGCCCGAATCCCCGTCCAAGACCGTCACCGAGGCCGTCGGCCCGAGATCGGTCGTATTACCCTCGGCGCCGGCCGAGCAGACCAAGGCGTCCAAGGTCGCCGCCGCCAGTCTCATCGGCACGACGGTCGAGTACTACGACTTCGCCGTGTACGGCACCGCCTCCGCGCTCGTCCTCGGCCCCGCGTTCTTCCCCTCGGGCAACGCCACCGTCTCCTCCCTCGCCGCGTTCCTCACCTTCGCCGCGGCCTTCCTCTCCCGCCCCCTCGGCGTCGTCCTCTTCGGCACGATCGGCGACCGCCTCGGCCGCCGCAACGCGCTCGTCGCCTCCCTGCTCCTCATGGGCGTGGCGACGGTCGGCGTGGGCCTGCTGCCGACATACGAGACCGCCGGACTCCTCGCCCCCGTCCTGCTGGTGACGCTCCGGCTGCTGCAGGGCGTCAGCATGGGCGGCGAATGGGGCGGGGCGGTCCTCCTCGCCGCCGAGCACGCCCCGCCCGGGCGCCGCGCGATGTACGCCGCCATCCCGAACGTCGGCCCCTCGCTCGGCTTCCTGCTCTCCAGCGCCGTCATCGTGCCCACGCTCGACATCGTGGGCCGCGACGGTTTCACCGAGTGGGCCTGGCGTGTGCCGTTCCTGCTCAGCACCGTGCTCGTGGTGGTGGGGCTGTGGGTGCGTACGACGGTGACCGAGTCACCGGTGTTCGACGCGGAGGTGCGCCGGGCGCGACAGACACCGACCGCGGAGTCCCGTTTCCCCCTCGGCACGCTCGTCGTCCGGCATCCCGGGCGGTTGCTGCTCGGCACCGGGGCGGCGATCGGGGGCTCGGCCGTCTACTACCTCACGATCGTCTACAGCCTCTCCTACGGGCCGAAGTCGCTCGGCATCCCGCAGAACACGATGCTCACCGCCGCGAGCATCGGGGCGGCGGCCGGGATCGCCATCACCCTGCCGGTGGCGCGGCTCGCGGACCGGATCGGGCGCCGGCCGATCATGTTGGCGGGGGCGGGCGGGTGCGTCGTGTGGGCCGTGCCGATGTACGCGTCGCTCAGCTCGCGCAACGGGCTTGTCATCACGGGGGCCTACACGGTCGGACTCATGCTGCTGGCCCTGATGTTCTCGCCGGTGGCGGCCTTCCTCGCGGAGCTGTTCCCCGCTCGTCTTCGCTATACCGGGGCCTCTGCGGCGTTCATTCTGGCCAATACCCTCGGTGGCGGGTTCGCTCCGCTTGTCGCGACGTGGCTGAACAGTCAGTGGTCGTCGCCGTTGGTGCTCGGGTTCTATACGGGTGGGTTGTGTCTGGTGAGTCTGCTGTGCCTGTTGGCTCTGCCGGAGACCCGGGAGAGCGAGCTGAGCGACTGACCGCGGTCGGCGTTTGAGGAGTCTCGCCCCCGCCGCCCCTACCCGTCCCAACCCAGGGGCTGCCGCCCCTTCGACCCCGCTGCGCCTTCGAGCTCGGGGAGTGGGGTTGGTTTGGCGGGTGCGGGTTGGGTGGGGGCTGGTCGCGCAGTTCCCCGCGCCCCTGAAAAGACGGGGGCTGCGCCCCGCTTTTCATCCGCCCGCAGGGCCGTGCCTTTCAGGGCCGCGGCCTACTGCAGGTTTTTAGGGGCGCGGGCTGTATCGATGTGCGGCTCCGCCGCGTGGGCGCGACCAGCCCCCACCTACCCGCACCCGCCAACCAACCGGCTGGACCGAGCTCGAAGGCACAGCGGAGTCAAAGGGGCGGCGGGGGCGAAGGACAGGTCTCAGGGGGAAGCCGGCGGATACAGCGAGCGCGGCAGCCGCGAAGCCGCCGCCGCGTCCAGCAGCCACAAGGTCCGCGACCTCCCGTACGCCCCGGCGGCCGGCGCCTGAATCTCCCCGGCCCCGGACAACGCGATGGCCGCGGCCTGCGCCTTGTCCTCACCGGCGGCCAGCAGCCACACCTCCCGCGCCGCCCGGATCGCCGGAAGCGTCAGCGAGACCCGAGTAGGCGGCGGCTTCGGCGCACCATGCACCCCCACCACCGTCCGCTCGGTCTCCCGCACGGCAGGCAACTCCGGGAAGAGCGAGGCCACATGGGTGTCCGGCCCGACGCCGAGCATCAGCACATCGAACGTCGGCACCGAGCCATGGTTCTCCGGCCCCGCCGCCCGCGCCAACTCCTCCGCGTAGGCGGCGGCAGCCGCGTCCACATCGGCACCCCACGGCCCGTCCGAGGCCGGCATCGCATGCACCCGCTTGGGATCCAGCGGCACCGAGTCCAGCAACGCCCCCCGGGCCTGGGTGACATTGCGCTCGGGGTCGCCCTCGGGCAGGAACCGCTCGTCACCCCACCACAGGTCCAGCCGACCCCAGTCGATGGCGTCCCGGGCGGGCGCGGCGGCCAACGCGGCGAGCAGCCCGTTGCCGTTGCGCCCACCGGTGAGGACCACCGAGGCGTAGCCGCGCGAGGCCTGCGCGTCCACGATCTTGGTGATCAGCCGAGCCGCCGCGGCCTGCGCCATCAACTCCTTGTCCCGGTGCACGACCAGCTGGGGAGTACTCACTGCGACGCCGCCTTCTTCACCGTGGGCATCTGCGCCGGGGTCGG
>NZ_AEJC01000090.1 GCF_000317595.1 Streptomyces ipomoeae 91-03 | reverse complement strand
CCCCGGCCAGCCGACCATAGGTGCCGCTTGCCGCCCGTCAATCCACAGCTGTGGATGGCGCGCCGGCCACCAGCACTCCGCCAGTCCTTCCCCCCGACCTGCCTGCCCCCGCCTCTTCTGGAGAACCGCCTGTGACGCACGACCCGTACCGCTCCGATCACGCTCCAGACGAACCGCTGCCGCTGACGAAGTCCCCTACTCTGATGGGGCGTTTGCGGCAGGCGTTCGGACGGGCTGCCCCTGGCGGAGCCAGTAGTACCCCGAGTCCGACTCAAGGCCGGACGTCGGGGGTCTCCGCCCCGGGGATGGCGGAGACGGCCCAGCGCCAGGGGGCGCCGGACCAAGGGGTCGGAGCCGAGGGCGGCTCCGACCTGGACACACTCCATGCCGTCCAGCGAGCCGTCCTGCGCCCCGCAGACAGCGCAGCCATCGCCACCGGCGAGCCTGCCGTGCAGAGCGTGCAACCCACGATCCGCCGCTTCACCGGCACCAAGCGCAACGACCGTGTCGGCCCACTGCGCTTCACCGGCGACCAGCGAGCCCATCTCCAGCAGGCCGCTGCCGAGCACGGCTACAAGGGCGACTCCGGCTTCGCCGCCGACATCGTCCTCGCCTTCATCACCGGCCGGTTCACCGCCAACCTGCCCCTGTCCGAAGACCGCCGCCGCACCCACCACTTCCGTGTTCAGGTTCTGCGTCAGCTCAACCGGATCGGCGTCAACGTCAACCAGATCGCCCGCGCCCTCAACAGCGACCACACCCCACCCGACATACGCCAACGCCTCACCGAACTCCACCACCTGCTGGAGCTGATCGCCGAGGCCCTGCGCCAGCCCGTCGACCCGGAGACGGAGGCAGCCGCGTGATCGCCGCCATCAAGCCGGCCGGGATCAACACCCGGGGCCTGCTCGCCTACCTCTACGGCCGCGGAACCCACGACGAGCACTTCGACCCGCACATCGTGGCCGGCTTCGCGATGCTCGGCATGCCCGACCCCGGCCGTGACGAGAACGCCACCCTCACCGAGCTCGCCCGCTACCTCGACGAGCCGGTCTCCTTGCGCAACAGCGAGTTCGGCAAGCCGGTCACCGACCACGTCTGGCACTGCCCGGTCCGCGCCGCACCCGAGGACCGCTACCTCTCCGACACCGAGTGGGGCGAGATCGCCCAGAGCATCGTCCAGGCCGCCGGCATCGCTCCGTCCAGTGACGACCTGGCCTGCCGCTGGATCGCCGTGCGCCACGCCGACGACCACATCCACATCCTCGCCACCACCGTCCGCGAAGACGGCCGCCGCCCCAAACTCCACGACAGCGGCCTCCGCGTCGGCGACGCCTGCCGCGAGATCGAGAAGGACTACGGGCTCAGGCAGTTGAAGAAGGGCGACCGCACCGGCGCCCGCCGCCCCACCCAGGCCGAGATGCACAAGGCCCAACGCCTCGGCTGGGAACAGCCCAGCCCCGCCTGGCTCCAGGACCGCATCCGCGCCGCCATCCCGCACGCGACCAATGCCGAGGAATTCATCGCCTACCTCGAAGCCAGCGGCATCGAGGTCCAGGTCCGGCGCGGCCCGTCAGGAGACCTCCTGGGATACGCCGCCGGCCGCCCCGGCGACGTCAACGAGGCCGGCGAGCAGATCTACCACCCCGGAAGCAAGATCTCCCCCGACCTCTCCCTGCCCAAAATCAAGGCCCGTCTCGAATCCAGCCGCCCCGAAGAACACCCCACCGCCCGCCGTAACCACCCCAGCACCCCCTGGCACCAAGCCACCGATGCCCTCGACACCCTCCACACCGACCTCACCGACGACACCCACGCCCAAGCCCACATCACCGCCCTCGGCGAACTACTCGAAGCCACCGCCCAGACGGCACCCGCCCATCTGCGCGCCGAACTCCAAGCCGCCTCCAAGGCGTTCGCCAGGGCCCAGCGGTCCCAGATCCGGGCCGAAGACCGAGCCGCCCACGCCCTGCGCACCGCGGCACGCGACATCGTCCACACCGCCACCGGCCCCGACGGCAGCGCCCTGGCCGCACTCATCGCAGCCCTCGTCTGGGCCACCATCATCGCCGGACGCTGGCACGAAGCGAAGAACCACGCCCACCAGGCCGACGCCGCCCGCGAAGCCGTCCAGCACCTCCAGACAGCCGCCGACCGCGCCCTCGCCCCGACACTCGCCAACCTCACAGCCCGACCGCCCAGGGATCAAGCCCGCCGCGTTCTGGCCAGCGACGTACGAGCAGCCGTCCCCGACCACGCCGAGCGCATCCTCACCGACCCGGCCTGGCCCGCGCTCGCCACCGTCCTCGCCGACGCCGAAGCCCGCGGCCACCAACCCCACCAACTCCTCAAGGAAGCCACCGCACAGCGAGAGCTGACCACCGCCCGCCAGCCCGCCCGCGTCCTCATCACCCGTATCCAGCACACCGGCCGCAACCCAGCGCCGAACCGCCGTGCCGAAGCCGCCCGCCTGCAGACGACCATGGCAGGCTCGGTCTCCACTCAGCAGACCGGAAACGGTCGGATCCCGGCGGTGACTTCATCACCTACCGAACAGCAGCACCGACAGCGCCGGTAGGTACCCAGCGCAGTGTGCCCATCCGGCATGGCCAAATCAGACTTGGAAGCGGAAGGTGGCTGGCCCGCTGTCTCGACACCACGGCGCCCGCGAGGCGCTGGAGGTTCGGGTCGAACCCTCATTGACGTGGTGGACGTGGTACTTGGGCGGGCCGGCGGCGGGTTCTGAGCCGGTACAAGCACTCCGACTGAGAGGCCATGAACGGGCCCGGCTACCGGTGCTGGCCTGTAGGCGTGACGGCGCACGGCGCAGCTCTGATCACGACCGCTCGGACAGCCCAGGGGCGAGCAGCTCCAGTACTTCCTCCCACCGGTAGCGGTCGGCCCCGCCGCCGGCCTTCGGGCGATGGGGCTCGTACGAGCCGATCAGGACGCCCATCTCGCGGAGCTGCTCCAAGCTCCTGCGGTAGGCGGGGTGGGCGGCCTGGGCGGAGTTGAGGTACGGCAGTACGGCGATGGGGACGTCCATGGCGGGTGCTTCGCACAGGATGCCGAGGGCGAGGTTGTCGGAGATTCCGGCGGCCCACTTGTTGACGGTGTTGAAGCTGGCCGGGGCGACCGCGACGGCATCGGCGGGCCGGGTCGGGCGCGGTTCGCCCGCCGAGCGCCAGGCGGAGCGGATGGGGCGCCCGATCTGGCCCTCCACCGCCTCCACATCAAGAAAACCGAGCCCTTGTGGTGTGGCGACGACGCCGACGTCCCACTGCCGCTCGTGCGCTGCGGTGATCAGCTTGCCGACGTCCCCGGCGACTCCGGCCGCGCAAACCACGATCTGGAGGAACGGCTTGTCGGGCTGGTCACTCACGCGGGCACTCCCAGTTGGCGGCTGAAGTGGTGCAGCTCGGGCAGGGCCCGGCGGCGGTCGCGGGCTGCCATGTCGGCGACCAGTTCGCGTACGGCCGGGCGGCGGATGTCCTGTGCCGCGCAGCTCTCGGCGATGCGCAGGGCCTGGTAGCCGTCGGCGAGTCTGCCCTGCTGACTGTAGGCGCGGGCGGTCTCCACCCACAGGGCGGCTCGGCGCTCGGGGACGGGAATGTGGCGGCGCATGAGGGGCCGGGCGGTCTGCAGGGCTATGCCGGCGTCGCCGAAGGAGACGGCCGCGCTGACCTCGTGCAGGGCGACGTTGGTGGGGCTGAAGTTCGCCCAGGCGTCCGGTTGGTCGAAGGCGACGTAGCGGGCCACTTCCTTGGCCTCGGTGAGGAAGTCCTGGGTGGTGTCGCGGTCGCCGTTTCTGCTGGCGGCGGTCGCCCCGCGCAGCAGGAGCAGTCCGAGTGACGCCAGGTAGCGGGGGGAGCGCTGGTCGTAGGAGCCGGTGAGCTGGTCGGCGGTGTGTCGGATCATGTTCACGGCCTGGGCGGTGTGCTTGTCCCGTACGAGGACGTGGGCGTGCACGCGGACGCTGGCGGCGAGGACGACCGGGTCTCCGGACCGTTCAGCCTCGGCCATGGCCCGACCGGCCGCGAGCCAGGCGTTGCCCTGGTCGGCTCGTTTCAGCAGCAGGCTCACCGATGTCTGGTACGCGGTCGCGAGCAGCCCGGACGCCTCCGCCGAGCCGGAGGAACCTCCGCCGGCGGCTTGGCGCAGGTCGGCGATCAGCCCTGGCAGGGCCTGCTCCAGTTCCGCGTAGTCGCACACGTAGAACATCCGGCGTACTGCCCGCACCCGGTCCCGCAGCTCGTTGATTCCCAAGGCTTGGCCGGTGGCGGCGGGGCTGGTGCCCGGCATCAGAACCTGGATCAGGTCGTGATGCGCAGCGGTCGACGACGATGGTGACGGCGGAGCCGCGAGCGCGGCCACGCTCGCGGCAAGGAAGGTACGGCGGTGCATGTCCTCTGCTCCGGGCTCAGGGGCGGGGCCGGTGTCAGATGCGGCGGCGAGGCCGAGACGGTGCGGTGGAATGTCCAGCACCTGCGCGACCTCGCGCAGCGTGCGCACGTCCTCCGTGCCTTTGCCGCTCTCCAGGCGGCTCACCTTCGACTGGTGATACCCCAGTGCGGCGGCCACGTCCTTCTGCGAGCGCCGCTGTAAAACACGTGCCTGACGGATCACTTCGCCGATCCGTCTCGCCTCGCTCTGTTCTTCGGCCATCTGTGCCACGGCCCCTCCTGCCGTCGCCGATCCTGCCTGCTCAACCGAGCGTAACCGAGCGGCAATTCACCGCGATGCGGCTCCTGCATAAGTGATGCAGCCCCGGCACACGGCGTAGTCCCGCTCGCCTCCCAAGCGGTTGCGTGGAGCAGCCGCACCGATCCAGGAGGCAGCTCATGGAAGCGCACCAGATCCGATTCTCCGTTCACGGCACACCTGCCGCCGCGCGCTCCGCTCGGCAGCAGCTCGCGAACGGGATACGGCGCTGGGACCCCTCCCTCGACCAGGACCTGTTGAACACGGCAGAGCTGGTCGCCGCCGAGCTGCTGACGAACGCGGTACGGCACGCGGGCCAGGGCCCGATCTCGGCCGGCGCCCGCCTCAACGGCGAGCGTCTGCTGATCGAGGTGACCGATGCCGACCGCAAGGTCCCACGAGCCGGACTGCCGGACATGGAGGCAGAAGGCGGTCGCGGCCTGTTCCTCGTCGCCGCCCTGGCCGATTGCCACGGAGTCGATCCGCTGCCCTCCGGCAAACGGTGCTGGGCCGAGTTCAAGGTCGGCGCCCCAGCCCAGCCCTCACGACACGTACCTCTGCAAAGGAGTTGACGGTTGACAGCCGTACGGATCCCTCCAGTCGCCGCCGAAGTGGTGGCCATCCGACCCGGGAGCCCTCTCACCGGTTCCGTGACGGTCGACGGGTCCAAGAACGCAGCCCTGCCGCTCTTGGCAGCCGCGGCGGCTCTGCAACGCCCCGTGCACGTGGGTAACGTCCCGGCGAACGCCGACGTCGAGACGATGCTCGCCCTGCTTCAGCAGGCCGGCTGGCACACGGCCCGGCCCGTCAGCGACCCGCAGACCGCAGTGATCCTGCCGGGCCACAAGCCCGAAGCCGGGACCGACCTCGACATCGCCGCCCGCATCCGGGCCTCGTACTACCTCGTCCCCGCCCTGCTGGGCACGTACGGGCGGGCCCGGCTCCCCTGGCCGGGCGGCTGCCGGATCGGGGAACGCGGCATGGAGCAGCACTTCAAGGTCTACGAACACTTCGGCGACCGCACTACCGTCGACGACGACGGCTACGTTGTGGAGGCAGCCGGCACTCCCAGGGCCGGAACCGTCGCGATCACACTGCCCTTCCGCTCCCGGGGCGCGACCATCGCCGCCCTCCTGCGCGCGGTCGTGGCCGGACGGCCACTGCGGCTGGGGATGCCCAACCTCTCGCCGGAGGTGCTCGCTGTCGTAGAAGCGTTGCGGGCGGCTGGCTGGCAGTGCCAAGTGAGCGAGGCGCTTCTCGCTCTCGCGCCGTCCTTGTCCGTTCCTCCGGAGAGCATCGTGTGGCGGGTTCCCGGCGACAAGATCGAGGCTGGGACTTTGGCGTGCGCGGTCGCGGTCACAGGCGGCGACACGCGCATCTGCGGCGTACGCGCTGACGATGTCGTCCCCTTGGTCAGGGCCCTCCGATGGCTCGGAGTCCCCGCCGACACGGAGGACGACGTACTCATCGTCCGAGCGCGAGACAGCCGTCCCACCAGCCGGTCACTTCGAGCTGTCGCTTCCCTCGCCCCCAGTGGCCTGGACGCCGACTTCGAGCCCTCCCTGATGGCCTTGGCCCTCACCCGCCCCGGCACCCACCTCTTCTCCGACACCATCAACCCCGGCCGCCACGGCAACCTGCTGCCGCAGCTGGCCCGTCTCGGTGCCGTGATCCACGAACTGTCCCCCACCAAGTGCCGTCTCACCGGTCCGCAGCAGTTGACCGGCGCCGGAGTGGAGGCCACCGACATCCGCACCGGCTCCGCCCTGCTCATCGCCGGCCTGACCGCGCACGGCGTCACCACCCTGGGCGGCCTCGACCAGCTCCGACGCGGCCACGCCGACCTCCCCACCAAGCTGTACGCCCTCGGCGCCGACATCTGTGAGGTCACGCCATGAACCGACAGTTACGGCGGATCATCGCCACGACCGATGTCCACTCCGCCTTCGCCTCCCCCGCACCGATGCTCGCCCACCTCCATGCCGCCAGGGCCGAGAGCCTGATCGTGGACTGCGGCGACTTCTTCGAAGGCAGCGGCTTCTACCGCCTCGGCCAGGGCCAGATCGAGCACGAGATCCTCACCAGCCTCTACGACTTGCTGGCCCCCGGGAATCACGGTTGGCGGCACCATTTCGAGCCGGGGCTGCGCGAGATGACCGTGTGCGCCAACACGACTGACGACGCTGGCAAGCCCCTCTTCGACCGCGTACGCATCGAGCAGATCGCCGGCCGACGCGTCGCCGTCACCGCAGTGATCGGGGCCCAGGCGTTCGACGCGATTCCCGCCGGCGATCGCATCGGTCACCACGTCACCGATTCTGCCCAGGCCCTGCGCGAGGTGATGCTCGCACTCCACCACCGCGCCGACACCTGGATCGTGCTGTCCCACTCCGGCTTCGACGAGGACCTGAAGCTGGCCGCCGCCTGCCCCTTCGCGAACGTCATCTTCTCCGGGCACTGCCACAGCGACACGTACGGTCCCGTAGCCGTCGGCGACACCCTCGTCGTCAAAGGACACGAACTCGGCATCGGGTACGCCGCCGCAGAGCCCGTCGGAACCGGCTGGGCCGCCCGCACGACCACCTTCCCCCGCTCGCACGAGTTCCCCAAGGACCTTGCCACGGTGCAAGACAAGATCGCACTTGTCGACCGGACACTCGCGAGCCCGCTCGGCATCGTGAACGAGCCTTATCGAAATACCCGGTTGGACCGGCACCAGCTGCTGACAGAGATCGCCGGCCGACTGCACTCGGGCCTCGGCGCGGACGCGGTCGTCCTCAACGAGAGCGCCCTGCGTTCCACACCTCTCGGCGAAGTGCTCACCCTTGGCGACCTGCTGACCATCGAGCCCTTCGACAACCAACTCGTGCACGCCCGCCTCCTCGACGACCGCGCCCACGACCACGAGAAGCTGCTTGGCGACCTCATCAAACGCGTCGGCCCTCTGGTCACCGCTCCCACTCCTCTGCACCCGGCCACGAGCAGCGTGCTGACGACTGACTACCTCGCCAACAGCCACCTCGGCGGACGAACACATCAAGCCGGACTACGGCTCTGCCAAGCCGTACGAAGCGTCCTGGCCACACCCCTGGCAGACACCGACCCCACCGTCGCAGGAGGCGAGCGATGATCCTCACCGGACCCGAGATCACCGCCGCTGCCCACGACGGCCGCCTGACCATCGCCCCCTTCGAACCGGATCAGGTCAGCCCCAACAGCTACAACGTCCGCCTCGGCCCCACCCTGCTGACCTACACCGACACCGTGATCGACGCCCACCGCCCCAACCCCACCCACGAGATCACGATCGGGAAGAGCGGATACGTACTCCGGCCCGGCGAGCTGTACCTCGGACACACCGTCGAACAGGTCGGCTCCGACACCTACGTACCGCTGCTCTTCGGCCGCTCCTCCGTCGGCAGGCTCGGCCTGTTCGTCGAGATCACCGCCCCGATCGGCGACATCGGCTTCCACGGCCAGTGGACGCTGATGCTCTCCCCGATCCGCCCGCTACGGGTGTACGTGGGCATGCGCATCGGGCAGATCATGTTCTTCGTCTCCACCGGCGCCGTCGCCCCCTACCAGGGCAAGTACCAGGCTGCCCTCGGCCCGCAGCCCTCCGCCTACTGGCGCGACACGGCCCCGCTCAAGGCGGTCGCCTCGTGATCCTCACCGGCCCCGCGATCAGCGCCGCCATCCAGGCAGGCGAGATCACGATCGACCCGTACGACCCCGCCCGCCTCTCCCCGAACGCCTACGACTGGCGACTCGGCGACACCATCCGTATTTGCGACGGCGACCTGGACGCAGCTGTCCCCACCGAGTGCACCGAGCAGACGATCCCCGCCGCGGGCCTGGTGCTGAAGCCAGGTGTTCTCTACCTCGGCGTCACGCTGGAGAGAACGGGCTCCGAGACGTACGCGCAGATGCTCAACGGCGATCGGAGCATCGGTGCGCTCGGCATCTGGGTCCACGTCTCCGCCCCGCTCGGCCACCAAGGCCACGCCATCCGCTGGACCCTGGAGATCCGTGCCGCCCGGCCGGTGCGCCTCTACGCGGGCATGACCTTCGGCAAGCTCGTCTTCCTCACCGCCTTCGGCACACCGGCCAGCTACCAGCAGCAGGACGCCAAGTACGCGGCGACGGACGGCATCGACATTTCCCGCCTCTACGAAGAGAACCCCGGAGGAGTCCGGTGACCCCGCAACCGACCGCTGGGCCGCTGGCCGCCACCCTGCTCGACCTGCCCGCCGGAAGCCCGGGAGGCAGCGTCGAACTCTTCCTCGACCTCTACACGGGCGAGCAACCGCTCATCCCGGCGCGAGCGTTCATGCTCGCTCCCACCGGCCCGCGCCCTCACCTCCCGGCCGGGCTTGATCTCCTCCAAGTCCCCGGGAAGTGTCTGGAGGGCCCAGCCTTCGGCCGATACGTCGCCGCCCTGCGCTCGGCACTGACGGCCGCGATCGACCCGACCCGGATCGACGTCCTGCACCTGCAGCACCTCACCTTCGGCGCCACCCCCGCCCTGATCCGCGCGCTCCCCGCACACCCCCGCATCGCCCTGGTCCACGGCACCGACCTGCTCTTCGCCGAGGCCCACCGAGACCAACTCCAGGTACTGCACGAGACCACGAAGGCCGCCGACGCCATCGTCGTCCCCACCAACGCGATGGCCGACCAACTCCGCAAACTCGTCCCGCTGGTCAACCGGCGCAAGATCACCCACATCCCCTGGGGCATCCCCGACCACCTGATCACCGACCCACCGGCCCGGCCTCCCCGCTCTCCGACGAGCCATCTGCGGTTGCTGTACGCGGGTCGACTCACGGCCGAGAAGGGCGGCGAGGCCCTGGTGAAGGGCCTGGCCTCGGTTCCGGGCGTCGAACTGAGCGTCGCCGCACCCCAAGCTCAGTTCCAAGCTCTGATGCCACTCCTGCAACGAGCCGGCATACGAGCCCGCTACCTCGGCTGGCTCCGCCGCCCACAGCTGTGGAAGACCTTCACCGAGCACGACCTACTAGTCATGCCCTCCACAACCTTGGAGGCCATGGGCCTGGTCGCACTGGAGGCCCAAGCCTGCGGCCTCGCCGTCCTCTACCAACCCGTACCCGGCCTCAGCGAAACCCTCGCCGCCTCCGGCGTGGCAACCAACTTCACCAAACCCGCAGCCCTCGCCCGCGACCTGGACCGGCTACGCACGACACCCGGCCTGCTCCCGGCCCTCCGCCAGACGGGCCACGCGAACGCCGCCCGCTACCCGCTCTCCACCACAGCCCAGGCCCTGACCGACCTGGGCCGCCGGCTCACCTAGAACGCCCAGCGACAGCTGCCGTCCGACACGCCATTGCCCGGCCCCACCCACCCCCATCACTACGCTGACCGGCGGGATGCCCACAGCGAACAGGAAGACCATGACGTACCGCACTGACCACATCGAAGCCCTGCTCGACGAAGGCGTCCGCGACAAGGTCTACCCAGGCGCCGTCTGGGCCGTCGGCGACGCCTCGGGCATCCGAGCCCAAGGCACGACAGGAGTTCTCAACCCCGACGAACCGAACGCTCCGATGCGCCCCGACACCGTCTTCGACGCCGCGAGCCTCACCAAGATCCTCGCCGTCTGGTCCTCCGTCGGGGCCCTGTGGGAGGAGGGCAAACTCGACCTCGACTCCCCGCTCGGCAAGTTCTGGATGGAGGTCGAAGGCCACCCGCTCGCGGCCGTGACGGCCCGCCAACTCCTCACCCACACCTCTGGTGTCCCGCTACGGGCCCAACTGAAGAACCTGTACGGCACCGACCCCCAGGACATCCGCGACGGCGTACTGCACGAAGCCCTGCACCGCCCGCCGGGCGAGGCCGTCGAGTACACCGACCGGGCCGCGCTCATCCTCGGCTACCTCGCCGAACACCTCTCCGGCCAGACCCTCGACCAGCTCGCCACGGATCGGACCTGGCAGCCCCTGGGCATGAACTCCACATGCTTCGGCCCCCTACCCGCCGAGACCGCCGCCCGATGCGCGCCCACCGAACTCGACCCGGAGACCAACACCCATCTCAAGGGCACCGCCCACGACTTTTCCGCCCGCCTCCTCGGCGGCGTATGCGGCATCGCCGGCGCCTTCACCGTTCTCGACGACCTCGCCCGCTTCCTCCGTTACATGCTGGACCAGAACAGCGTCCAGGAGCGGGCAGGATTTGGGTCCGCGTGGACGGCGGAGTCACTCACCACGCAGACAGGCTCCCTGACTCCTGCGCGCGGTCTCTTCTGGCACCCCGCACCCAGCGTCGATCCTTCTGACGGCATCTGGGTCCACTACGGCTTCACGGGGACCGGCATGTGGATCTCCCCCCGGCTCCAACGGTGGGCGGTCCTGCTGACCAATAAGCTCTACTACACCCGCGACCGCCAACCCCTGACGGACATCCGCAACACCTTCCGCGCATCTGTCTTCAACTGAGCCCGTTGGCTGGATGGAAAGAGCGAATGCCCCGACCGGCGAATCCACCCTCCAGTTCTCGTTCATCAGCCCTTCGGCGAGGTAATGGAGCTCCCGCACCTCTTCCAGCCCGAAGGCGCTGGCCAGCTCGGCGAGGATGCTGCCGGGGATATCAGTCCGGTCGGCCACGGTCGCATCAGTCACCCGACGGACGATACGCGAGCACAGCACGCCCACACACGAGGATCAGGCACTGACAGGGCTCCTTGAACCTCACCAGTCCTGCTCTTCCCTGTGGTTGGTTGCGGGCTCAACCAGGAGGCCGGGGCCGCCTGAGAGGGGCTCCAGCAAGAAGCGTGTCACCAGCAGTGAACAGCGTCCAACCTCTGATCTGCATCAAACCGTTCGGGCGCGCCGTGTGTCTGCCGGAGCATGAGGGCATGTCGATTTGGTACCGGACTGCTGACCCCATTCGCGCCCACTGGAAGCGCGCCTTGTTCCCCGTCGGGTTTGTCGTGAATGTCTGGAGCAATCAGCTTTACGACACCCGGCATCGGGCGTTTGCTGTGGTGCTTTTCGTCTGCAGTCTTGTTCTCACTCTTTGGTCGGCGCGTCAGTGGCGGGGATTCACCGAAAGCTGGCACGCACCGAAACAAATCCGCCGCTGGCTGATAGCTACGTTCCACACGCCTGCATGGATCAGGCGCCGGGAGAAGCTGAAGGTGGTGGTCTGGGGGGTGATCGCATTCAAGGCGTTCATGTATCCGCTCAACCTGTTCGACCGGATCGTCGCGGCCCCTGAGCAGTTCCTCGACCATGGCAAGGACGCTTTGAAGATGCTGGCGTTCTGCTTCCTCTTCCCTCATTTCGCTCGCTGGCTCGAACCAAAGGACAACCTGCTTGAACGGCTTGAGGGCCGCGTCCTGCGGGCCATGGCCAGCCGGACGCTGGCAAACTTCAATGGGGCTTGCGGTGCGGCGGTGTTGCTGTACGCAGTGCTTTCCATACCCTCCCGTGACTACATCAAGGCGTTGCCAGCCCTGGCGGTTACCATCGGCATCGCCACGGTGGTGGCAACGCACAAGATGTGGACTCGCTATCGCAAGCTGTGCACGCAGGCCCACAAGAACATCCAAGCCCTGATGCGGGCGCTGGAACAGCACCCCGGAACCGAGAATCAGTCGGTCGCGGATGCCTGGGAGACGGTGGAGCTGGACCTGCGCACCCGAGTTGACACGGGCTACGCCTTCGGTATGCGCTTCGCCCCGAAGGCGGTCATCGCCGCACTCAGCGAGGCTGTGGACACGGCGGGCAAAGGGCTGCCCGGCCACCAGGAGGCCCGGGATCAGGCACTGGCTGACTTGAAGATCATTCGGAGTGTGTGCGCCCAGCGTCTCGATTCGGTGGCGTGAGGCGTTTTGCGGCTTCTGCGCGGCTCTTGTTGGCAGCCCTGATAGCCAGCCAGGTGAGGGAACGTCACGAAGGAGGCCCTGGCCTCGGCCATCGGCAACCGGGATGACGCCGGGAGGCGGCTTCAGCCAGCGCTGCCGTACTGGGATTGCAACCTGCTGACGAGGCCGCTGATCTCTGTCGGGGAGAACACCGTGACATCGGTGGCGTCCGCGACGGCGATCTGCCACCGGTCGCGGTCGTCTCGGGCCACCTGGACGGGCGGCTTCGCCAGCCACGTGGAGTCGATGCCGCGCCGTACGACCACGCCGATGAGCGTCGGAAGCGACGGCACGAGGCCGAGCAGGGAACCGGGGGTCATGAGCAGATCAGCGAGCGCCTCGATCGCGTCGTCGCCCCGCACGCCTTCCGCGCTGAATCGAAACTGCCCATCACCCTGATCCATCAAGGTCACAGCCAAGTACGTACAGTCCTCGTGGCGCTCCCACGGGGGAATCTTCCAGAAGAAGGTCATTGCCCCATCTTCCCCTGCACTCACCGGAGTCGACGGGACGACAGCCGACTCTGCGCGGCACGGTGACGCGTTCCAGCCACGAGCCGAGGTACGCCTGCTATCCGTGCCCGAGCGGGGCTAGCATCCGCGAACTGAAACCCGGGGGAGGGCGAGACGGATGGTGTGGTCCTTACTGAACAAGCCCTGGTTGCGCCCAGTGGTTCAGCTGGTTCAGCTTTTTGCAGCACCGAACCGAGATGAGGTCTACGAACGGTGCGTCGACGCGGCGCTCGATGACCCCCCACGCGCACGCAAGCTCGGCAAGCGGCCGGGAACCTCAAGGCACGATGTATTCCGTGAGATGCACAACGCCATGTACCGCACCGCGGCCTACGCTCAAGCGAACGGGGCAGAGCGGGCCGCGTACGACAAAGCCCTGGTCGACCTCGAACGGGCACGAGCCAGGCAACAGGCCGCTGCCGATGAGGCGGAATGGAACTGGAAAATTGTCTGCGCACTGCTGCCGGCCGTTGGCCTCATCGTGCTCATCACCAGCGGCTTCCTGGCGCTGCTGATAGCCCTCCTCAGCGCCGCACTGCTGACCTTCATCCTGTTCTGGAGTGGTACCGCCGTCTGGTTCAACCTCCGGTACTGCCTGCTCGCCGCAGCGCTCGGCATCTCCTGCGCGGCGGCACGTGTCGAGCTCGGCTATCGCGCCGTGGCCTGGGGCGCAACCCTCCACGACGACGGCATCGTCCCCATGATGGACGGCATGATCCGCCACCTCCTGGGCGAAGATCCCGACTCCCTCTTCGTCCCGCAAGGCACTTCGAAGGGCCTGCGCGCACCCCGAGCACCGGGCTTTGCCGTCCCCACCGAGGCCATGGAGCAGCTACAGCGCAAGCTCAGCCATCTGGACGAGGGCACCATCGCGGTCTGCGGGCCCCGCGGCGTCGGCAAGTCGACCCTGTTGGAACACGCCACCGAGCAAGCAGACTTCGGCTTCGTGATCCAGGCGCCGGCCACCTACGCTCCGTATGACTTCCTGGTCTCGCTCTCGGTGCGCCTGTGCCAGGAGTACATGCAGCACGAAGGCTACGCGGTACCGGAATTCGCGCGACTGTCCCCTTTCCACCGGATGCTGCAGAGCGCGCGCCGCCGCATCAAAGCCCTGGGCCGCTGGTCTTCCTTCGCTCTGCCTGCGGCGGCCCTGCTCGTCCTGGGAGCCTCGTCAGCCGCCCGCTCGCTGTATGCCCAATACAGAGATTCAGTCTCCGACTACGCACACACCGTGGCGCACGCCGTCCGGGACTGGCTCCGCGACGTGTGGAACGGACATGCCGTCGTCACCAGCGTCACGCTCATCGTCGTCGGCATCGCCTGGTGGCTGTCCCGCCACGACCCCTGGATCCCCCGGACCCTGGGGAAGTTGTGGAGCAGACACGGGGCCAAGCTGGGTTTCATCCTCGCCCTCGCCAGCCTGGCCAGCGTCTTCCTCGACCCGCAGCTTCGCCAGCTCGCACCCCACGTGGACTTCAACACCTTCTTCGTGGCCGGGCTGCTGGCCGCAGGATGGTTCTACTCATGGGCCGCCAGCCAGTCGCATAGACTGGGCCTGGCGCACCTGGATATCGGCCGGTGGACGGTGTACGCCAGCGACGCCTGCAGACTTCTCGCCGCCTGCCTGGGCACCTATCTTCTGTACTTCCTGATCCGCACGCCCTCGACCTACGAGCTCCTCGCCGACCCGCAAAACCCGCTGCGGCTCGCCGGCCTGGTCACCGGCACCCTGCTCGCCCGCGCTGCCGGCTGGCGGCCCAGGCCCGCAAAACCCCACCTCATCACCCGCTGTGAGAACCACCTCTACCGGCTGCAGACCATCCAGACGACGACCAACACCCTGTCCAACGGCACCGCCCAGATCATGACGCTGGGCAGCTCACACGCCACATCCATCTCCACGATGCCACCCAACTTCCCCGCGCTGGTCGAAGAGTTCCGTGACCTCCTGACCGACATCGCCGAAGTCCTGGCCGGCAGGAAACAGCGCATCCTTATCGCCATCGACGAAGTCGACCGCCTCGGCTCCGACGCACAGGCCCTCGCCTTCCTCGCGGAGATCAAGGCCATCCTGGGCGTCCGCCACGTCTATTACCTGATCTCCGTCGCGGAGGACGTCGGCGCCGCGTTCGTCCGCCGCGGCCTGCCCCACCGGGATGTCACCGACAGCTCACTGGACGACATCATCCACGTGGAAGCCTGCACCCTCAAAGAAGCCAAGGCCATCCTCGACAAGCGATCCGAGGACCACACACCCCACACCGCGCTCCTGGCCCACAGCCTCTCCGGCGGACTCCTCCGCGACCTGCTGCGCTACGGCCTGCAGATCGAAGAGATACAGGCCAAAACACGGACGCACGAGCTCCCTCACCTCGCGCGCGAGCTCATCCTCGAAGAACTCTCCGAGACGCTGGCCGGATTTCGCACCCTGCTCAGCAAACAGCAGTGGACCCAGGACACCAGCGGCATCCTCAGCGACTTCCGCACACTCTGCGGGCACCTCAAAGCCTCACGGTGTGGCTGCTCCGACGGGCCGCTGCTGTACGCCCTCGAGCACTTCGCCCACCAACCTCCTGGCGCCCAGCCGAGCCACGGCGACATCACCGACAACGCCCGCCAACTCATCGACGAAGCCGCCGCCTACAGTTACTTCTCCCTCACCCTGCTGGAAATCTTCACCGCCCCCGGACTCGACCGGCGCAGCGAAAACGCCTTTGCGCAGGGCTCCTACGGAGCTTACGAGCGACTCGCCGAGGCGCGCCTCGAACTGGGCATTTCCCCCTATAGCGCACGCACCCTCATCACCCACATACGCAAGGCATGGTCCCTCAACGACAGCCCCAGCATCGACATCATCGCAACCGCCCTCCGCCAACGGTCCTGCCCTCTGCACGGATCACGACCTGACGCATTCGGCTTGAGGAGGAGCCGCTAGGCGAACGAGCCCCCGTCCCGTCCGCCCAGCGGCAAATGAGCCACGCAGCGCCGCCCAATCTTCCTCAGAGGGCGGAATGAGAGTGCATAGGAGTTTTGTCGTCACCTGAACGTGTGGCGGTTCGGCATCCCGGCCGGTCGGCGGCCATGGGCATGTTGGGCTGGGCATCGTGAGCGAGCGCAAGCCCTACAAGACCGACGTGAGTGACGAGCAGTGGGCACTGGTCGGTGCGACACGAAGTCGCGCATTTCGAGTGAACTCGCAGATCGGAGGCCGGTTATAGGCCGGATGCGTAGTTCCTGATCAGTGTTCGAGATCAGTCCCCGCCCTGGCGTGCGTTCACAGGTCCCGCTTGTGAGGGTGCGAAGCCCAGGGAAGAAGCCCAAGGGCCCCCGCTCCGTCCGGGGGAGCAACCGGGCGAGGGGAAGGCCGGACGGGCGAACGCAAGTGAACCCCCGATGATGCCTCGTCAGCCCAAGCCTTGGGTGACGGGACGAGGACCAGGGTGCAAGGGCCTGGCCGCTGGAAGAGGCGGCAAGCGGCGGCCGGGGACGATCAACCGGTCGTGGGAACACCGCTGGCCCCGGGGTGTAGGGGGCGCCCATCCCGGCCGTGTCTCGTGTGCGCGGAACGTGGAATGTCGGCGGCGGCTGAACCGTGACCCACTTTGGCCGAGTCAAAACGGACCCATTTATGCCGTTTGTGCGTGTTAGTCGTTGTCGTGGTCGGTGGGGATGCGTCCGAGTTCGCGTCCCCGCATGCGATACGAATCGCCCTTGAAGGAGTGGACCTCGGCATGGTGGACGAGCCGGTCGATCATGGCTGCGGCCACGGTCTCGTCGCCGAAGACCTCTCCCCAGCGCCCGAAGGGCTTGTTGCTGGTGACGATCACGGATGCCCGTTCGTATCTGTTCGAGATGAGCTGGAAGAACAGGTTCGCGGCCTCGGCCTCGAAGGGAATGTATCCGACCTCATCGACCACGATCAGCGGATAGCGGCCGAGCTTGGTCAGTTCCTGCTGGAGGCGTCCAGCCTGGTGGGCGGCGGCGAGCCGGTCGACCCACTCCGAGGCGGTGGCAAACGCGACGCGGTGGCCGGCCTGACAGGCGCGGACCCCGAGCCCGATCGCGAGATGTGTCTTCCCGGTGCCCGGCGGGCCCAGAAAGACGGCGTTCTCCTTCCCGGCGATGAAGTCCAACGTGCCCAGATGCGCGAGCTGTTGGCGCGTCAGACCGCGCAGATGGGTGACATCCAGTTCCTCAACCGTCTTGATCGCGGGGAACCGGGCGGCGCGGACACGGGCCTCGCCGCCGTGCGATTCGCGGGCGGACACTTCGCGCTGGAGGCAGGCGACGAGGTATTCGGCGTGGGTCCAGGATTCCTTGCGGGCGCGTTCGGCAAGCCGGTCGGCGGCGTCCAGCAGGGCCGGGGCCTTCATCGCTCGGGCGAGGAAGGCCAGGTCAGCGGCGGTCTGCTGACCTGTGCGGCGACTCGTCGTCCCCGTCTTGGCGGTGGTGGCCGTCTTCTCGGGCGCCTCGCCGTCGGCTATGGCGGTGCGGGGCATCAGCCAGCCTCCCTCTGGTCATCGCCGCCACCGTCGATGACGGTGAACAGCCGGTCGTAGGTGCCCAGTTCGCGCTGTTCGACCTCGACCAGCGGACCGGTGCCGGCCGCCTCGGCCCGGCGGGCGGCCTGCTGACGGTGTACTTCCTGGCGCATCACGATGCCGGCGGCCGCGTGGTCGGGGTCGGTGATGGTCTGGTGGCGGGCCCAGCACCGGGGGTGCTGGGCGACGATCTCCCCACCCGCGGCCAGCACGATGACCTGGTCGTTGTCGCAGAGCACGGTCACCATCCGCCCGATCGCGGCGGGGGCGACGGAGTAGTCGTTGGTGTCGATGCGGACGTAGTGGTCGCGGCCGAGACGGATCTGGAATCTCCACCAGGAGGGCGGGTCGACCGGTGGCAGCGCGAGCATCCCGGCCCGGTCGGCCTCCCACCGGTCGGTGGGACGGGCCTGCAAAGTGCGGTGCTGGCGCCGGTTGGCGACCTTCAGCCAGGCGGCCAGCTGGGTGTTGAAATCGTCCGGTCCGGCGAAATGACGGCCCGGCAGGAAGCTCGTCTCCAGATAGCCATTGGCCCTCTCCACCAGCCCTTTTGCTTCTGGATCACGAGGGCGGCAGAGATGGATCTTGGTGGCGAGCAGGCCCGCGAACGCCGCGAACTCACCAGTCACCCGGCCCCGGCCGACACCCGCCTCGTTGTCCCAGACGAGCATCCTCGGCACCGCATTCCACTCGGACAGCAGCCGCCAGTGCCCGTCGATCAGGTCCCCGGTCCGCCGCGAGGGCAGCATCCGTGCCGCGATCACCCGCGAGTAGCCGGAGACCATCACCAGCACCGGCGGCCGGCCCGTCTGCCCATAACCGAGCGGGATGTCCGCCTCCGGGAACCACAGGTCGCACTGGGCCAGCTCGCCCGGCCGATACGTCGTCCGCGACACCGGATCGACCGGCGCATAGGCAGGGCGCAGCTCACGGACCCTCTCCTTCAGGATCGTCATCCCGCGTTCCCAGCCGATCCGCTCCGCGATCACCGTAGCCGGCATCGTCGGCGTCTCCCGCAGCAGCTCGCGGATCTGCACCTCGACCGCGTCGACGGCCGAGCCCTTCAGCGGTCGCTCGTACTTCGGCGGCCGGTCGTGCGCCAGCGCCCGCTTCACGGTGTTCTTCGAGATGCCCAGGTGCCGCGCGATCGCCCGGATCGGCATCTGCTCGGCCCGGTGCAACCGGCGGATCTCTGCCCAGTCCTCCACAAGGATCACCCTTCCCTCCTGACCTTGATCAACAAGGCCAGATTCAGGCAAAGGGCATAAAGTGGGTCAGATTTGATACGCCGTCAGTGACCCCGTTTTCGGCCGTCGCCGAGATGGAAACCCCGTCGGGGTCCGGGCCTTTTGGCTCGGTAGGCCGATCGTGAGAGGGGCGGAACTCCTCGGCGGGACAGGAAGCCCAAGAAGCGGATGCCGGCGGCCGAAAGGCAGCGGGACTCGGGACATGTGGTTGCCTCTCCAGGCGGCTGTCTCGGGGAACCGGCCGGATGCCGGTCCTTGCGGCCGGGTCCCGACAGGGGAGCTGACGTGGGCTGGTGAGCCTTTGACGACCGAGGCCCGGGGCCTCCCGAACCGAGGGGCAAGTTGGACACCGCGGTGAACGGACCCAAGGACGTTGCCGAATGGGACGACGTCGCGTGGCGTCACCACGAGGACAACGTAGTGAGGCTGAGGCAGAGGATCTTCAAGGCGACGCGGGAAGAGGACTGGGCCCTGGTCCGGTCCTTGCAGAAACTGATGCTGAGATCCTGGTCGAACACGCTGATCAGCGTGCGGCAGGTGACTCAGCGCAACGCTGGACGTCGGACGGCCGGGATCGACGGGGAGACCGCCCTGTCACCCGAGGCCAGGATGGACGTGGCTGTGCGCGTGCACCATACGCGCTCGTCCTGGAATCCACTGCCGGTCCGGCGCGTGTACATTCCAAAGGCCAATGGAAAACAACGGCCGCTCGGTATCCCTGTGATTATGGACCGATGCCATCAGGCGCGCGTCCGTAACGCACTGGAACCCGAGTGGGAAGCGCGCTTCGAGCCGAAATCCTATGGATTCCGGCCGGGCCGCAGCTGTGCGGACGCCATCGGCTCTCTCTACTCCACGCTGAAAGGCTCCCGGGTCAGGAGGCTGTGGATTCTGGATGCCGACTTGTCCGCCGCGTTCGACAGAATCGACCACGAACAACTGCTCAAAGCGATCGGGTCCTTCCCGGCCAGGGAAATGATCCGGGGATGGCTGAAAGCGGGAGTGGTCGAGGACGGCCTGCACACGCCGACGGAAGAGGGATCACCTCAAGGCGGTGTAATCAGCCCGCTGTTGATGAACGTTGCACTCCATGGCCTGGAGGAAGCTGCCGGAGTCCGCTATCTCGCATCCGGACGTACTTCCGGAGAAACGACGCGAGGAGCTCCGGTGCTGGTGCGATACGCCGACGATATGGTCGCCTGCTGTCACTCTCGGCAGCAAGCAGAGCAGGTCAAGGCGCAGCTTGCAGCGTGGCTGGCTCCCAGAGGGCTGACCTTCAACGAGGAGAAGACGCGCATTGTGCATCTCTCCGAAGGTTTCGACTTCCTGGGATTCACTCTCCGTCAGTTTCACGGGTCCAAGCTGATCATCAAACCAAACAAGAAGGCGATCAAGCGGATACGGAAAAGGCTCACGGGCGAGATGCGAAACCTTCGCGGATCGAATGTGGTGGCGGTCATCGCCAAACTCAACCCGATCATTCGGGGCTGGGCGGCCTACTACCGTGGGGCGGTGTCCAGCCGGGTCTTCTCGGATCTGGACTCTCATGTGTGGCGGCTCACATACAAGTGGGCCAAGCACTCCCACCCCAACAAGCCGAAGAAGTGGATTGTGTGCCGCTACTACGGCAAGTTCAATAAGTACAGGAACGACTACTGGGTGTTCGGCGATCGCAGCTGTACCAGCGAAAGCGGCGGCACCTTTCACGTGGTCAAATTCTCATGGACAAATATCGTCCGGCACCAGCTGGTCACGGGCGGGGCGTCACCCGACGACCCCGGCCTGCAGGACTACTGGGCCAAAAGGCGGAGGAAGGTCAAACCCCCGCTGGACAACTACAATCTGAACCTGCTCGCCAAGCAGGAAGGACGCTGTCCACTCTGCGGGGACTACATCCTCACCGCCAACCAGCCACCGCAGTCCCCGCACGAATGGGAACGCTGGTGGCTGAACACCGTCCGCAGAGCGGTAGCCGCCAGCTACCTCACTCACCACGGGCGGAGCGGCACGCCGGACGGACCGCAGACTCGCCTGGTACACGCCTCTTGCCATCGTGGTCTCCGAGCGAGAACACGCAGGAGACTTGCAGTCTCTGCATCACCGTGAAGCCCTTGGGGCTTGCTTGAGCCGTGGTGCCTGGAAAACGGGCATGCCCGGTTCTGAGGGGGCG
>NZ_AEJC01000089.1 GCF_000317595.1 Streptomyces ipomoeae 91-03 | reverse complement strand
CCCGGCGGTGTTTTGTACGCGCTGTCCTACTCGACTTCCCTGCGCAGCGACGGCTTCAAATCCTTTAGCCGGCCCAGCAATCCATTCACGAACGACGGCGACTCATCCGTGGAGAACTCCTTCGCCAGCTGCACCATCTCGTCCAGCACAACCGCGTCCGGAGTCTCATCCACCCAAATCAGCTCGTACGCGCCGAGCCGCAGAATGTTGCGGTCGACCACCGGCATCCGGTCGAGGGTCCACCCCACCGAGTACTGCGCGATCAGTTCGTCGATCCGCTGCGCATAAGTCGCGTAGCCCTCGACCAGCTGCATCGTGTACTCGCTGACCGGCGGCTGGCGCGTGTCGCTCCGGGAGTGCCGGATCCAGTCCGCGAGCACGGTCAGGACGTCGGCCCCGCGCTGGTCGCCCTCGAAGAGGATCTGGAAGGCGCGCTTGCGGGCCGTGTTACGGGCAGCCACGGTTAGCTGTTCACCCGGCCGAGGTAGTCGCTCGTACGGGTGTCGACCTTGATCTTCTCGCCGGTGGTGATGAAGAGCGGGACCTGGATCTGGTGGCCGGTCTCCAGGGTGGCGGGCTTGGTGCCACCGGTGGAGCGGTCGCCCTGGACACCCGGCTCGGTCTCCTGGACGGTCAGCTCGACGGCGGCCGGGAGCTCGACGAAGAGCACCTCGCCCTCGTGCTGCGCGACGGTGACCGTGAAGCCCTCGATCAGGAAGTTGGCGGCGTCGCCGACGGCCTTGCGGTCGACCATGAGCTGGTCGTAGGTCTCCATGTCCATGAAGACGAAGTACTCGCCGTCCATGTAGGAGAACTGCATGTCGCGCTTGTCGACAGTGGCCGTCTCGACCTTGACGCCGGCGTTGAACGTCTTGTCGACGACCTTGCCGGAGAGCACGTTCTTGAGCTTGGTGCGCACGAAGGCCGGGCCCTTGCCGGGCTTGACGTGCTGGAACTCGACGACGGACCAGAGCTGGCCGCCTTCGAGCTTGAGCACCAGGCCGTTCTTGAGGTCGTTCGTGGAAGCCACGGTTGCGGAATCTCCTGGACTGACGTGGACGACCCCGGGGCACGCACTCCTACAGCGCGAGCAGCTCCTTGGTCGTGATGGTGAGTAGCTCGGGTCCGCCGTCCGCCTCGGGGCGGACGACGAGCGTGTCATCGATCCGGACGCCGCCCCGGCCCGGGAGGTGGACCCCCGGTTCGACGGTGACCGGCACGCAAGCGTCCAGTTTACCCATGGCCGTGGGGGCCAACTGCGGGTCCTCGTCGATTTCGAGTCCGACACCGTGCCCCATCAGCGCCGGTAGGCCCTCGCCGTGGCCCGCGGAGTCCAGTACCTGGCGGGCCGCGCGGTCGACGGCGCGATACGCCGTGCCGGGGGCCAGGCTCTCGCGTCCGGCGCGCTGGGCTGCGAAGACCAGGTCGTACAGCTCGATCTGCCACTCGGCGGGCGAGGTCCCGATGACGAACGTACGGCCGATCTCGCAGCGGTAGCCGCGGTACGTCGCGCCGAGGCATACGGAGAGGAAATCGCCCTCCTCGACCCGCCGGTCGGTGGGGAGATGGCCGGGGCGGCCGGAGTTCGGGCCGGCGGCGACGTAGGTGGTGAAGGCCGGGCCGTCGGCGCCGTGGTCGACGAGTCTGCGCTCCAACTCCAGGGCGAGGTGCCGTTCGGTGCGGCCGACGAGGATCGATTCGAGCAGTTCGCCCAGGGCCTGGTCGGCGATCTCCGCACTGATCCGGAGACAGGAGATCTCCTCCTCGTCCTTGACGATGCGCTGCTGCTCGACCGCGCCGCCGAGGTCGGTGAGCCGCAGCCGTGGGGCGACCGAGCGGATCGCTCGATACCGGGCGACGGTGAGGTGGTGCTCCTCGACGGCGAGGGAGTCGGCGGCCCCGGCCAGGGCGAGGCCGACGGCGGCGACGGCCGGGTCGCCGCCGGGGCTCGGGAGCGCATGGACGCGTACGGATTCGTCGGGGCGCCCCTCGGAGGGTCCGCCGCTCGGGGGGCCGGTGCAGACGAGTACGTCCTCGTTCCTGCCCAGCAGGAGGGCGGCGCCGCGAGGGGCCGTGCCCGCGAGATAGCGCACATTGGCCGGGCGGGTCACGAGCGCGCTCGCGCTGCCGCTCGCGTGGCAGCGTTCTCTCAGCCGCTTGCGGCGGGCCGCGTACACCTCTGACATAAGCCGAGCGTATGAGCTCCGCTGGTCGGCCGCCGGTTCAGTGAGGCCGAGTGGGGGTGGGGGGCGGGCGGAGCCCGGGGTGCGGGGGGAGGCTGTGTGCCGTGCGCGGGTGGGCAGGGGCTGGTCGCGCAGTTCCCCGCGCCCCTTTCGGATGGGCCCGGCGGCCGGCGTTCACCGGTTCGCCCTCTGCGTGGGCCCACACCGAATCACGCCGACCGCCACACCCGGCCCGCGCCGCCGACGCCCAGCCGCACCGGCCGCGGGCACCCCACATTCAGGCTGACGCCCAACCCCACCAGCCACCGACTCCCCCACACCCGAGCCGGCGCCCAGCCGCACCGGCCCCGGGCTCTGGGCCGGCCTCCGGCATTCACTCACGCCGGCCGCGCACTCGGCACGCGCCGCCCGCGTCCGCTCGCATCGGCCACCGGCTGCCCCTCACTCACCGCCGACGCCCATCCGTACCGACCGCGCACGACCGCCGACGCCACCGTGCCGGCCACTCACTCCCCGGCACCCACCCGTGGCTTCGCCGACGTCCGCTCCCGCCCCGGCGCCTACCGCCGACGGCCACTGTCCACGGGCCGCGGCCCTACGCGGCTACCACTTCGGTGGGCTGGCGATCGACCTCGCCAGTACCTCGTCCAGCACCCGGGCCGT
This sequence comes from Streptomyces ipomoeae 91-03, assembly GCF_000317595.1. Taxonomy (GTDB): domain Bacteria; phylum Actinomycetota; class Actinomycetes; order Streptomycetales; family Streptomycetaceae; genus Streptomyces; species Streptomyces ipomoeae. Next base: position 969 of record NZ_AEJC01000089.1, on the reverse strand, counting down.
GCTCGGTACGTCGAGTTGGGAGTTGTCGATGATGGGGAGGCCGGAGCCGTACCAGCCGGCCATGCGGCCGTGGATGCGGGCGACCTCCTCGTCGGTGAGGCGGCGGTTGCCGGTGCGCTCGGCGTTGCGTTCGAGGACGATGTCGAGGCCGGGGAGGATGACGACGGGGAGGAGACCGGGGCCGACGTGGCGTTTCCAGCCGCCGAGGCCGACGACGGGGCGGTCGGGGAAGACGGCGTCGTCGAGGATGCAGGAGATGCCGTTGGCGAGGAAGTTGCGCGCGGCGAAGCCGCAGGTGCGGCGGGCGAGACGATACTGCGCCTCGGAGTTGTCGTTCCAGCCGGACTGCGGGTCGGCGAAGCCGGAGCGTACCCATTCCCGTACGTCGTCCAGGCTGATGTGCGCGGTGGGCACCCGGCGGTGGTCCGCCCAGTACTTGGCGACGCTCGTCTTGCCCGCCCCGGCGGGGCCGATGAGCAGGACGGCGAGGGTGGTGGTCGTGACGTCGGGGGCGCCCGTGGCCGGTGGCGGGCTCGGCATGGTGACGGGGCCGCCCGGCGGCAGCTGGATGTGCCCGGTGGTGTCCCTCGGTACGCCGGGCTGCGGCGGGGCCGAGGGGTGCGGGTGCCCGGGGGCTCCGGTGAAGCCCGGTGCGGGCGGGGGCACCGAGCCGGGCGGGGCGGTCGGTGCGGGCGGAGGCACCGACCCGGGTGGCGCGGCCGGCGGTGCCGCGGGCGGGCTCGCCGGGGCGTGGCCCGGGTGGGTGCCCGGCGGTACCGGGTGGCTCACGCCCGGGTGGCCCGGAGGGGTCGTACCCGGGGGTCCGGGGTGATGCCCGGCCGGGTGTCCCTGCTGGTCGGCGGCCGGCGACCACGGGGTCGTCTGGCCCTGCCCCGGCCGGTGGGGCGGCGGCAGCGGAGCTCCCACTGCGTGCTGCATCCGGTGCCACTCCGTCTCGTACAGTCACAT
>NZ_AEJC01000088.1 GCF_000317595.1 Streptomyces ipomoeae 91-03 | reverse complement strand
TGGGGCGCACCCGGCGTGTGGGGCGTACCCCCGCTGCCCTGTGCGGCGGCCACATGGCCGGGCGGCGCGCTCGCCGCGTACCCGGGCGGCGTACCGGCGGTGGCATGGCCACCGGGACCACTCGGCCCACCTCCCCCGGGGCCACCGGGAGCCGGTCCGAAGCCCTCGGGCGCCGCCGCCGGGGTGGCTCCCCAGCCCGGCGGTGTGGACGCGCCGCCCGCGTCAGCGACCCGCTCCAGGCCGCGTGCCACCGCCTCCGGTGACAGCCGCCGCACCGGGTCCTTGATGAGCAACCCGTGCAGAACGGGGGCCAGTTCACCGGCGCGGGCGGGCGGTGTGGGCTCCTCGCCGAGCAGGGCGGTGAGCGTCGCGTACTCGCCGTGCCGGTCGAAGGGGCCCCGGCCCTCGACCGCCGCGTACAGCGTGGCGCCGAGCGAGAACATGTCGGCGGCCGGTGTGGGCGGCTCGCCCCGGGCGCGCTCGGGCGCCAGATAGCCGGGGGTGCCGAGGATGCCGGCGGTGGCGGTGAGCCGGGGCTCGCGGGACTCGGGCTGGAGCGCGATGCCGTAGTCGGTGAGCAGCACGCGCGCGTACGGGTCGCCCGAGGCGTCGGCCGCGAGGAGGATGTTGGCCGGTTTCACATCACGGTGGAGGATGCCGATCCGGTGCCCGGCGGTGAGCGCGTCGAGGACGGCGAGCCCGATCCGCGCGACCTGCTCCGGCGTGAGCAGCCCGCGCTGCCGGATGACCGCCTGGAGGTCGATCGCGTCCGGCACGTACTCCATGACGATCCACGGCAGGCCGTCGTGCAGCACCACGTCGTGGACCGTCGCCACATGTGGATGTCCGCGCAGGCGTGCGGCGTGCCGGGCCTCGCTGCGGGCCCGGGCGATGCGCTGCGCGGGCTCGGCCGCGTCCATCGGGACATCCGGCAGGGAGATCTCCTTCATGGAGACCTCGCAGGCCAACTCCTCGTCGTACGCGAGCCACACCCGGCCCATGCCACCCGCGCCGAGTGTGCGCAGCAGTCGGTACCGGCCGTTGATGATCCTTCCCTGGCCCTGCTCCGGCGTATCCCCCGCCATCGCGATCCCCCGATCCCCCAGAGACAGCGCGTGCCTCCCCCGAGGACACGTCGAATCCGTCTCTTGAAAATAGCTTCGCACGTGCCACTGACAGGAGCCCTTTTCCTGACCAATCCAGCCAGACCGGACACATGCGCCTCAGGGGTACGGATACACCCCATCCGCTACGGGGACGGGACACCCGAAGCCGTACCAGTACGGTCACCGGACGGTACGGAAACGGTCAAGGGCCGCGGGAGCACCGTCACGCGATCGGTTCGAGGAACCCCTGCTCCACCAGCAGCCGGATCTGGACCGGTGTGCGGTCGCGCAGGGTCACCGGGTCCTCGCCGACGAGTTGAGCGATGGCGTCCAGAATCCGTCCCGCGCTGAGGGTGCCGTCGCACACACCGGCGAATCCGGCGCCGACCGTGTCCACCTTGGTGGCCCGGCGCATACCGCGGTTCTGACGCAGCACCACATGCTCGGGGTCCTCGGCTCCCGGCAGCCCGACCTGCTCCTGGACGACCTCGGCGGTGAGCCGGAAGTGCCCGGCGAGGAGCGCGGCGTCGTCGTTGGCCCGCAGGTAGTCGACGCGCGCGAAGTGCGCCCGTACGGTCTCACCGAGCGGCTGTTCGACTGGATGCGGCCATTCCTCGACGGTGATCGAGGGCTCGGCGTCGGCGGCGGCCGACTTCCGCAGCGTGATCCAGCCGAAGCCGACGGCCTTCACCTTCCGCGCCTCGAACTCGTCGAGCCACGCGTCGTACCGTGCCTGGTACTCGGCCACGTCACCGCGGTGGTCGCCCGCGTCCCGCAGCCACAACTCCGCGTACTGCGTGACGTCCTGGACCTCACGCTGCACGATCCACGCGTCGCACCCGCGCGGCACCCACGACCTGAGCCGCTCCTGCCAGTCCTCCCCCTCCACGTGCTGCCAGTTGGCGAGGAACTGCGCGAAACCGCCCTCGTTCAGCCGCTCCCCCGCCTGCGACACGAGCGTGCGGCACAGATCGTCCCCGCCCATCCCGCCGTCGCGGTAGATGAGCCGGGCGCCGGGAGAAATGACGAATGGCGGATTCGACACGATGAGGTCGTACCTCTCGTCTTCCTCCACCGGCTCGAAGAGGGAGCCCTGGCGCAGATCGGCGGCGGGCGCGCCGGAGAGCGCCAGCGTGAGCGCCGTGATGTGCAGCGCGCGCGGATTGACGTCGGTCGCCGTCACCCGTGTGGCGTGCCGAGCTGCGTGCAGCGCCTGGATCCCGGAGCCGGTCCCGAGATCGAGCGCCGACCCGACGGGCGTCCGTACGGTGATCCCGGCGAGGGTCGTGGAGGCCCCTCCGACCCCGAGAACAACCCCCTCGTCCCGCTTCCCGATCCCCCCGGCCCCGCCGACCGCGCACCCGAGATCGGACACGATGAACCAGTCCTCGCCATCGGGACCGCCGTAAGGCCGCACATCGACAGCGGCCGCGACCTCACTGTCACCGATCGAAACCAGCCAACCACTCTCGACGCACGCGTCGACGGGCAGAATCCTCTCCACACGCGCGCGTGCCACCGGCTGCTGCAACAGAAACAGCCGCACCAGCGCTTCCAGCTCCGAGTCCCCCCGGGTAGCCCTCAGCGCCGGCACAACCTCACTCCGAGCCAACGCCGCATACGCCGACGCCCCGAGCAGCTCAAGCAGCCCATCAGCGGTGAACCCGGCACCGATCAACCCCTCCCGAAGCCGCACGGCAACCTCGGGCGGATCAACAGAGGGCAAGGGAGACAAGGTGGAATCAGTCACGCCTCACATTGTCACCCCTGGCTTGTCCCAGCTGCGGGCAATCTGCCGCTGGGGCGATGGGGGAGCGAAGCCGAGAAGGGGGAGGATGGGCGCAGCGGCACCTCGCAGCGTCGAGTTGCGCAGCCCACCTCCGCCCGGCCCCCACGCCGGGCGCCCAGCCACCAAGGCACCGCCCAGCACAAACCCCCGGCTCCCAGCCAAGGCACCGCCCAGCACGAACCCCGGGCGCCCCAACCGCACCGCCCCAGCAGACGGCACTCCGGAGCCTCGGCCCAGCCGCCGCCCAGGTCAGCTCTTGGTCGCCGGCGCCGAGGCGGAACCCGACGCGGTCGCCGACTTGCAGCTGGCCTGCTTGGCCATCGCCTGCCCCACCTCCCCCTTCTCCAGCTCCTTCAACGCGTTGCTCCCGGTCTTGCTCAGCTTCTCCAGCTCGGTGGCAACACCCTCGAGCCCGTCCGCGAACTTCGCCTGATCCTTCGTGTTCAGCGCGTCCGACTTCGTCTTCAGCTCGGCATAGGCGGACGACAGCTGGTTGAGCTCGGCGACCGCGGCCTTCTGCTTCTTCTCGCCGTCCTCGACATCAGGCGCCCCGGCCGTCTGAATGGCGGTCGCCATCGCCTTGTACGCGTCGGAGATGTCCTGGAACCCCTGGGAGTCGGCCCGCTGCACGTCCTCCGGTGCGCTGTCGTCCGAGGTCTCCTTCTGGATCGAGGCATTGGCCGCCGCGATCTTCTTGATCTGCGGCTGTACGTCGTCGCAGACCTGCTTGGCCCAGGAGTTCAGCTTGTCGTTCGTGTCGTCGCTGCTGCAGCCGGACAGCGCCAGTACCAGTACCGCACCGCCGGACAGTGCGGCCACGAGCTTCTTGTTCACCGGATTGGTCCCTTCCGTGGCTCTCGGCCCCGGAACATACACGCCGGATGGGCGACACCTGTGTGTCGGGCACCCCCAATACATCATTTCGTAGCCATTTGCACCAAGAGAGAGAAGGCTCACGGGCCATCGGGCACACACAGTCGGGCG
>NZ_AEJC01000087.1 GCF_000317595.1 Streptomyces ipomoeae 91-03 | reverse complement strand
CCCCTCTCCGCTCTTGATGCCATGAGAAAGTTGTTGCAAGTGATGTGCGATAACTGTCGAGGTGGGGGCCTGTGCTGAAGCGGACCACGACGATCACCAGGGCCACGGCGCGGGACGCGGCGCGCCTTACGGCACTCGTGCGAGCGTCCAACGGCTACCAGGGGCGGTACGCCCCGATCATCGCCGGATACGAGGTCACCGCCGACTACGTCGCCCGCCATCCGACCTTCGTCGCGCTGGACGAGGGCGGTGGCCTGCTGGGCTTCTACTCCCTTTTCCTGGAGCCACCGGCCGAACTGGACATGCTGTTCGTGGCGAACGAGGCCCAGGGGACGGGGCTGGGGCGGCTCCTGGTGGAACACATGCTCGCCGAGGCCAGGAAGGCCGGGCTGACCGAGGTCCGTGTGGTCTCCAATCCACCGGCCGAGCGGTTCTACCGCCGCGTCGGCGCCGAACTGGTCGGCCGGGTGCCTCCGAAGCCCCCGAAGGTGACCTGGGAACGCCCCGAACTCCGCTTCACCCTCGAACGCTGACGCCACCTTCCGGGCGAAGGCGCGGTCAGGCGGGGACAATGGGCCGTCCACCGCCCAGGAGAGGAACCCCCGACGTGGCCGACTACTCCCTCAGCCTCGACGACTCGGAGATCGCCCGCTACCGGCTCATGGCCGATCTCGCCGAGCGGCGTGAACGCGAGTTGTGGACCGTCGCCGGGGCGGTGCCCGGGGCGCGGATCGCGGACGTGGGGTGCGGGCCCGGCGCGATCTCGGTGCGGTTGGCGGACATCGCCGCTCCGGACGGTGCCGTATGGGCGGTGGACCGGGACGGCGACGCGCTGGCCGTCGCCTCGGCGCTGGCCGAACGCTCCGGCGTACGGGTGCGCACCGGCATCGGATCCGCCGATGACACCGGGCTGGCCGAGGGCACGTTCGACCTGGTGATGCTCAGGCATGTCCTGGCCCACAACGGCGGCCGGGAGCAGGCGATCGTCGACCACCTCGCCCAGCTGGCCAGGCCCGGCGGCGGCACGGTGTACCTGGTCGACATCGACGCCGGCTCCTTCCGACTGCGGGGCGGGCCCGCCGAGTACGACGAGATGGACGACCGGTACCGGGAACTGCACCGGCGTCGCGGCAACGATCTGACCGTCGGCATCCGGCTCGACGAACTCCTCACGGCGGCCGGACTGGAAGTCATCGCCTTCGAGGGCTACGTCAACGTCCTCACGCCCCCGCCCGGTATGCGCGGCCCCGCCTGGGCCGCCCGTGACGTCCTGCTCGCCGAAGGCCTCGCCACACCGGACGACATCACCCGCTGGGACGACGCGTTCCGGCAGACCGAACAGACCGAACAGGCCGAGCGGACCGGGAGCGGGCTCCGCTTCTTCGGCACCAACCTTGTCGCGATCGGCCGCCGAGCCTGACAGCCCGGCGGCCGATCGCGGCAGCCGCTGCTCGGTCACGGCGCGGCGCCCGTGGCCGCGCTCACTCGAAGGGGCAGCCCGGGTTGGGGGCGTCCTCGGAGAACGGGGCGCCGTGCGGGAGGACGTAGAGCACGGTCAGGACGAGCGGTGTGTCGCCCAGGTTGCGGCCGATGTGGACGTTGCCGGCCCCGGCCGGTTCCTGAATGGCGCTGCCTGTGGGGTAGACGCCGTCGGAGGCGCAGGTCGAGTCGAAGTGGCTGAGGGTGCCCTGGTTGACGACGCCGTACAGCGGCCCGTCGTGGTAGTGCCAGCCGGTGCTCTGCCCGGGCGGGACGGTGATCTCCCGCAGGGTGTAGTCGGTGCCGTTCACGGTGGTCTGACTGATCAGGCGGGCGGTGACCCCCGGTCCCGGAGGCGTGGCCTGGGCGGTGCCGCACATCAGGACGGTGGCGACGGTCACCGCTCCGGTTATGGCGGTGCGGAGCGCGTTGCGCATGAGGGCCTCCTGCGAATACGAGATCGGGTACCGCCGTGAACATAGGCCGCCGCAGGGGCTGTTGGGGCGAAAACCCGCGCATCCGAGGGGTGCGGTGGAGGATCGCGGCGAGGCGCAGTGGGCCCGAACCGATCGACGAAGCCCCCGACTTCGTGTCCGGACGCACGGCGTCGGGCCGGGGCCGACCTGGCAGGGCGCGGCTCTCCGCACGTCCCCACCCCGACCAGGCGGCCCGGAGGTGGTGCACGCCACGACAAGAACGCGGTGCAACGAGAGACAACCACGCGAGGCCATTGGGCAACGACACGTCGCCGGGCGCGTCAATGGAATACCGGCGTGCGCCGGCCGCGCCTGCGAGGGCTCTTCACGCAGCCGGGCCATGGACCAGCCGGCGGCCGCGGAGGGGGCGCGTGCCGGGCGAGTGACGCGGATGCCCGGGAGCCCGCGCACCCGTCCGCGGTGCGGTCAGACGGTGCTCCCGGCCGTGGTTCGCGCCGCCCCTTTGAGGTCGAAGCCGGGCGCGGTGGCGTCCCGGGCGGTCACCGTCCGGTTGGAGGCCGGCAGTCGGCGGGCGCCGCGTGGTCGCCCGGCCTGTTCACCGACTCCACCAGCCGGTGATCCGCCGGAAGCAGGACGTGGGGCCGGGTGGTGTGGAGCTCCACCCGCTCGATTTCCGGGAGCGCGTCCATGTCGTAGAGCACCGCGAGGTCCAGCTTCCCGTCGAGCATGCGCTGTTGCAGGTCGTCCTGGGTGCGTTCCTCGAAGTCGATGGTGATCCGGGGGTACCGCTCGCCGAACCCGCACAGCAGGCGCGGCAGTACGGTCGGCGCGAGCGTCGGATGGCAGCCGAGCAGCCGTCTCCCCGACGGGGTCAGTGTGATGCCGTGCGCCTTGCGCCGTACGCACAACTGCACCTTCAACGCCCGTTCCAGCTCACCCAGGGCCAGGGACACCGCGGACGGGGAGACGCACAACCGCTGCGCGGCCCTGGTCGGCGTGCCCTCCTCGGCCACGGCGACGAAGTGGACCAGCTGCCGGAGGGAGAACTGCGGGGGCTTCACAGGGCTTTCCACGCCGGCCTCCCGGGATCGGTGGTCGTGGCGTCGGGTCTCAGGCGCGATGCCGCGCGTCGACGTCGACGGAGTGCGCCGTGAGCTTCTCCAACAGGGCGATCAGCGTCTTGCGGTCGTCCTCGTCGAAGGCTTCGGCCCACTCCTTCTCACGGGCGTTCTGGGCGCGGAACGCGTCGGTGATCACCGTACGGCCCTGTTCGCTCAGGCCGAGCAGGACCGAGCGGCGGTCGTGGAGGGCGCGGTCGCGGGTGACGAGCCCGTCCCGTTCCAGCGTCGTCACCAGCGCGGACACGGCCGCACGGCTCATGCCGGTGAGCTCGGCGGCCTTCTTCGGCTCCAGCGGACCCGCCGTCCAGATGGCGAAGAGGATCCGGAAGCCGGCCCAGGACAGCCCGCGCGGCCGGTGCACGGTCGACTCCATGTCGTACACGACCATGTTCGCCACGCGGAAGAGGGTCTGCACGAGCCGCATGGCGACCGGATCGATCTCGGGCAGTTCCCGGCTGCACGTCGCCACGGCGTGATCGACGAACGACCAGAAGTGCAGGTCATCCGTGTTCTGCTGCCGGTTGTCCGCCGGGTCGGGCTGTGCCTGGCTCATGCCCGGAGTGTAGGCCGGGCGTCCGGCGTGCGGTCCGGGGGTGCCCGTGACCGGGCGGGGGACCGATCCGCGCCGAGGGGTTTACGAGGGCGTCACGCCGGGGGTACGGTCCATCGCATGTAGCCAAAGCTTTGATTATTCAAGCTTTGATTAGCTTTGATCGCTGCCCTGCAGGAAGCAGGTGAGTCCGTGACCATGTCCTCCCACCCGACCCTGGCCCCACCCGATCCAGGCGCCCTGCGCGCGTGCCTGTCCCGCTTCGCGACCGGCGTCACCGTGGTCACGTACAACGGCGACGACGGCCCCCGCGGCGCCACGATGAACTCCTTCACCTCCGTCTCGGCCGAGCCGCCGCTCGTCCTGGTGAGCGTCGCCCGCAGAGCGCGCTGCCACGACCGGCTGACCGAGGGCCCGTTCTGCGTGAACGTCCTGGGCGCCGAACAGGAACCCCTGGCCAAGCTGTTCGCCGGAGCGCCCGAGCCCGTCCGGCCGGACTGGGTGCAAGGCGCCCTGGCCCCCCGGATCGCCCACCCCCTCGCCTGGGTGGAGTGCGCGCCATGGCGCTCGTACGACGGCGGCGACCACACCCTCGTCGTCGGCGAGGTCGTCGACCTCGGCCACCGCGACGGCGACGCCCTCACCTACGCCTGGAGCCGCTTCGGCACCGCCACCGAGTCCGCCGGCGGCATCGAGCACCTCTTCTGAACCCCGAACTCCCCTACAGGAGCCCGCACATGGCAGCCCGTACCGGCAAGGAATACCTCCAGCGGCTCGCCGCCTCCCGCCCCACCGTCCACATCCAGGGCGAGACCATCACCGGCGGCATCCCAGACCACCCCGCGTTCCGCAACGTGGTGCGCACCTACGCCGAGCTGTACGACCTCCAGCACAGCGACGAGCACAAGGACACGCTGACCTACACCTCGCCCACCTCCGGCGAACCCGTCGGCACCTCCTTCTTGACCCCGAGGACCCCGGAGGACCTGGTCAAGCGCCGCAGGGCGTTCAAGGTGTGGGCCGACCACAGCAACGGCATGCTCGGCCGCACCGGCGACTACATGAACAGCTCCCTCATGGCGCTCGCCTCCGCCGCCGACTGGTTCGCCCGGTCCGACCCGGCCTTCGGCGAGAACATCCGCCGCTACTACGAGAAGGTCCGCGAAGAGGACCTGCTGTGCACGCACACGCTGATCCCGCCGCAGGTCAACCGGTCCGTGGCCGGCACCCAGCAGGCCGGTGGCAAGCTGGCGGCGCGGATCGTGAAGGAGGACGACAACGGGGTCGTCATCCGGGGCGCGCGCATGCTCGCCACCATCGCGCCCTTCGCCGACGAGATGCTCGTCTTCCCGTCGACCGTCCTGCGCGGCACCCCGGAGGACAAGCCGTACTCGTACGCCTTCGCCGTCCCCAACGACACCCCGGGCCTGCGCTACATCGCCCGCGAACCCCTCGACCACGACCGCCCGCCCCACGACCATCCCCTCGCCTCCCGCTTCGAGGAGTCGGACTGCGTGGTCGTCTTCGACGACGTACACGTTCCGTACGAGCGCTGCTTCGTGCTGGGCGAACCGGAGCTGTGCAACGGCTTCTACTCCCGGGCCAATTCGGTCAACCACATGACCCACCAGGTCGTCACCCGCACGACCGCCAAGACCGAGTACGTGCTGGGTCTGGTGTCACTGCTGGTGGAGGCGATCGGGATCGGCCAGTTCCAGCACGTCCAGGAGGACATCGCCGAGGTCATCAGCACCCTGGAGACGCTGCGCGCCTTCCTGCGGGCCGCCGAGGCCGACGCCGAGGTCAACGAGTTCGGGGTCCTCACCCCCGCCTGGCCCCCGCTCAACACGGCCCGCAACCTCTACCCCAAGCTCTACCAGCGCTTCCCGCAGATCCTGCGCAAGCTCGGCGCCTCCGGCCTGATGGCCACCCCGACCGAGGCCGACGTCACCGGCCCTGCCGCCGCCGACATCGAGGCCTACCTGCAGTCCGCGACGCTCAGCGGCCCGGAGCGCGTGAAGCTCTTCCGGCTGGTGTGGGACACCTGCATCTCCGCGTTCTCCAGCCGCCAGGCGCTGTACGAGTACTACTTCTTCGGCGACCCGGTGCGCATGGCCGGGGCGTACGTGGGCTCGTACGACCTGGAGCCGCACAAGGCCAGGGTGCAGGCGTTCCTGGAGCGTGCCTGATGCCGCACCCGCTCGGGAACCCTCCCTCGAAGGTCATCGCGGTCCATCTGAACTACCCGAGTCGCGCGAAGGAGCGCGGACGGACGCCGAAGCATCCCTCCTACTTCCTCAAACCGCCGTCCTCGCTGTCCGGGACGCAGGAGGCGATCGTCCGGCCGACGGGGTGTGAACTCCTCGGATTCGAGGGGGAGATCGCGCTCGTCATCGGCTCACGGGCACAGCGCGTACGACCGGAGGACGGCTGGGCGCACGTCCGCTGGGTGACCGCCGCGAACGACGCCGGGGTGTACGACCTGCGCTACGCCGACCGCGGCTCCAACCTCCGCTCCAAGGGCGCCGACGGCTTCACCCCGATCGGCCCCCGCCTGCTGGACGCACGCCGACTCGACCCGGCCGCGCTACGGCTGCGGACCTGGGTGAACGGCGAACCGGTGCAGGACGACACGACGGACACGCTGCTCTTCCCCTTCGGGGAGCTGGTCGCGGACCTGTCGCGGCTGGTGACGCTGGAGCCGGGGGACGTGATCCTCACCGGGACTCCGGCGGGGGCGTCGGTCGTCTCGCCCGGCGATGTGGTGGAAGTCGAGGTCACCGGTGGGGAGTTGTCGACCGGACGGCTGCGCAACCCGATCGCCGACGGGCCCGCTCTGGAGGCGTACGGCGCGATGCCCAAGGCTGATCCGGCCGAGCGGGAGGCGGCGTACGGCTCGACGTACGAGCCCGAGCCCCTGCTCCACCCACGGCTCGCCGAGGGGCTGCGCTCGGTCGCCGTGGCGACGCTCAGCGCCCAGCTGCGAGGGCGCGGTCTGCCGCACATGTCCCTCGACGGCGTGCACCCCGTCACGCCCGGCACACGCATGGTGGGCGTCGCCCACACCCTGCGCTATCTGCCGCTGCGGGAGGACCTGTTCAAGCGGTACGGCACCGGGATGAACGCCCAGAAGCGGGCGATCGAGGAGCTGCGCCCCGGACACGTCCTGGTGATGGACGCCCGCCGGGACCCGAGCGCGGGCACGCTCGGCGACATCCTCGCCCTGCGGGCGCACAAGCGGGGCGCTGCGGGTGTCGTCACCGACGGCGCGGTCCGTGACAGCGCCGCCGTCGCCGACCTGGGGCTGCCGGTGTACGCGGCGGGTGCGCATCCGAGTGTGCTCGGCCGCCGCCACGTCCCCTGGGACACCGGCGTGCCGATCGCCTGCGGCGGGGCCCTGGTCCAGCCGGGCGACCTGATCGTCGGCGACGACGACGGCGTGGTCGTCGTACCGCCGGACCTCGCCGAGGAGCTGATCGCCGACTCGCGGGAGCAGGAGCGGCAGGAGCGGTTCATCACCGAGCAGGTCACGGCGGGGGAGAGCGTCGACGGTCTGTATCCGCTGGGTCCGGCCTGGCGGGATGCCTATGAGAACTGGTGCAGGGGAGAGACACAGTGAAGTTCCGCAGCGACCCGTCGGTCATCCGCGGGTCCATCGCCCCCGTCGTCACGCCGTTCACGGCGGACGGCGCCGTCGACCACGACAGCCTGCGCGGGCTGATCCGTTTCCAGCTGGAGTCCGGTTCGCACGGCATCTCGCTGGGCGGCTCGACCGGTGAGCCGAGCGCGCAGTCCGTGGCCGAGCGGATCGCGGGGATGCGTACGGCGGTGGAGGAGATCGGGGACCGGGTGCCCTTCCTGCCCGGCACCGGCTCCCACAAGCTCGACGAGACCCTCGAAATCACCGCCGCCGCACAGGAGTTGGGTGCGGACGCGGCGCTGGTCATCACGCCCTACTACGCCCGCCCCACCCAGGAGGCGCTGTACCAGTGGTACGCGAGGGTGGCCCGGGAGTTCCCCGACCTGCCGATCGTCGCCTACAACGTGCCCTCGCGCACCGCCGTCGACATCGCGCCGGAGACGGTGAAGCGGCTGTTCACGGACTTCGAGAACTTCGTCGGGGTCAAGGAGACGACGAAGGACTTCGAGCACTTCTCCCGTGTGCTGCACGCCTGTGGCCGTTCGCTGCTGGTGTGGTCGGGCATCGAGTTGCTGTGCCTGCCGCTGCTGGCGCTGGGCGGGGCGGGGTTCGTCTCGGCCGTCGCCAACCTCGCGCCGGGCGCGGTGGCGCGGATGTACGAGCTGTGGGAGGCGGGAGACACCGAAAGCATGGCCGCCGCCCGTGACCTGCACTACGGCCTGCACCCGCTGGTGGACCTGCTCTTCGTCGAGACGAACCCGGCGCCCGCGAAGTGGGTGCTCGCGCAGCAGGGCCGCATCGCCTCCCCGCATGTCCGCCCGCCGCTGACCACCCCGACCGACGCGGGTCTGACGAAGATCCGCGCGCTGCTCGCCGAGGGCGGCGACCTCACCCAGCAGATCGGAGCATGACCATGACCATCGAGAACCTGCCCTCGGCCATTCAGCACTGGATCGGCGGCGAACTCGTCGACGCGGCCGACGGCCGCACCTTCGACGTCGCCGATCCCGTCTCCAACACGCCGTACGCCCAGGCCGCGCGTGGTTCGGCCGCCGACGTCGATCGAGCGGTGGCCGCCGCCCGGGCCGCCTTCCCCGCCTGGTCGGCACTCGGCAACCGGGAGCGGGCGAACGTCCTGAACCGGATCGCGGACGCGGTCGAGGCCCGCCACGACCGGCTCGCCGCCTTCGAGACCTACGACACCGGGCTGCCCATCACCCAGGCCAAGGGCCAGGCCCGCCGGGCCGCCGAGAACTTCCGTTACTTCGCGGACGTCATCGTGGCGCTGGGTGAGGAGGCGTTCCGGCAGGGCGGTGACCAGTTCAGCTACGTCGTCCGCACCCCCGTCGGGGTGGCCGGGCTGATCACCCCGTGGAACACCCCGTTCATGCTGGAGAGCTGGAAGCTCGCCCCCGCCCTCGCCTCCGGCTGCACACTGATCCTCAAGCCCGCCGAGTGGACCCCGCTGTCCGCGTCCCTGTGGCCGGAGATCTTCGCCGAGGCCGGTGTCCCGGCGGGCGTGGTGAACATCGTCCACGGCATCGGCGAGGAGGCCGGACAGGCCCTCGTCGACCACCCGGACGTACCGCTGATCTCCTTCACCGGCTCCACCGACACCGGACGCCACATCATCCGCTCCTCCGCGGAAGCCTTGAAGACCACCTCCATGGAGCTGGGCGGCAAGTCCCCGGCCGTCGTCTTCGCCGACGCCGACCTCGAAGCCGCCCTCGACTCGGTCGTCTTCGGGGTGTTCTCCCTCAACGGCGAACGCTGCACGGCCGGTTCACGGGTCCTGGTCGAGCGTCCGCTGTACGAGGAGTTCACGCGTCGCCTGGCCGAGCGGGCCGCGAACGTCCGTGTCGGGCTGCCCTCCGACCCGGCCACCGAGGTCGGCGCACTCGTCCACCCCGAGCACTACGAACGCGTCCTGAACTACGTCGAGATCGGCAAGAAGGAGGCCCGGCTCGTCGCCGGCGGCACCCGTCCCGCCCACCTCACGGACGGCAACTACCTCCAGCCCACCGTCTTCGCCGACGTCGAGCGGGACGCACGGATCTTCCAGGAGGAGATCTTCGGCCCGGTCGTCGCCGTCGCCCCCTTCGACACCGAGGCCGAGGCGATCGAACTGACCAACGCCACCCAGTTCGGCCTGGCCGCCTACATCTGGACCTCGAACCTCAAGCGCGGCCACCGCATCGCCCACGCCGTCCAGTCCGGCATGGTCTGGCTCAACTCCCACAACGTCCGTGACCTGCGCACCCCCTTCGGCGGGGTCAAGGCCTCCGGCGTCGGCCGTGAGGGCGGAGCCCACTCCATCGACTTCTACACCGAATCGAAGATCGTCCACGTCGCCCTCGGTGATGTGCACACCCCCCGCTTCGGAGCCGCCTCATGAGCACCCACCCGCACCCGGACGCCCCTGATGTCATCCGCTCCGCCTACGCCCAGCTCGCCGTCACCGACCTCGGCGCCGCCCGCTGGTTCTGGGTCGACATGCTCGGCTTCCACGTCCAGTACGAGGACACCGGCACCCTGTGCCTGCGCGGCACCGACGAACTCACTCACCACTCCCTGGTGTTGAGGCACGGTGAAACGCCCGCCCTCGACCACATCGCCTACCGGGTGCGCACCCCCGAGGACGTCGACAAGGCGGAGAAGTTCTTCCGCCGGCTCGGCCGACCGGTCAAACGGCTGAAGAAGGGCGAGGGCACCCCGGGTATCGGCGACGCGGTGCGAGTGGTGGACCCGCTCGGCTTCCCCGTCGAGTTCTTCTACGACATCGAGCGCGCCGAACGCCTCATCCAGCGCTACGACCTGCGCCACGGCGCCGAGATCGCCCGCCTGGACCACTTCAACATCTGCACCCCCGACATCCCCGCCGCCTACACCCACTACCAGTCCCTCGGCTTCGGCTGCTCCGAGACCATCGAAGGCGACGAACACGAGCTCTACGCGGCCTGGATGTACCGCAAACAGACCGTCCACGACGTCGCCTTCACCGGCGGCGCCGGCCCCCGCCTGCACCACCTCGGCGTCGCCACCCACGAATCCCACCAGGTCCTGCGCTGCGCCGACCTCTTCGGCTCCGTCCGCAAGGAACACCACATCGAACGCGGCCCCGGCCGCCACGGCGTCTCCAACGCCTTCTACCTCTACCTCCGCGACCCCGACGGCCACCGCGTGGAGATCTACACCTCCGACTACTACACCGGCGACCCCGACCACGAGACCTACCGCTGGAACGTCCACGACGACCGCCGCCGCGACTTCTGGGGCAACGCCGTCATCGAATCCTGGTACAAGGAGGCCACCCCCGTCCTCGACCTCGACGGCAACCCCCAACCCGTCTCCGACGCCCTGCTCGACGAATCCGCCGTCCAGGTGGGTGCGGACGGACTGGGCTGACCTACACTCCGACGCCAGAGGCGGGCCCCGCGCGGCCCGCCTCCCCGGGAACCGCATCCGGGGAGAGGAGAGCCGCATGCCCTCGATCACCACGCCAACCGACGGCACGGCCGGCCGAAGGCTGGACTTCTGGCGTGACGTCGTCAGCCGGAGCTTCGTGCCTCTGGAGGCCGTGCCGCGCGAGTGCCCCGACTTCCACGCCGAACTGCGGACCGCCCGGGTCGGCCCGGTGCAGGTGTCGGTCGTGACGGCCGAGGCGCACGGTGTGGCCCGTACCCGGCGCCTCATCGAGTCGGGCGCCCCGGACGTCGTCAAGGTGAGCCTGATGCTCGCCGGGCAGTGCGTGATCACCCAAGGGGACCGCCAGGCCGAGCTGGGGCCGGGCGAGCTGGCGGTCTACGACACCCGGCATCCGTACACCCTCGACACCGGCCGGCGCTCCCGCAACCTCGTACTGATGTTCCCGCGGACCATGCTGCGGATGCCCGAGCGCGACCTCAAACGCATGACCGCCACCACCGTGTCCTGCCGGAACGGACTGGGTACGGTGGTGCGCCCCTTCCTGAGCGGGCTGGCGCGGCAGGTGGACGAGCTGGAGAGCGTCGGCACGCCCCGGCTGGCCGAGAACGTGGTGGACCTCGTAGACACTCTCCTCGCGGAGCACGCGGGTGCCGTGCAGGACCCGGGCGACGACGGCCCGGCGCTCCTGACGGGCCGCATCCTCGCCTACATGGAACAGCACCTCGCCGACCCGCGCCTGGGCCCCGACCGGATCGCCGCCGCCCACCGCATCTCCCGCCGCTACCTCTACAAGTTGATGGCCGAGCAGGGATACACGGTCTCCGGGTGGCTCCGGGAGCACCGCCTCGCCCGCTGCCGCCGGGACCTCACCGACCCGGGGCTGGCTCATGTGCCGATCAGCGCCATCGGCGGCCGGTGGGGCTTCCCCGACCCGGCCCACTTCAGCCACGTCTTCAAGGCGGCGTACGGCATCAGCCCACGTGAGGCGCGCGCGACCCTGTCCGCGCCAACCATGTCCGCGTGACAGAGGGCGGTGCCGTGCCCGCCCGTGCACGGCACCGCAACTTATCCGTGCACCGCGCCACAAGCGGGATCGCCCACCGGGCCGCACTCTTCCGGCATGGAAGCCGCACACAACGCCTACGACCACATCGTGATCGGCGCCGGATCCGCCGGCTGCGTCGTCGCACGCAGACTGGTGGACGCCGGCCGGAACGTCCTGCTGATCGAGGCCGGCGGACGGGACGACAACCCGGCCATCCACGATCCGCTCCGCATGTGGGAGCTGTGGAACGCCCCCGAGGACTACGCCTACAGCACCGAACCCCAGCAGCACGCCGACGGAACGCGGGTGTTCTGGCCGCGCGGCAAGGTGCTCGGCGGCTCCAGCGCCCTCAACGGCATGATCTACGTCCGGGGCCACCGGTCCGACTACGACGACTGGGCCAAGGTCCACGGAGCCACGGGCTGGTCGTACGACGAGGTCCTGCCGTACTTCAAGCGCTCGGAGGACTTCGAGGACGGGCCCTCCCCCTACCACGGCACCGGCGGCCCGCTGCCGGTCACCCGCAACCACGCGCCCAACCCGGTCTCCGTCGCCTTCGTGGAGGCGTGCGAGCAGTACGGGATCCCGCACAACGACGACTGCAACGCCGAGGAGATCCTCGGCGCGGGCCTGCTGCACCGCACCATCCGTGACGGCAAGCGGATCAGCGCCTGGACCGCCTTCGTACAGCCGATCCTCGACAGCCCGCTGCTGACGGTGATGACCGGCTCCCCGGTCGCCCGGGTGCTCGTCGAGGGCGGGCGGGCCCGCGGGGTGGAGGTGCTGCGTGACGGCAGGGCCACACCCCTGCGCTGCTCCGGCGACGTGATCCTGTCCGGCGGCACCATCGGCTCGGCCCAGCTCCTCCTGCTCAGCGGCGCCGGCCCGGCCGACGAGCTGCGCGCCCTGGGCGTCGATGTGCTCGCCGACCTTCCCGGGGTGGGTGCCAACCTGCACGACCACGCGCTGACCCCGGTGGTGTGGGAGTCCTCCCGCCCGGTGCCGTCGGGCACGGCCAACAAGCTGGAGGCGCAGTACTTCGCGAAGACCGACCCCACGATGACCGCCCCCGACCTGCAGCCGCTGATGTCCCACGTGCCGCTGCCCGTGACCGGTCAGGACGTACCGGAAGAGGGACACGGCTACACCGTGCTGGCCGGCACCATCCGCCCCCTCAGCCGCGGCCGACTCCGGCTGCGGTCCACCGACCCCACCCAGGCACCCGTCCTCGACCCGCGGTACTTCGCGGATCCGTACGACCTGAGGGCGATGGTGACCGCGGTCGGGCAGGCCCGTGAGATCGGCGCCCAGCGGGCCCTGGGCGACTGGCGCGCCCGCGAGATCGGGCCCGGCCCGGGAGTCGTCACCGACGCCGAGATCGCCGCGTACGTCAAGCGCAACCTGCTCAGCTACCACCACCAGGTCGGCACCTGCCGCATGGGCACCGGGCCGGACGCGGTGGTCGACCCCCAGCTGCGCGTCCACGGCGTACCGGGCCTGCGCGTCGCCGACGCCTCGGTCATGCCGGCCGTCACCTCCGGCAACACCCACGCACCCGCCGTCATGATCGGCGAGCGCTGCGCCGACTTCGTCCTGGGAGAGCCCTCTTGAG
>NZ_AEJC01000086.1 GCF_000317595.1 Streptomyces ipomoeae 91-03 | reverse complement strand
GCGCCGAGGTGCACGAGCCGTAGGTACGGGGGGAACCCCGGCTCCGTGCGACGGCCGATGACCAGTCGGCTCACTCATTACTGCGCCCGCGCGGCCAAAAGTGTTACGCGCTGCGGAAAGAAATTCTGCGCGAGTTCGAAATCGCAGGTCAGCGGGGGTGGATGTGTCTGGGGTGGCTGGGGTGGCCGCGGCTTCAGAGCGCCAGGGACGGCTGTGAGGAGGGCGCCGACGTCGACGAGGGCGTGTTCCGGTCGTCGCCGACCGGGGTCACAGCTCCGCCCTGGCTCCGGTGGCCGTTGCCACCCTTGCCACCCTTGCCGCCGCTGCCCTTGCCACCCTTGCCGCCGCTGCCCTTGCCGCCGTTGCCCTTGCCGTGTCCGTTGCCCTTGCCGGCGTTGGCACCGTCGGAGTCGTCATCGTCGGCGTCGGCCCCGGACCGGGTCTTGGTGTCCCCGCCACCGGAGGAACCGCCGGAACCCGAGCCCCCGGAACCCGATCCGCCAGAACCCGTGCCCTTGTTCGAGCCGGTGCCCGCTCCCGTGCCCGGCGGGTTCGCGTTGCCGGGGTTGTTGACGCCGCCCGCCAGAACGTTGGCGCAGTACTTCTTCAGGTAGCCGTTGCCCTTGCCGCCCGACGCGTCCTCCAGGCTGCGTCTGCGGTCGGTGTCCAGGTTCTTGCCGTCGCGGACGTCGCGGCAGGCGGAGAACACCCGGTTCCACCACTCCTGGGAGAAGCCGTCGTCGCGGCCGGTGCCCTCGGGCTGCTCGTCCTCGGTGGTACCGCCGGAGCCCTGGCCCGCCCCGGTGTCGCCCTTGGACGCGCCCCGGGAGGGCCCGGGCGTCGGCTCGCCCTGCGCCCCGGCCCCACCGTCGCCCTTCTCCGTGGCGCTCGGCGACGGCGACAGCAGCGGACGGTCGGGGGTCTCGGTGGCGGGGACGGAGACGGAGGGTTCCGGTTCGTCCTCGTGGAACGCGCTCAGCGCACCGGTGCCGGCCGCCACGGCGACCCCGCCGAACATCCCGGCGGCCACCACCGCGGCCAGTCCGAAGTGCGCCGACCGGCCCCACCGGGCCCGGCGCCCGTTGGGCGCGGACCGCCCGAGACGGACCAGCCCGGCGTCGGCGACGGGTGCCGAGGCATGCGTACGATCGCTTGGCCCGCCCATCGGGGCCTCACCGGTCCCACCCACGGCCGCGTGGGCGGTGCGAACCGAGCGCGCCGCGCGGAAGGCGGCCAACGCGGCCTCCTCGCCGGGAAGTTCGGCGCTCGACGGGGACACCGGGGACACTTCGGCGGTCAACGCGCCGAGCACCTGGGCGAGCCGGTCGGCATGGGCGCGGGCATCGGCGTCGACGGCTTCGAGCGGTTCACCACTCAGCAGCCGCTCCGCGGCGTCGCGGCCCAGCCACCTGTACTGCTCGTCGGCCATCACACATCCTTCTGCGTCCGCGAACGCGTATGCGTCACACCCGCGGACGTGGCCGCGCGTGTACGCGGTTCTCTCGGTGGGGGTACGGCGTCGAGGGGTCCGCCGGATTCCGGATCGGCCTTCGCGGCCCCTTCCGGATTCTCCCCGATCAGTTCCGCGAGCCGCTTCAGACCCCGGTGAGCGGCCGTCCGTACGGCGCCCGCCCGCTTGCCCAGCGTCTCGGCGGCCGACTTGGCGTCGAGGCCGACCACGACACGCAGGACGACGGCCTCGGCCTGGTCCTGCGGCAGCTGGGCTATGAGCGACAGGGTGCGGTCGGTGGCCAGGGCCTCCATCGCCTCGCCCGCCGTGTCGGACTCGGCCGGCTTGCCGGTCAGCTCGGTCTCGTCGCCGCCGATCGCGGGACGGCGCCCTCGCATACGTATGTGATCCAGGGCACGGTTACGGGCGATCCGGGCGGCCCAGCCGCGGAACCGGTCGGCGTCACCGCTGAACCGCTCCAGGTCGCGGGCTATCTGCAGCCAGGCCTCGGAGGTGACGTCCTCCGCGTCCGGCTCGCCGACCAGCGTCCGTACGTACCCGAGCAGCCGTGGATGCACGGCGCGGTACACAGTCCGGAACGCGGTCTCGTCCCCGTCCTGTGCCGCAAGCACCGCGGCGGTCAGCTCCGCGTCGTCCCCCAGCACCCGCGCGCGCCCCTCTTTGCGCCTAAGCCGGCGCCGCTCTCGCGGACCGGGTTTTCGCCGTCGTGGTTTCTCAATTGATGGTTGTGGTCTCAACCTCACCGGTGGTCAGGGCGATGGCCGCCCTCCGCGATCCGGCGCGAATGGCACGTTACGGCCTGAAACCGCTGCCCGTCCACGTCCGCAGAACATGCAACTGACTCGTGATGCGGAGGGGTGTGACAGAAAACGAGGGCGCGGCGCTGTAGGTAGTACGGGCCGCCGCGCGGTCCGTGCCGCGCGACGGCCGGGGCCTCTCCTGTGGGGGGTGGCGGCCTCGGCCGTTGCCATCGGCGGAGTCGGCCGGGTGCCTTGCGAGTACGGGGGTCTCGCGAGCACGCCGGCCTTACTTCGTTCCGCCGACTTCGACAGCCCCCACTTCTTGACCTCTTCTGACCTCGGACTTCCAGGGCCTCAGTTCCTGGCCTCGGACTTGGCCACCTTGCCCGGCACGCCCGTCTCGCTCGGCACGCCCGCCGCACTCGGCTTCCCCGGCTCACCCGGCTCGCCACTTCCGCTCGGCTGACCGCTTCCGTCCGGCTGTTCGTTTCCTTCCGGCCGCCCGGCGCCGTCCGGCATCGCCGTACGCCCTGCCCCGCGCTCCTTGCCGTCGCCCGCGCTCCCCGGTTCGCTCCCGGTCCCGTCGGGCTGCCCGGCGCAGTACGCGTCGGCCTTCTTCTCGCTCGTCTGCCCGTTCTCGTACGCGCCGCAGGGGTCCTCGCCGTTCTGCCCCTTCCGGGGGTCGCCGTCGGTCCCGCGCCGCGCGTCGCGGGCGTCCGAGGCTCCGGGCAGGCCGGGATCACCGCTCGACGGCCCTGTACGGCGGTCGTGCTCCTCGTGGCCGTATCCGCGCTCGTTGCCCTGCCCGCCGCCGTTCTCGTGATGGGTGGCCGAGTCGATCGCCGCGAAGGCGACTCCGCCGAGGGTGAGGCTGGACAGCAGGACGGCCAGGGTGGTGCGGACGGAGAGCTGGACGCGGCGGCGGGGGTTCGGGCGCCAGTCGTCGCGGCGCCGGGTACGCGCGGTGCGTACCCCCTGCTCCCGGGCCGCCCGGAAGGCGGCGACGGCACGCGCCTCGCCCGCGCTGTCGACCTCGGGCCGGCCGCGTACGGCGGTGGCCAGGAGGGTGTCGACGGACCGGGTGCCGAGGGGTGGGGCGGCGGAGGAAGGGTCGCCGGATGGGAGGTCGCTCATGCCGCGCGCCCTTCGCTGTCGCCGTACTGCATCGCCGCTGCCGTTCATCTCGACTCCCCCAGCGTCTGGGGGCCCTCATCCGTCACACCCTCGGTGCGCAGCAGCTGGGCCAGTCTTTTCAGCCCCCGGTGGGTGGCGGTGCGGACCGCGCCGGGGCGTTTGCCGAGGACACGGGCCGCGGCGGGGCCGTCGAGGCCGACGACGACACGCAGCAGTACGGCCTCGGCCTGGTCGCGCGGCAGCCGGGCGATCAGGGCGAGGGCCTGCTCGGTGGAGAGGGTTTCGAGGGCCTGGTCATGGGTGCTCTGGGTGCCGGGCAGGTCCAGCAGGTCGTTCTCCAGCGCGGTGCCCCGGGGTCTGACCTTCTGACGGCGCAGATGGTCGAGGGCGCGATGCCGGGCGATGGTCGCGGTCCAGCCGCGGAAGCCGGCGCCGTCGCCCTTGAACCGCCCGAGGTCCCGCGCGATCTCCAGCCAGGCGTCCGAGGCGACGTCCTCCGCGTCGTCCCCCACGATGCCGCGCAGATAGCCCAGCAGCCCCGGCTGCACCAGCCGGTAGGCCACCGCGAACGCGGCCTCGTCCCCCTCCTGGGCCCGCGCGACCGCCGCGCCCAGTTCCCCGTCGTACGCCTGCACTCGGCGAGGTTCCCCTCCCTGGTCCTGGGGCGGCCGATACCGGCGTCGCTCCTCGGGACCCGCACCCACCGCGTCCGGGCCCACATGGTGCTCTGCGTCGGCCCTCGCGGAAGTGTCACAGCCGGCCGCCCCCACCGCGGGCGACGCCACCGGTATCGCCCCCTGCTCCCGGCTCACCCGGAGGTCATCGCATCGCGGCACAGCAGACGGAGCGAGCCGTCGCCCGCGAAGCAGCGGCGGGCCTCGTCGAGGGGGGCCCACAGGCGGCCGTCCCAGGTGCGGACCCAGTGTGTGCCGTCCGTCTCGACCCATTCACCACCGGCCCCTCGCACGACGACCTCCCCGCCGTACGCCCCGAAGCCCCGCAGCACTCCCTCCACAGCGGCGTACGGCGCCCCTTCCCGCCGTATCTCCTCGATCATGCGGTCCACCCGCCACAGGCTCTGCGCCGAGTAGTCGAGGCGCACCCGCGCGCCCTCCCGCATCATCGTCACCGCGTCCGCGGCCCACCGCACGGGCTTCGCCGCGCTCCCGACGGCGCGTGGAAATCTGACGGAACCGAAAGTCTGCTGTGCGCTCACACTCGGGAAAGCGCCCGCCCCACGGAGGACGTTTCGCGATTCCGGTACGTCCGCGACACCGGTGCAGGACCGCCACACCCCGCCTCAGGACACTCACAGGACTCGCCCAGAAACGCGGTTTACCCCCGCCGCGCCCCCCGTGCCCGCCGGGACACGACCGCCCGCAGGACGCGCCGCCCCTCCGTCGACACGTCGAGCGCCTTCCGGACCCCCGTCGCGCCGTGCGCCGCGAACAGTTCCAGTACGACGAGCTGGCGTCGCAGTTCGGAGCCGACGAGATGGGAGACGCCCTCGGTACGGCCCTCCCGGCAGGCCGTCACCGCGTCGGCGTCCCCCTTGTCCAACGGGTCGAGCAGCTGATGAATCCGCAGCGCGGCGACCGAACAGACCTCGGCCCACTCCCGCAGCCCCTCGACGGACCGCTCCTCGGGAATCGAGTCGAGCATCCGCCGGGCGAGCCCGACGACTTCGTCGCCTCCGCCGGAGTTCACGCCCGGGCCCCTGCCCGACGAGTCCCCGTCGGAGTCCCCGCCGCCGGACGAGGCGGCCCCCAACTCACCCCGTACCTTCGTCACCCGCTCCGCCCAGTCCGCCCCGTCCACCAGGCCGGCCCACAGCGGTCGCAGAACCTCGTCGTCACCCCCGAGAAGCGGCACACAGCGGTCCAAACAAGCCAGCCCGCTTGCCGCCAGACCGCGTTCGTCGGCCTGGGCGATCAGCTTCACCAGGCTCATCACGCCTCCCTCGATCTCGCCGGATCCCGCTCGGTCCCGCTCGACAGTGCGCGCCCGCTATACGGAACACACACCTCCCCTTACTGCGTGCGACGACCCGGGAGCGCCACAGGGACACGACCCCGAGCCGGTCGAGCAGCCGGAAGAGGATGTTTTCAGCCAAGGGGTCGGCGGGTCCAGGTTCTGAGGTCAGTACATCGACCAACGGCTGTTCGACGACGATCCGCCCCGCCTCCGCCGCCCAGGCGACGGCCCGCTCGGCGGCGTCACGGGGTTCGAGGAAGTAGTCCTCGACGGAGCGACCGTGCTCGTCGTCGCCGGCGCCGAGGTAACGGGCCATGGCGCGCCGCGCGAGACAGGTGGTCCAGGCCCCGCTCTCGGGCCCGGCGGCCTCGACGACCACACAGTCGCTGCCCATGACGTACCCGAACAGCGCGGGCGCCCCGGTCTCCCGCGCGAGCGTGTTCATGTTCCCCACGTTCCCGGCGTCCTCGTCCATGCCGGTCGGGTACTCCCACACCTGCCAGCCCTCGGCCGCCCGCGTCCACAGCCGTATGCCCTCAGCCCCGGCCAGCGCGTCCAGCTCCGCGAGCGGGCGCGGGCTGCGGCCCACGACGTAGTACCCCCAGTACCCCATGCTCGGAATAGACCACAGGCGTACGGGAGTTCGCGCCCGGAATCGGGCAATCCGCACGGTTGTGCGGGGGACGGACGCAGAGCGCGAGGAACGGGGCAGCGCGAAGGACGGCGCTCAGAGGGCGACGGGCTCCGGCGCACGCGGCCCGCTCCGCGCCTTGTCGTCCTGCATGCGCGTGAGCTTCAGCACGAAGAGGATGGCGAGCACGGCGGTCGGGATCTCGAAGGCGTCGGCGAACAGCACCTGCTTGACGGCCGACTGGATCTCCTCCACCGTCTCGGCCCTGCGGTAGGCGCTCGAACTGCCCTGGCTCGCCGCCCCGCCGATCAGCCACAGCGTCCACCAGGCGTTGATCAGCGCGTGCGACCGGGGCCTGCCCCACGGGCTGCTCGCGTCCCAGCTGTCGAGCGCGATCCGACGCGGGAACCAGAGGTTCACGATCGGCACGAGCCAGCCGCCGATCGCCCAGCCCCGCTTCTTGCGATGCCCGAACGGTTCGAACACCTCGGCGTTGACCCGCACCCGGTGGAACCAGATCAGGAACACGATCACGGTGGCGAGAAAGGCGACCGCCTGGACGACACCGGTCATCGCGTAGAACCGGTCGGCCCGGTCGGCGTCCCGCTCGACGGCCGCCCCGTACTCACCGTCCACCATCCTGCCCAGCACATCGAGCATCGCGACGTCCGCCCACACGGCGACCAGGTCGGTCACCGCGACCATCCCCAGCAGGATCGCCACGGCCCGCCCGAGCCCCACCGGCGACTGCAGCCAGGCCGTCGGGGCGGCGGGGGCGCCCGCGACGAACTGCGGCGCCCGCGGCAGCCCGCCCGGACCCCGGTTCACATCCGGATGAGCCTCCTCGGCCTCACAGGCCCGGCACAGCTCTCCCCCGGGTGCCGCCTCGAACCGGCGGCAGCGCGTACAGGTCATGAAGTCCCCCCATGTGGTCACACATGCCGGGAGGCCTCTCCCAAGAACTTCACTTCCGGCACACACAACAGGCGGAAGATACGGTTCCCGGCCCTCGTCCGTCCACCGGTTTCGGCTCCCCCTCCCCGCGGTCAGCTCACCTTCCCCGCCAACGCCTGGAACTCCGCCCATGTCATCCCCGGCTTCCGGGGATCCCACAGCTTCTGGGACAGCGCCCGCAGCGGCATGCGCACCCCGGCGGCCACCTGGGCCTCGGTCTGACGGTCGGCGAGGTCGCACCAGACGGCGAAGACACCGCCGAGGATCTGGTCGTCGTACTCGGCGGACACGGCGGTCGTGCCGCGCAGCACCCGGGGTGTCCACTGCTCGTAGATGCGCTGCCCGGTCGGATAGAAGAACTGGTTGGGCTCGCCGAGGACGTAGTACAGGAACTCGTCGTTGTAATTGACGACCTGCCGCCCGGCGCTCAGATACTCGACCGGCGGCCGGGCCCCGATCTCCTTGCCGGTCCAGTACGCGACCTGGATCGCGCGGTCCGCCTGGACCGTCCCGCCCCGGAAGAACCCGTCGTTCCAGGCCCGCACGGTCCGGTCGTGGCCCCGCATCACCTTGGCGCGGTCGTTCAGCCAGCCGGTGGCCAGGTCGGCGACGGTCGCGCCGGCGCCGTACTTCTGGCGCGCGGCGGCGGCCAGCTGCGGATAGGACGCCTCGGGGTTCGACACCATCAGCGCCCGGTACTCGTCGCCGCCGAGGTGCCAGTCGCGGCCGTCGAACAGCTCGGAGTACTCGTTCAGCAGTTCGTCGACGACCTCGGCGGCCTGCGGCTTCGAGATGTCGACGGCCCCGCGCGCGGCGACGCCCTGCGCGTTCACGAGCTGCAGCCCCGGGTTGCCGGCGATCACGGCCCCCAGATGCCCCGGCGAGTCGATCTCCGGTACGACCTCGATGTGCCGGCTCTCCGCGAGGGCCAGGATGTCCTTCACCTGGGCCTTGGTCAGATGCTGCTCCGACACCACCTCGGGGTGGGACGTGGACTCGATCCGGAAGCCCTGGTCGTCGGAGAAGTGCAGGCCGAGCTGGTTGTACTTGAGGTCGCCCAGCTCGCGTATGCGGTCCTCGATCCAGTCCGCCGTGAAGTGCTTGCGGGCGATGTCGAGCATGAACCCGCGCTGCGGCTTGGCCGGCTCGTCCCGTATGACGCCCTCCGGCGCCGTACCGCCGCCGCGCACCTCCTGCTTCAGGGTTCGGGTCCCGTAGAAGACGCCCGCCTCGGCGGGCGCGGCTATCCGCACCCGGCCGTTCCTCACGGTCAGCGTGTACGCCTCCGACGCGGACCGCCCCGTCCCGGTGAGCGCCAGCTCCACGTCCCCGGCCCGGGGGGCCACCTCACCCGCGTACGACAGGCCCAGCTCCTCGGCGGTCAGCCGCCCCTCGTCGGCCAGCGCCCTGTCGCCGACGACGACCCGGGCACCACCGGAGGGCCGCCACCCGGGGCCACGGGCCGCCTCGTGCTCCCGTACCGCCGGAATCGTGCGCGGCGCCTTCGACAGCGGGTACGAGCGCGTGGGCGACGGGGACGGCGAGGGCGGGCCGGCAGCGCTCACGGACGGCCGTGCCCGCGACGGCTGCGATCCGTTCGGCGCCGGCGTGTCCCCACCCGGCCAAACGGTCACGGCCACCGCGACCGCACCACCCACCAGGGCAACACCCGTCCCGAGAAGCAACCCCTTCGACACAACGGCCGTCTTCCTACGGGGAGCCCGGCGCCGACCGCGACTCACGACGCGCACCCGGCCCCGACCCTCGTCACCATCCGCAGCATCCGCCACATCTCACGCACCTCCTCCTCGAACTCCTTCGAACCTACGACGTCCACCCACCCGACCCGTCCACCACAGGTTCCGAAACTCTCCCGTTCGGGTGAATTTCGGGCATCGAACGGACAGCCCATGACCCGCCTCGATAACGTGGTGGCACATCTCGCACACCCTGCCCCGCCGCCCCCTACGCACCGCCGAGGAACCACGCTGCCTCCGCACCGTCTCCCCCGTCTTCCCGGCCAGGTCGCCCTACCGGAGCAGGCTCCCGCCCCCGGCCCCTCGGCCCTGCGGCACTTCAACGAGGCCCCCGCCGACACCCTCCAGCACACCCTCCTCACCTGCCTCCGCAGCCTCCGCTGGTCCCACCGGCTCATCGCCCACCGCCCCTACCCGGACCTCGACGCCCTACTGGCGGCATCGGACGAGGCCGCGTACGACCTGACGGCGGGCGATCTGGCCGAGGCCCTGGCCGGCGAAACCCTGCCCCCACTGCCGGAAGACACCTACGGCGTGGCCCACACAGCCCTGAACGCCGCCCACGCCGCCTACGAGGCCCGCTTCGGCCACGTCTTCGTGATCGCCATGGACGACGTCCCCCCGGCCGAACTCCTGGACCGCGCCCTGGAGGGCATCAGGTCACGATTGACGAACGACCCGGAGGAGGAGCGGATGGTGGTGGCGGAGGAGCTGAGACGCCTGGCAAGGGGCAGACTGACCCGGCTCGTGGGCAATTTCTCAGCCGCGGCTCAGCACCAGTAGGGGCGCGACCGGCCACAACGAACCCGCACCCGGCACCGAACAAGCACCCCCACCCCAGTAGCCGCCCGGTACTCACCCATACGCGCAGCTTTGAATGCCGTTTTGATCACACCGCCATACCCGGCTTAAGCCCAGCACGCACACGTCGCTACCATGGCCGGGGCCGGTGGACCGTACCCGGCCGGGTCAGACCGACACAGAAGCCGGCCGGCCCCAATCCCCGCTCCCGGAGGGTTCTTCCGTGCCGGCTGGAACGCTGTACCGCGGCCGGGAAGGAATGTGGTCCTGGGTGGCTCACCGAGTCACCGGCGTCCTCATCTTCTTCTTCCTGTTCGTACACGTGCTGGACACCGCTCTCGTCCGTGTCTCCCCCGAGGCCTACGACAAGGTCGTGGCCACGTACAAGACGCCCGTCGTCGCGCTGCTGGAGTACGGCCTCGTCGCCGCCATCCTCTTCCACGCGCTGAACGGCCTTCGGGTGATCGCCGTCGACTTCTGGTCGAACGGCCCCCGTCACCAGAAGAAGATGCTCTGGATCGTCGTCGGCGTCTGGGTCGTGCTGATGGCCGGTGCCCTGTACCCCGTCCTCGGCCACGCCGCTCGTGAAGTCTTCGGGGGATGAGGCAGATGTCCACCACTGAAACCACCGCATCCGGCATCGGCCCCGTCGAGGGCACGGGCGCGCTCTCGGGCTACAGCCCCGAGAACCCGGCCCCCCTCATCGAGCCGCCCCGCAAGCGCACCAAGAAGACCCCGAAGACGACCCGCGGCAACTTCGAGATGGCCGCCTGGCTGTTCATGCGGCTGTCCGGCATCGTCCTCGTCGTCCTGGTCATCGGCCACCTGCTCATCCAGCTCGTCCTCGACGGCGGCGTCTCCAAGATCGGTTTCGCGTTCGTCGCGGGCCGCTGGGCGTCCCCGTTCTGGCAGGTCTGGGACCTGATGATGCTGTGGCTCGCGATGCTGCACGGCGCCAACGGCCTGCGCACGGTCATCAACGACTACGCGGAGCGCGCGAACACCCGCCTGTGGCTGAAGGGCCTGCTCTACACCGCCACGGTGTTCACCATCCTGCTGGGCACGCTGGTGATCTTCACCTTCGACCCGAACATCCGCTAGGCACGGGGCTGAGGTAACCGACCATGAAGATCCACAAGTACGACACCGTCATCGTCGGCGCCGGTGGCGCCGGTATGCGCGCGGCCATCGAGTCCACGAAGCGCAGCCGTACCGCCGTGCTGACCAAGCTGTACCCCACCCGCTCCCACACGGGCGCCGCGCAGGGCGGCATGGCCGCCGCGCTGGCCAACGTGGAGGAGGACAACTGGGAGTGGCACACCTTCGACACGGTCAAGGGCGGTGACTACCTGGTCGACCAGGACGCCGCCGAGATCCTGGCGAAGGAGGCCATCGACTCCGTCCTCGACCTGGAGAAGATGGGCCTGCCGTTCAACCGCACCCCGAACGGCACGATCGACCAGCGCCGCTTCGGCGGTCACTCCCGTAACCACGGTGAGGCGCCGGTCCGCCGGTCCTGCTACGCGGCCGACCGCACCGGCCACATGATCCTCCAGACGCTGTACCAGAACTGCGTGAAGGAGGGCGTGGAGTTCTTCAACGAGTTCTACGTCCTCGACCAGCTGATCACCGAGGTCGACGGCGTCAAGAAGTCCGCCGGTGTGGTGGCGTACGAGCTGGCCACCGGTGAGATCCACGTCTTCCAGGCGAAGGCCGTGATCTACGCGTCCGGCGGCTGCGGCAAGTTCTTCAAGGTGACGTCCAACGCGCACACGCTGACCGGTGACGGCCAGGCGGCGGTCTACCGTCGCGGGCTGCCGCTGGAGGACATGGAGTTCTTCCAGTTCCACCCGACCGGCATCTGGCGCATGGGCATCCTGCTGACGGAGGGCGCCCGCGGTGAGGGCGGCATCCTCCGCAACAAGGACGGCGAGCGCTTCATGGAGAAGTACGCGCCGGTCATGAAGGACCTCGCGTCCCGTGACGTGGTCTCGCGCTCCATCTACACGGAGATCCGCGAGGGCCGGGGCTGCGGTCCCGAGGGCGACCACGTCTACCTGGACCTCACCCACCTGCCGCCGGAGCAGCTGGACGCCAAGCTCCCGGACATCACCGAGTTCGCGCGCACGTACCTCGGCATCGAGCCCTACACGGACCCGATCCCGATCCAGCCGACCGCGCACTACGCCATGGGCGGCATCCCGACCAACGTCGAGGGTGAGGTCCTGGCCGACAACACCACCGTCGTCCCGGGTCTGTACGCCGCCGGTGAGGTCGCCTGTGTCTCCGTGCACGGCGCCAACCGTCTCGGCACCAACTCGCTGCTGGACATCAACGTGTTCGGCAAGCGGGCCGGTATCGCCGCCGCCGAGTACTCCCAGAAGGCCGACTTCGTCGAGCTGCCGGAGAACCCGGAGTCGCTGGTCGTCGAGCAGATCGAGCGGCTGCGCTCCTCCACGGGCAACGAGCGCGTGGCGGACCTCCGTCGTGAGCTGCAGGAGACCATGGACGCCAACGTCATGGTGTTCCGCACCGAGCAGACGATCAAGACGGCCGTCGAGAAGATCACCGAGCTGCGCGAGCGGTACAAGAACGTGGCGATCCAGGACAAGGGCAAGCGGTTCAACACCGACCTCCTGGAGGCCATCGAGCTGGGCAACCTGCTCGACCTGGCCGAGGTCATGGCGGTCTCCGCGCTGGCCCGCAAGGAGTCCCGCGGTGGTCACTACCGCGAGGACTACCCGAACCGCGACGACGTCAACTTCATGCGTCACACCATGGCGTACCGCGAGGTCGGCGACGACGGCTCCGAGACCGTCCGCCTCGACTACAAGCCGGTCGTCCAGACCCGCTACCAGCCGATGGAGCGTAAGTACTGATGGCTACCCCTGTTCTGGACAAGGCCGAGACCCCCGACGCGTCGTCTCCGGCCTCCCCGTACATCACGGTCACGTTCCGCGTGCGCCGCTTCAACCCCGAGGTCTCGGCGGACGCCGAGTGGCAGGACTTCCAGCTGGAGATCGACCCGAAGGAGCGTGTGCTCGACGGTCTCCACAAGATCAAGTGGGATGTCGACGGCACGCTGACGTTCCGCCGCTCCTGCGCGCACGGCATCTGCGGCTCGGACGCCATGCGGATCAACGGCAGGAACCGTCTGGCCTGCAAGACGCTGATCAAGGACATCAACCCCGAGAAGCCGATCACGATCGAGCCCATAAAGGGCCTCACGGTCCTCAAGGACCTGGTCGTGGACATGGAGCCGTTCTTCCAGGCGTACCGGGACGTGATGCCCTTCCTGATCACGAAGGACACCAACGAGCCCACGCGTGAGCGGCTGCAGTCCGCCGAGGACCGCGAGCGGTTCGACGACACGACCAAGTGCATCCTGTGCGCCGCCTGCACCTCGTCGTGCCCGGTGTTCTGGAACGACGGCCAGTACTTCGGTCCGGCCGCCATCGTCAACGCCCACCGCTTCATCTTCGACTCGCGCGACGAGGCCGGTGAGCAGCGGCTGGAGATCCTCAACGACCGTGACGGCGTGTGGCGTTGCCGTACGACCTTCAACTGCACGGACGCCTGCCCTCGCGGTATCGAGGTCACCAAGGCGATCCAGGAGGTGAAGCGAGCGCTGATCACGCGCCGCTTCTGATCCGCTCGGCAGTACGCGTAC
>NZ_AEJC01000085.1 GCF_000317595.1 Streptomyces ipomoeae 91-03 | reverse complement strand
ACGGCCCGTCGTACTCCCGGTGGGACATCTGCCTCCCGGCAGGACATCCGCAGTGGCTTCGGGATCCGGTGCTGCGGCCGGATCCCGTCGAGATGCCGGCTACTTCCGCGCCACCCACTGGACGGCATACCGACCGGTCGGCATCATGGGTGCGGTCCTGTTCACCCGCATGTAGGAGCGACGATGCGCCCAGACCACCCGCCAGGCCTCGATCCCGACCGGCTCCGCGCCCTGCTCGACGCCGAGCGGCCCGGACTGGTGGCGGGTCCGCTCACCGCTCGGCTGATCGAGGGCGGGCGGTCGAACCTGACGTACGAGGTCACGGACGGTGTCGCCAAGTGGGTCGTACGACGGCCGCCGCTGGGCCATGTGCTGGCGACCGCGCACGACATGAAGCGCGAGCACCGGGTGATCAGCGCGCTGTACCCCACCGACGTACCGGTGCCGCGGCCTGTGCTGCTGTGCGAGGACGAGGAGGTGCTGGGCGCGCCGTTCTACGTCATGGAGTTCGTCGAGGGCACCCCGTACCGCACCGCCGAGCAGCTGGCCCAGCTGGGGCCGGAGCGCACCCGGGCGGCCGTGCTGGGCCTGGTGGACACGCTGGTCGGGCTGCACGCGGTGGACCCGGCCGAGGTGGGCCTCGCCGACTTCGGACGCCCGGAGGGCTTCCTGGACCGGCAGCTGCGGCGCTGGGGCAAGCAGCTGGACGCGTCCCGCAACCGCGAGCTGGCCGGCATCGACGAGCTGCACGCCACCCTGGGGCGCCGGCTGCCCCACTCCCCCGCGCCGACCGTCGTGCACGGCGACTATCGGCTCGACAACGTGCTACTCGGAGACGACGACCGGATCAGGGCGATCCTCGACTGGGAGATGTCCACGCTCGGTGATCCGCTCACCGACCTGGGGCTGCTGGTGATGTACAGCGTGCCGCTCGGGCTGCCCGACTCCCCCGTCTCCACGACCGCGACGGCCGCCGGGCACCCGGAACCGGCCGAGATCGTCGAGCGGTACGCGGCGCGCTCGGGGCGCGATGTGTCTTCCGTGTCCTGGTACACCGCGTTCGCGTGGTTCAAGCTCGCCGTGATCCTTGAGGGCATCCACTACCGGTACACGCTCGGTCAGACGGTCGGCCGCGGCTTCGACCGCATCGGCGAACTGGTCCCCGTCTTCATCGACCACGGTCTGACGACTCTTCGTACCGGCTCCGGCTCCGGCTCCGGCTCTCAGGAAGGCTGATCCGCCATGGACTTCGCATTCGACGCCCGTACCGAGGAGCTGCGCGGCAAGCTCCTCGCCTTCATGGACGAGTACGTCTACCCGGCGGAGCCGGTGGCCGAGGAGCAGCGGGCCGCGCTGGCCTCGCCGTGGGACACACCGGCCGTGGTGGAGGAGCTGAAGGCCGAGGCCCGCCGCCAGGGGCTGTGGAACCTCTTCCTGCCCGACTCCGAGTACGGTGCCGGGCTCACGAACCTCCAGTACGCGCCGCTCGCCGAGATCACCGGGCGTTCCCCGCAGCTGGCGCCGACCGCGTTGAACTGCGCGGCGCCCGACACGGGCAACATGGAGGTGCTGACGCAGTTCGGTGACGAGCAGCAGAAGAAGCAGTGGCTGGAGCCGTTGCTCGCCGGTGAGATCCGGTCGGCGTTCGCGATGACCGAGCCGGAGGTGGCTTCGTCCGATGCCACCAACATCACGACGCGCATCGAGCGGGACGGCGACGAGTACGTCATCACCGGGCGCAAGTGGTACATCTCCGGGGCGATGAACCCCGACTGCAAGATCTTCATCGTGATGGGCAAGACGGATCCCGCTGGGGCCGA
Source organism: Streptomyces ipomoeae 91-03 (assembly GCF_000317595.1). Lineage (GTDB taxonomy): Bacteria > Actinomycetota > Actinomycetes > Streptomycetales > Streptomycetaceae > Streptomyces > Streptomyces ipomoeae. The sequence continues at coordinate 5,200 of NZ_AEJC01000085.1, read as the reverse complement.
CATCCGGCGCCAGCAGTCGATGGTGCTGGTGCCCCGCGACACGCCGGGTGTGACCGTGAACCGCGCGATGCGCGTTTTCGGCTACGAGGACCACTACCACGGTGGCCACGCCGAGGTGGTCTTCGACCACGCGCGCGTGCCGGTGTCCAACCTCATCGGCGAGGAGGGCGGCGGCTTCGCCATCGCGCAGGCGCGGCTCGGACCCGGGCGGATCCACCACTGCATGCGCCTCATCGGCATGGCCGAGCGGGCGATCGAGCTGATGTGCCGGCGGGCGGTGTCCCGGGAGGCCTTCGGCAAGGCGCTGGCCCAGCAGGGGGTGGTGCACAACTGGATCGCCGACGCGCGTGTCACCGTGGAGCAGTTGCGGTTGCTGGTGTTGAAGACGGCGTGGCTGATGGACACCGTGGGCAACAGGGGAGCGCACACGGAGATTCAGGCCATCAAGATCGCCACGCCTCGTGCGGTTGTCGACGTCATCGACCGGGCGATTCAGTTGCATGGTGCGGGGGGTGTGAGTCAGGACTTTCCGCTGGCGGAGCTGTACGCGGGGGCGCGGACCTTGATGATCGCCGACGGGCCGGATGAGGTGCATCAGCGGTCGTTGGCTCGGCGGGAGTTGAAGAAGTACGTGTGACGCGGCGCGGGCGGCGGGGGCGGAGAGAACCTCGGTCCGTTACGGGCGTAGTGCTCTCAGTAGCAGATCCGCCAAGTGGTCCGCGACCTCCTGTGGGCTCATCGGGCCGTCGGGGCGGTACCACGTCGACAGGTGGTGGACCGAGCCGAAGTGGTAGTCGACCACCAGGTCGGCCGGGGTCGCGGTGGAGAAGACGCCGGACTCCTGGCCCTCCTCGACGAGCGCGCGGAAGCGTTCGTGGTAGCGGCGGCGCTCGGCGCGTACCTGCTTGTTCTTCTCGGGGCTCAAGTGGTGCATGGAGCGGAAGAAGATCATCGCGTCGTCGAGGTTCTCGATGGTCGTGACGACCACGTCGGCCGCCGCGGCCCGCAGCCGCTTCTCGATCGGCTCGTCGGCGTCCGCGAAGGCGTCGAGACGTTCCTGCTGGACGCGCAGCACGCGCGCGTACACCTCGTGCAGGAGGTCGTCCTTGGAGCCGAAGTAGTGGTACAGCGCGCCCTTGGTGACGCCCGCCGCCTCGACGATCTCCTGCACGGAGGTGCGGTCGTAGCCCTGCTCGGCGAAGAGCCGGGTGGCGGCGGCCAGCAGCCGCTGCGGGACGGGAGTACCGTCTCCGTCCGTCGTCCTGGGCACTGCCGCCACCTTCCTTCCGTGGTTCTGTGGTCGCCCACTGGTCGTCCGTCGGCCGCCCATCGGTTCCCGCCCCGGCGGAAATGCGGCGCTTGCCGGAGGATCATCCCACTCTCCGGCCCTTGTCCATCGAGCAGGGCGGTCAGCCGGTCGTCTCCCACTTCCGCTGGATGTGGTTCATGTTCGTCAGCCAACGCTCCGGGTCGGTCGCCCGGGCCTGGTAGAAACCGGCGACCTCCGGGTGCGGAAGGATCAGGAAGCGGTCGTTCTCCATGCCCTCGAAGAGCGCGTCCGCGACGGCCTCCGGCTCGATCGCGGTCGGCGCGAGCACCAGGTCACCCGCGCTGCCGGAGGCCGTCAGCATGTCGGTGCGCACTCCCTGGGGGCAGATCGCGTGCACCTTGAGGCCACGGTGGCGGTACGTGAGCGACAGCCACTCGGCGAAGGCGTACGCCCCGTGCTTGGTGACGCTGTAGGGGGCCGCGCCGATCATCGTGAGCAGCCCGGCGGCCGAGACCGTGGACACAAAGCGCCCGCTGCCGCGCTCCAGCCAGTCCGGCAGGAGTTCGTGGGCCGCCCGGACGTGTGCCATCACGTTCACGTCCCAGGCGAGCGCCCAGACCTTCTCGTCGGCCGCTTCGGTACCGCCCGAGGCGACCCCGGCGTTCGCGCAGTACACGTCGACCGTCCCGCCGAGCGCCTCGCGGGCCGCGGCGACGATCGTGGACGCGTCCCCGGGCAGAGCGATCCCGCCGATCTCCTCGGCCACGGCCTTCGCCCGCTCGGCGTCCAGGTCGTTCACGACGACCCGGGCCCCCTCAGCCGCGAACCGCCGAGCCAGCGCGGCCCCGATCCCACCCCCGGCCCCGGTGACGACCACGCCCGCGTTCCGCACGACTTCCACCATTGGTCTCCTTCGACACGACGCACCGCGACGTACGGCGATCCAGACGTACGGCGATCCACTCGAATGGCTGCACTTCGAGACTTCGAGCTCAGACTAACCAGTCGGTATGTAGCAGAGAAAGGGTGCCCCCGGCCGCGCCCCGAAAGGGGCGGGGGGCTGTGTCGATGTGCGGCTCCGCCGCGTGGTCGCGACCGCGACCAGCCACACTCGACCCGCAGGCCCCAAACCGCCCGCGGAAGCCCATAGCGTGCCTGCACACCGCCCCCCGCGATGACGGAGATACCCCCATGCACCTCTCCCGCCGCACCTTCCTGGCCGCCTCCACAGCCGCCACCGCAGCCACCGCCGCCTCGGCCTGCTCCGCCACCGAGCCGACCGCCGCTCCCCCGGCCAGGGCAGCCGCCCCACGGCTGCGCACCGGCTTCGAGCGACTGGCAGCCACCGGCTACAAGGAACTCGGCGGCCAAAAGGTCGGCATCGTCACGAACCCCACCGGCGTCACCAGGGACGTACGCCACATCGTCGACGTGATGCACGGCGACGACCGGGTGGACCTCAGGGCGGTCTTCGGCCCCGAGCACGGTTTTCGCGGGACCGCGCAGGCCGGCGGCTCCGAGGGCCGTTACGACGACCCGGCGACGGGTCTGCCCGTGTACGACACGTACCGGAAGAGCGGCCGGCCCCTCGCGGACATCTTCACCGCGTCCGGCGTGGACACGATCGTCTTCGACATCCAGGACGTCGGCGCCCGCTTCTACACGTACGTCTGGACGCTGTACGACTGCATGGAGGCGGCCCGGCTCGTCGGCAAGCGCTTCGTGGTCCTCGACCGGCCGAACCCGGTGACCGGCCGATCCGCCGAAGGCCCCGTGCTGCACAAGGAGTTCGCGACGTTCGTCGGGCGGCAGCCCGTCTCGCAGGCGCACGGGATGACGGTGGCGGAGCTGGCGCGGCTGTTCAACGGGGAGTTCCTGGACAAACCCGTACCGCTGGAGACGGTACTGATGTCGGGGTGGCAGCGGTCCCGGTTCTACGACGCGTACGGGCTGCCCTGGGTGCCGCCGAGCCCGAACATGCCGACGCCCGACACGGCGCTCGTGTACTCCGGGACGGGTCTGTTCGAGGGCACGAACCTGTCCGAGGGGCGTGGCACCACCCGCCCGTTCGAACTGCTGGGCGCGGAGGGCATCGACCGGCGGTGGGCGGCGGCCGTCGACGGACTCGGGCTGCCGGGCGTGCACTTCAGGGAGGCGTACTTCGCGCCGACGTTCTCCAAGTTCCAGGGGAAGACGATCGGCGGGGTGCAGATCCATGTCCACGACCGGGCGGCGTACGACCCCGTACGCACCGGCATCGGGCTCCTCGTGACCGCCAAGAAGGTGTGGAGCGGCTTCGCCTGGCGCTCCGACAACTGGATCGACAAGCTGACCGGCTCCGCGCGGGTGCGCACGATGATCGACGCGGGGGCGGACACGGACGACGTGGTGGCGGGCTGGCAGGAGGAGCTGGCGGCGTTCCGAAAGGTACGGAAGGAATATTTGCTCTATCGGTAGCCGTACGTAACGTATGGCCATCCTTCGCCGTTGGCAGGACCATGCGCCTGAGCGCACCACCAACGGGGCCGAAGGGGGCTCGGCATGGCGGATCCGGAAATGAGCGTGAGTCCGTACTGGGAACTGACCTTCGACGCGGACGGGGACGTGGACACCGGGCAGCGGGACCGGTTGTCCGAGGGAGTCACGCGGCACGGGATCGGGGATCTGGTCGTCTTCGCGCACGGCTGGAACAACGACAGGTCCGGTGCGACACGGCTCTACAGCCGCTTCTTCGCCCCGTTCCCCGCGCTCGCCCCCAACGCCGAGCTGGGGTACGTCGGGGTGCTGTGGCCGTCGATGCGGTTCTCCGACGAGCCGATCCCGGACTTCAAACCCGTCCCGGTCGTGGCGCCCGGCCCCGCGCTCGACAAGGGCACCCGGCACGCGCTCCTCGAGGTCTTCCCGGGGCGGGCCGCGATCGTCGAACAGCTCGCTCGGCTGCTGGACCAACGGCCGGACGAGGGCGCCTCGTTGGAGGAGTTCGGGCGGCTGGTGCGGCTGCTGGTGGAGACGTCGCCACAGGGACCGCAGGGCGCGTTCACGGCGGACACGCTGGCGGAAGGGATGCCGGAGGGCACGCCCGGGATGCTCCGCGAGGACACGGTGACGGTGTGCGCGGACTTCGCGGCGGCACTGGGGGCGGTCGAGGGAGAGGCCTCCTTCGCCGTCTGGGACGGCGCCCATGAACTCCTCCGCCAGGCCACCTACTTCGCGATGAAGCGCCGGGCCGGAACCGTCGGTGAGCGTGGGCTCGGGCGGCTGCTCGGGCAGCTCGCGCGGACGGCGCCGGAGGTGCGGGTGCACCTCGTGGGGCACAGCTTCGGAGCCCGGCTGGTGTCGTTCGCGTTGCGCGGTCTGCCGGAGGGTGTGCGCACGGTGAAATCGGTGACGCTTCTTCAGGCCGCCTTCTCGCACTACGCGTTCGCGGAGCGGCTGCCGCACGACCAGCGGGCCAGTGGCGTACTGAGCGGTCAGCAGAAGCGCGTCGACGGCCCGCTGATCTGCTGTCACTCCAAGCACGACTCGGCGCTCGGCACGATCTACCCGCTCGCCTCCCGTATGGCGGGCGACTCGCGGGCGGTCCTGGGGTTCGGCATCGGCAGCGTGCTGGGCGCCAAGTGGGGCGCGCTCGGCTACGACGGGGTGCAGGCGGTCAAGGGCACCCGATCGTTCAAGCTCGCCGACGCTCTGAAGGCCCAACTGCCCACGTCCGGCTGCGTGAACATCGACGCCGCCGCCGTCGTGAAGAACGGCGGCCCGCCGTCCGGGGCCCACAGCGACATCTGCCACCGGGAGCTGGCGCGGGTGGTGCTGGCGGCGGGCCGTATCACCTGAGCCGGATTCCGCGCCGGGGGCCGGAGCCCTGGCCCGGGCCGGGACCTGGGTCCAAGCCGGAGCCCGAGCCGTATCGGCCGGAAGCCCGCACGGCGG